>NZ_JCAFSW010000007.1:0-237134 GCF_059369635.1 Stenotrophomonas sp. YJH_SMC_58
CAGGCGCCTTCACAAGATACCTGCGCATACTTTCAAAGATCGAGGGAAGTGGCCTCAGCGCCGTTCCCGTGTGCTGCGAAGTTTCCTTCGTAGCGAGCCGCCCATTATAGCCGGCTTTTCCGCTTCGTCAACACCTTTTTTTCAAGGCCGTCTCACCGGGGTGGACGTTGTTGCCGATGCTGCTTCGGCGTTGGACCCGAAGGCCTTTCGTCGTTGCGAGCCGCCTATTATGCCGGACTTTTCGAGTCCGTCAACACCTTCGTTCGATCATCTCGTTCGTCGGTGGTGGCATTGCTGTCTGCGTGCCGTTTCCGAAGAGGCGGTGCGCTGCAGCAAGGGAGCGAATTCTAGAGATCCTGCAGATTTCGTCAAGCATTTTTTTGCAGGGTGATGACAGAACCAAGGCAACGTCACGCATGGCATACGCTCGAAGATCACTGTGGCGTTGACCGCGCGTTGCGCGGTCAACGCCACAAGGGCTATCAATGCACGGATGCACAGTGGAGAGACGGCAATGAACATGCAGGTGCGGCAAGCGTGGTGGCGCGACCTTTCAGTACCGGCCCTCGTTGCCGGCTTCATTACTGTGCTGGTCGGCTTCGCCAGTTCGGCCGTCATCGTGTTCCAGGCTGCACAAGCTGTCGGTGCCAACCAGGCGCAGATCGCTTCATGGATGTGGGCACTGGGACTGGGCATGGGTGTCACCTGCATCGGGCTGTCACTGCGCTATCGGGTACCGGTGGTGACCGCATGGTCGACACCGGGCGCGGCGATGCTGGTGGTCGGTGCCGGCGGCGCATCTCTTTCCGAGGCCACCGGTGCATTCCTGCTCGCTGCGGTTCTGGGCATGCTGGCTGGCTTCTCCGGCATCTTCGCCCGGTTGATGCAACGGGTGCCGATAGCGCTGGCCGCCGGCATGCTGGCCGGGGTGCTGCTGCGCTTCGGTCTGGACGTGTTCGTGGCCATGAACACCCAGCTGGTACTGGCGCTTGCCATGTTCGCCACGTGGCTGGCCGGACGCCGCCTGTTCCCGCGCTATGCGGTCATCGCCACCCTGCTGATCGGCATCGCGGTTGCGGCCAGCCGTGGCCTGCTGCACGCACAGCAGGTGCAGCTGCAACTGGCGGTACCGCAATGGGTGACCCCATCCCTGTCCTGGACCGCGGTGGCCGGCATCGCCCTGCCCCTGTTCGTGGTCACCATGGCCTCGCAGAACATTCCGGGCGTGGCGGTGATGCGGGCATCCGGCTACGACGCCCCGGTGTCGCCGCTGATCGGCTGGATCGGTGTGGTCAATACACTACTGGCGCCGTTCGGTGCGTACGCGCTGAACCTGGCGGCAATCACCGCCGCGATCTGCATGGGCCGTGATGCACATGAGGACCCGGCACGACGCTACACCGCCGCCATGGCGGCAGGTGCCTTCTACATCGTCATCGGGCTGTTCGGTGCCACCGTGGCCGCACTGTTCGCCGCCTTCCCCAAGGAGCTGGTGGCCTGCGTGGCCGGTATCGCGCTGTTCGGCACCATCGCCAACAGCCTGGCCAGTGCGCTGGCGGTAGAGCGGGACCGCGAGGCGGCACTGGTCACCTTCCTGGTCACCGCCTCGAGCGTCTCACTGGCCGGCATCGGCTCGGCGTTCTGGGGCCTGGTGGCCGGTTCGCTGTGCCTGCTGGTGCTGCGGCCCCGTCAGGACCGCTGACCCCCCCTACCCGGCCAATGCGGCGCCGACGATGCTCAGCGCCACCGCGATGACGATGGCGATCAGTGTGGCGACCACGCTGGTGCCGCCACGCGCGGTCAGCTCGCTGCGCAGCCGTGCATCATCGTCGCCGGTGAGGGCACGGGCCTGGGCGATCAGGCGCTGGCAGTGCGCCAAGTACCAGCTGTTGCCAAAGATGCCTGTGGTGATGCTCAGCGCGAAGGTGATGACCAGCGACAGGCCATCCGGCACATCCAGCCAGGTCTCCACCACGCTGATCAGCAGCAGCAGGCCAGCCCACATCGCCGCCAGGCGGTACATCCGGCGGTACATCATCCAGATCAGGCCGAGCAGGAAGGCCGGCCAATGCCAGGTGCCACTGCCCGTGGCAATGCCCTGATCCAGCCGCCAGCGCTGGCGATAGATCGGGAAGTTGCCGCCGACCACGCTGGCGTACAAGGCCATCGCGCCCTCCAGCCCGGCAGCCGCAGCCCTGTCCGGTGCAGCGACCGGTGCACGATAGGGATCGGACGGGTCGCCGACATCCGGCGCGATGCCCTCAACCGCGGGGGCTGCGTCGATATCCAGGGCCGGAACCACCTCGACGGGGGTGGAAGCCTGCTCCAGTTCCGCCAACGGCCGCCATGAGGGCATGCCTTCGCACCAGAGCAGAGTGCGCGCCGTAACCGTCCCTTCCTGCTGCAGCTGGCGAAGACCGGCCAGATCCACCGGCCCACTGCTCTGCCTGCCATTGGCGTACCACCATTGTGCTTCCTGCATGTTTTCCGTCCTTGCTACCTGCATCGACAAACTGAAATCGCTGCCCGCGCCTACAGCGCGGTACTGCCCAGGGTCTGCACCAGTTGATGGCGCGCACCCGGCGCAAGCGTAATCTGCTCCGGGCCTGCGTTGGCCACTTCCAGGCATACGTAATCGCGCCAGCCCTCGCCGACATCGGCCATCCTGGCTGCCGCCTCGGCGCCCGGATTCCAGACCACCAGCGTCTGGCTGCCTTCGCTGCGGATCTCGATCCGCCGCTGCAGTACGGGATCATGCAGCACGTAATGGCCGCCGGCACCGGTATAGATGCGATCGCTGCGACCGGGATCACGTGGATCGCGCAATGACCACGGTCCCTGTTGCAGGCGCAGCTGCGCATAGTCCTCGTACTTGTCCAGGTACTGAAGGCCGTCAAGGCCCTCGACCTCGACCCGCTTGGCATCGCCCACCCGGAAATAGCTGTGCAGGGCCTGGGTGAAGGTCACCGGCGAGGTTCCGGTGTTCTCGGTGACCAGCTGCTGGCGCAGCTGGCGGCCAATGCGCAGCTGCATCTGCAGGCGCAGGCCGCGATCGGCGCCGGGCGCAGGCGCCAACTGCAGCTCGACCTCGCCATCATCGCGCTGGCTGGCCTGCAGAAGCTCCCAGCGCGCGGTACGTACCAGGCCATGCGCCGGTACATCGGCGCTCTGGCCCTGGCGACCGAACCACGGCCAGCACACCGGGACGCCACCGCGGATGGGCGTGGGCAGCTCGGCGCGCGTGGGCGAAAGCCACAGCAGATCGGGCTGCCCATCAGGAATGAACGACAGCAGCTGGCCGCCGAACACGCTGACGACCGCCGTGGCGTTGGCGGTTCGCACCTGCCAGGCCTCCAGGCCGTGATACAGGCCGGTGCTGATGTCCGGATTCGACTGCATGCGATGACGCTCCTTGAAGACCGCGGCGATGATGTCGCGGTCAACGTGCCGCCGGCAAGGCTTTCTGCCCAGCGGGTGCGATGGCGGTCGCCTCTTCCTGCAGCGTGCGCAGGATGCGCTGGCCTGCGCGGCCGTCCACCTCGCTCCAGCCCAGGCGCTGCTGCTCGGCCTGGATCGCGCGGCGCGTGGCGGTACCGATCATGCCGTCGGCGGCACCGATATCGTGGCCGCGGGCCAGCAGCAGGGTCTGCAGCTGGCGGCGCTCATCGCGGCCCAGGCCCGGGTCATCGGTCGGCCAGGCGGTGGCCAACCCGTTGCCGCCACGCAATTGGTCAGCCAGCGTCGCGATCGCCAGCGCATAGCTTTCGGCGGCGTTGTAGCTGTAGATCGCGTCGTAGTTGCGGAACACCAGCAATGCCGGGCCCTTGTTGCCGGCCGGCAGCAGCAGCGCCGCGCGCGCATCCGCCGGCAGATTGGCCGGAGCCAACACGCTGCCATCCAGCGCAGTCACGCCCTGCGCACGCCAGTCGGCCAGGGCGCGACGCTGGGTGCGGCCGGCCTGGCTGGCGTGGAAGCCCGCAGGAACGCGGACTTCCACGCCCCACGGCTCGCCGCTGCGCCAGCCGGCGCGCTTGAGGTAGTTGGCGGTGGACGCCAGCGCATCGGGAATGCTGCCGACCAGATCGCGGCGGCCATCGCCATCACCGTCCACGGCGATGCGCGCATAGGTGCTGGGCATGAACTGCGTATGCCCGAAGGCACCGGCCCAGGAGCCGGTGAGCCCCTGGGCCTGCAGGTCGCCGCGGTCGATCAGCTTGAGCAGCGCCAGCAGTTCACCGCGGAAGAAGGGTTGGCGACGGCCGGCGCAGGACAGCGTGGCCAATGACTGCAGCAGCGGGCGCTTGCCGAACACGCGGCCGTAGTCGCTCTCCACGCCCCAGACCGCGACGATGGTGGCCGGATCGACGCCGTACTGCGCCGACACGCGATCGAGCAGGTCGCGGTGCTGCTGCAGCAGGGCGCGGCCATCAGCCACGCGCGGGCGATCGACCAGCGCGGCCAGGTAGTCCCAGATCGGCGTAGTGAATTCGGGCTGTGCATCGAGCAGGCCGAGCACGCTGGGGTCCGGGGTGAGGCCGGCGGTGATCGCGTTGAAACGGTCGGGACTGATGCCTTGTGTCGCAGCGGTGGCCTGCAGGCCCGACAGGCAGCGGCTGAACGCCGGATCGATGTCGCCGGCAGGCGCGGCGGGCGCTGTCGGCGCCGAGGCAAGAGCGGCCGCCAGGCCGAGCGTGGTCAGAATGGGCATGGCGTCCTCCGTGTTGCCGTTGCACGGCCATCTTAGGGGTAGCGGTGCTGCTGAACCTGAAGCGGTACCGGCTGGCCGTCCGCCCTAGATGGCACGCAACAGGCGCAGGCCATAGGCCGGGCCTTCAGCATCCCAGCGCTGCATGACCTGCAGGCCAGCCGGCTGCAGCAGCGCTTCGAAGCTCTCGTCGGTGTACTTGTGGCTGTATTCGACGCGGATCGGTTCGTCGGCCTCGAAATGGAAGGTCCGGCCATCCAGATGGACGTCCTGTGCCCGCTGGCTGACCAGATCGGTCTCGATGCGCAGCCGCGCGACGCTGTAGCGGGCACGATGACGGAAGCCCTGCAGATCGAAGTCGCTGCCGACCTCGCGGTTGAGGCGGGCCAGCAGGTTCAGGGTGAATGCGGCGGTGACGCCCTGCGCATCGTTGTAGGCCGCCTCGATCAGCGCCGGGTCCTTGTGCAGGTCGATGCCTACCAGGGCCAGGCCATCACGCCCCATGGTCTGGCGCATCGCGCGCAGCAGCGCGACCGCGTCCTCGCCTTCAAAGTTGCCCAGCGTGGAACCGGGGAAGAACAGCAGCCGTCGTGCGGGTTCGCGTTCGGGCATGGGTACGGCGACGGGGACGGTAAAGTCGGCACAGACCGGCAGCATCTCCACCTCGGGCAGCGCCGGGGCCAGGTGGTCGATGCTGGACAGCAGCGCGGCACGCGAGATTTCAATGGGCGTGTAGGCCACCGGGTCGTGCAGGGCGGCCAGCAGCAACGCGGTCTTGCGGCCACTGCCGCTGCCCAGTTCCACCACGTGCAGGTGCGGCCCGACGCTTCGGGCGATGTCCGGCAGTACCCGTGAAAGCAGGGCCAGCTCGGTGCGCGTGGGGTAGTACTCGGGGGTCTGCGTGATCTGCTCGAACAGGCGCGAGCCGCGCGCATCGTAGAAGTACTTGGACGGCAGCTGGCGCGGCGTGCGCGACAACCCGGCCACCACGTCGGTGAGGATCTGCTGGCGGCCGGGGGTGAGATCGGTCAGCGCCTGCAGTGCGTCGTGCACCGTACTCATGCGAGGTCCCTGGCCAGGCGCAGCCCGGAGAACTGCCAACGCGCCGGGGGCATGAAGAAGTTGCGGTAGCTGGCACGCACGTGGCCACGCGGCGTGGCGCAGCTGCCACCGCGCAACACCCATTGCCCGCACATGAACTTGCCGTTGTATTCACCGAGGTTGCCGGCGAAAGGGCGGAAGCCCGGGTAGGCGCCATACGCGCTGTGGGTCCATTCCCATACATCGCCGAACAGCTGACGCAGTCCACTGCCCCCTGCAGCCTGCGGGTGCAGCCGATCGTCATCGGCAAAATGACCGCGAGGCGGCAGCGTTGCGGCGGCAGCCTCCCACTCGAACTCGCTGGGCAGGCGCGCACCGGCCCAGCGGGCGCAGGCATCGGCCTCGTAGTAGCTGAGGTGGCAGACCGGCGCATGCGGATCCAGTTCGCGCCAACCGCCCAGGGTGTACTCGCGCTGCAGGGCGTCATCCCAGTACAGCGGGTGCTGCCAGCTCTCGGCTTCGCGCAGCGCCCAGCCTTCGCTGAGCCACCAGCGCGGTTCGCGGTAGCCGCCGGCGTCGATGAAGGCGCGGTACTCGGCATTGCTGACGGGACGCTCGGCCAGTGCGTGCGCGGGGAGCAGCACGCGATGCGCCGGCGATTCGTTGTCGTAGGCGAAGGCGGTGTGCTGCGGCCAGGCTGCGGCGCCGATGGTGACGATGCGCTCGGGCGACTCGATCCAGCCCTGCGCACTGGCAGCGCTGGTTGCAGGCTGCAGGTCCTCGCGGTAGGCCAGCTGCAACGGATTGCACCAGAACGCGTGCTTGATGTCGGTGAGCAGCAGTTCCTGGTGCTGCTGCTCGTGCTGCAGGCCCAACTGCAGGTGCTGCAGTGCCTGCTCATCAAGGTCGCCTGCCGCCAGCCGCGATTGCACCTGTGCATCGACCTGCTGGCGGTAGTCGCGCACCTGCTGCAGCGATGGCCGCGACAGCAGCCCACGCTGCGGCCGGGCGTGCGCCGGGCCGAGGCTCTTGTAGTAGCTGTTGAACAGGTAGTCCCAGGCAGGGTCATGCGCCGGTGCAGGTGGGAAGCCGGCCAGCACGAAGCGTTCGAAGAACCAGGTGGTGTGGGCCAGGTGCCATTTGCTCGGGCTGGCATCGGCCATGCTCTGCAGCATGGCATCTTCGGCGCTGAGGGGGGCTGCCAGGTGCATGCTGCGGTTCCGCACACATGCGTACTGGCGGGCGAGATCGCGCTGCGGGGCAGCGACGGCGGTGGCTACGCTGTCCATCCGGGCAGCATCTGCGCAACAGGGTGAGTGCGATGTCATCGTTCGACGTCAACGCGTTCACATGCGTGACCATCCCGCATTCAAGAAGCCGGTGCGAACGCCGCTAACGGCAATGCTGCGGCCGCGTCGTCACCGCGCTGGAATTCCTGCTTGCCCCTGCATCCGCTCCGCCAGCCTGCGCATTACCTGTTCGTGCTGCCCGCCGTGCTGGTTGCCGTGGTGCTGTGGGCAGCACTGGGCAACGAAGACGTTGCCAGCCCGGCCCAACGCATCCTGCCCTGGCTGCTGGCCTGCCTCGGCGCCGGCCTTGCCCTGCTCTACCACCAGGTGCGTACGCTCTGCCTGCTGCTGGTGGTGGCGGTCATGTTCGCGCTGCTGCACCAGGACGTGGGCGGCTACCTGCACAGCGGCCATGTCACGGCGCTGACACCGCTGCGCTTCCATGCCATTTCGGCCTGGTTGCCCTTGCTGTTCGCGGGCCTGGCATTGTGGCCCGAGCGCGGCCGCCGCCGCCGCGACCTGCTGCTGCGGGGTGTTGCCAGTGGCGCCGCGCTGGTGATCTTCCTGCTGCTGGCCACGCAGCAACCCCGGGGCATGCACGATCTGCTGTCCAACCGCCACTGGAGCTGGATTCCGGCCGACTGGAACGCGCTGGCACAGCTGCCAGCGCTGCTGTTCCTTCTGGCAACCGCCGCGCTGGGCTGGCAGGCCTGGCGGCATCCGCGCCCGTTGCACACGGCGATGCTGCTGGCCCTGCTGTGCCTGTGGTGGATGCTGCCACGGGTGTTCCTGCAGCCGGTGCTGCTGCCGGCACTGGCCAGTGCGGCCCTGCTGCTGATGCTGGGCGCGATGATGCAGGAGTCCTTCCATATGGCCTTCCGCGATGAGCTGACCGGCCTGCCGGGGCGCCGCGCCTTCAATGAGACCCTGCAGCGTGCGCGCGGCACCTACAGCATCGCGATGGTGGACGTGGACCACTTCAAGTCGTTCAACGACACCCACGGCCACGACACCGGCGACGATGTGCTGCGCCTGGTGGCCTCGCGGCTGGCGCGGGTAGGCGATGGTGGCCGGGCGTTCCGCTATGGCGGCGAGGAGTTCGCGGTAGTGTTCCTGGATCGTCCCGCAGCCGCCTGCGTGGATGCAGTCGAGGCGCTGCGGCAGACCATCGAGGACACCCGCATGCAGCTGCGCGACCGGAGCACACGCAGCCGCGACGATGAAACGGGGCGCCGGCAGCGCGGACGCGGCGGAAGCGGGCAGACGGTGCAGGTGACGGTGAGCATCGGGCTGGCAGACAGCCGCGTGGATGAGCGGCCAGCGGCAGTGATCAAGGCCGCCGACCAGGCGCTGTACGCAGCCAAGGACGGTGGCCGCAACCAGGTGCGCGCGCATGCCGAACAGGACGCGCTGGCAGTACGCGCTGGCTGAGGCTCAGGCAGCGTCGAGGTAGTACCAGCGGCCGTCGACGCGCAGGAAGCGGCTGTGCTCGGCCATCTTCACCGCGCTGCCGCCTCCCACGCGGTAGCGGGCGGTGAAGCGCACTTCGGCGCTGTCGGCGCCGGTGACGGTGTGCTCGTGCACGGTCAGGCCCAGCCAATGCGTACGCTGGCCGGGCGCATCATCCAGCGACAACTCGGCCGGACGGGTATCCGGATGCCAGCTCTGGCGCAGATAGTCCGCCAGCCCCCGCACATAGGCGCTGTAACGCGATCGCATCAGGTGCTCGGCATCGGGGGCGGCCTCACCGGCATGGAAACGGCCACAGCAGGCGGCGTACTCGGCGGGAAGGCCGCAGGGGCAGGGATCGGTGGGTTTTCGGCTCATGCGGACATTGTCGCCGGGTTGTGCGGATGGATCCACGCGGGGCACCGGTCAACCAGTGCAGGACAGGCGTATGCTGTCGCGCCCCCATATCGATTGATCGCCGTGCTGGAACTGGTTCCCCCTGAGTTGTGGTGGCTGGTGGTCATCGCCTTCATCGCCGGGCTGGTCGATGCCGCCGTCGGTGGTGGTGGGCTGGTGCAGCTGCCTGGCCTGTTCACGGTGCTGCCGCAGCAGACGCCGGCGATGCTGTTTGGTACCAACAAGTTCAGTTCGATGTTCGGTACCGGTGCGGCCGCCTGGCGCTATGCGCGCAACGTGCGCTTCCCGTGGAAGCCGGTGTTGTTCGCGGCCGGCACGGCCTTCATCTTCTCCTTCGCCGGCGCCACCGCAGTAAGCCTGCTGCCCAAGGACGCGGTGCGCCCACTGGTGCTGGTGCTGCTGGTCGCGATGCTGGCCTACACGCTGTGGAAGAAGGACTTCGGCGCGTTGCACCGGCCACAGGAGATCGGCCGCCGTGAACTGGTGATCGCGCTGGCGATCGGTGCGGCGATCGGCTTCTACGACGGCTTCTTCGGGCCGGGCACCGGCAGCTTCCTGATCTTCCTGTTCGTGCGCTTCTTCGGGCTGGATTTCCTGCGCGCCTCGGCGGCATCAAAGGTGGTGAACCTGGCGACGAATGTGGCGGCGATCTCGTTCTTCGTGCCGACCGGCAACATCCTGTGGCTGTTCGCGCTGCCGATGGCGGCGGCCAACATCATCGGTTCGGTGGTGGGCACGCGCCTGGCGCTGAAGGGCGGCACGCCGTTCATCCGCAAGCTGTTCGTGGGGCTGGTGGTGGTGCTGATCGCGCGGATGGCGTGGGATACGTTCCGCGCTGCGTGAACGCGGTTGCCGGCCAGCGGCCGGCACTACCGGGTCATGAACCCCGCCCATGGGTAGTGCCGGCCGCTGGCCGGCATCCCCATCCGATCGGGTCATGAACCCCGCCCATGTGGTGCCGGCCGCTGACCGGCATTCCCCTTCAATCGGCCAGGTCAGGCCTCGGCTTCTTCCGGTTCGTTGGCCTGCTGGCGGCTGCGCTCGGGCAGCTTCAGGCGCTTGCCTTCCTCGTCATACTCGATCAGCAGCACGCCGGAATCGTGGCGACCGCTGATTTCGACGAAGCAGGCGCCGCCGATGAACGGTTCCAGCGTCATCACCGACTTCAGCGGGGTGGCAACCACCATCTGGAAGCCGAAGTTGTCGAAGATGTTCATTGCCAGTGCGGTGAACTCGTTGTCGGCCTTGTCGAAGGCTTCGTCGAGCACCACTGCGGCGTAGCTGGGCAGCTGGCTGTCAGCACCGCCGAGCTGGTAGCGCAGTGCCGCGGCCAGGCAGGTGGTGGCCAGTTTCTGGCGCTGGCCACCGGACTTGCCGGCGCCGCTGCGGTAGATCTCGACCTGCTGGCGCGTTTCCGCATCCAGCTCGACGCCGATGAACTCCACGTGCATGCGCACGTCCAGCACCAGCTCCCGCCAACGCTTGTCCTCGCCTTCCTGCGAGCCCAGGCGGTTGACCAGCTGGCGCAGCACGGTGAACTGCGATTCGGCCAGCTCGCGCTGCTCGGTCTGCTGCTGCGACAGCACTTCGCGCAGCTGCAGCTGGAACTCGCCCACTTCCGGCAGGCGGCGGTCGCTCAGCTCGATGGTCAGCAGCGTACCGCGGTTGAACGGCACCTGTTCCAGGCTGGCGTTCACTTCATCCAGGCGCTGGCCGATCGACTTGCGGGCCTCGGCGCTGTGGCGCTGCAGGGCCAGCAGGTTGTTCTTGCTCTGGTTCTGCAGCAGATCGAAGAAGCGCTCTTCGTGCTGCGGCAGGCCATCGCGCTCCAGTCGTTCGAGGCGTGCGAGGAAGTCCTCGGCCGAGGCCACCGACACGGTGAAGTCGCCCGATTCCTCCGGCCATTGCTGGATGAAGCGACGGAAGCAGCCGATCAGCTGGTTCTCGATGCGGTTGAGGTCCTGTTGCGAGGACGACAGCTGCTCGTTCAGCGCGTTGCTGACCTGACGCATGTGCGCTTCCAGCGTTTCCAGACTGAGCGGACCCTGCTCCTGCAGGCGCTCGGCAAGGCCGGCTTCCTGCTCCTGGGCCAGGCTCGGCAGCACCAGCGCACGGCTCTGCTGGCGCGCGCGGTCCAGGCGATCGCGTTCCTTGACCAGCTGCCCGCGCTCGACGCGGACGTCTTCATAGGTGCGGCGGGCCTGCTCGATGTCGGCACGCACGGCGTCGATCTGCCTGGCCAGCTTGGCGAGGTCGGCATTGCCTTCGCGCAGGTCGCGCAGCGTGGCCTCGATGTCGCTCAGGCGCTGCTGCGGGGCGGCGATGTCGATCTCGTTCCAGCTGATGCTGACCAGCTCGTGGCAGGCCAGGCGGCGTTCGTTGTCGCGGTCACGCTGCCCACGCAGGCGCGCGATGTCGGTCTCGCAGCTGGCGATGCGCTTGGCCAGTTCCTGAGCTTCGCGCTCGAAGGCGCCCACCTTGTCGTGGTTGTTGAAACCGAGGATCCAGCGACGGCGGTCGCCCACCGCACTGCGGTCATCCTTCTCGAAACGGTCGCCCGGATGCTTGACCTGGCCTTCGCGGGTGATGCCACGGTCGACGTTGCGCAGCTGCTTGGCGTCCACGCACTCGTAGTCGAATCGCTTGCCGAGCTCGCGGCGCAGCCAGCTTTCGAACACGTGTTCGCGCAGTTCCAGCTTGTGCAGCAGCGACTTCGCCGACGGCTCACGGGCGAACGCATCATCGTTGCGGCGCACGCGGTAGTAGGTGAAGCGCATGCCCAGGTGGGTACGGTTCACCCACTCGGCGACGTCGTTGTAATGCTTGTCGTCGACCAGCAGCGACAGCGCGAAGCCACCCAGCACGCGCTCGATGGCACCCTGCCAGCCCTGCTCTTCCGAGCGGACCTGGATCAGTTCACCGACGAACGGCAGCGCCGCTTCAGCGATGCCGGTTTCCTCGGCCAGGCGCGCGCGCAGCTTCTGCATCGGCGCCGGGATGTTGGAGGGCGTGCGCTGCATCGCTTCGAGTTCCGCACGGACTTCGCCGAAGCGGCGCTCGTCATCGCGCTTGCCACCCAGGCGATCGCTGATCGCATCGTCCAGCGCCGAAGAGGCGCGCTGGCGGTCCTGCAGCTCGTTCTGTGCGCGCTCGACCAGTTCGGCGAAGCCGTGTGCGTCGTCCGGCAGTTCGGCCCCCAGCTGCTGCGCGGCCAGGCTTGCCTGCTCGCGCTTGGCCTGGCGGCGGTCGCGCTCGGCTTCGGCGCGGCCCTGCTCGCGTTCCAGTTCTTCGATGCGCTCACCGCCCTGCTGGCGGCGCTGCAGTTCCAGCTCGGCCAGGCGCTCGGTGTGATTGTCCAGTGCGGCACGGCGCTGGGCCTCTTCGCCGAGCAGGCCACGGTCACGCACGTCCATCTCGCGCAGGCGCGCTTCGATCAGCGCCTGGCGGCGGCTTTCACGGAAGCTGTCGACGCCGAGCTTGAGGGCTTCGTCGTCGCCGCGCCGGCGGTGCATTTCCTTCAGGTCGTTGTAGTAGGCGCGTGCCGGCAGCAGGGTCTCCACCTGGCGACGGGCGGTGACCACCGCCTGGTGCGCGCCATCGAGCTCGGCGAAGTCGCTGACCAGGCGTTCGGCGGCGTCGAAGGTCTTCGGCGTGTCGAGCATGAAGTCGCGCAGGAAGACGTTGAGGTCGCCCAGGTTCTTCGCCGACTGCGTCTTGTGCAGCAGGCGCAGCGCCATCTCGTTGTCGATGCCGAGCAGGTCGCGGAAGCGCTCGGCGTAGCCGGAGAAGGTGTCGAAGTGGTGCAGGTCGGACAGCTTCTGCTTGAGCTTGCGCAGGTCCAGGTCGAACCCACCAAGATCCTTGGCGATGTCGAACGGGCGCTCGGCAATCATGTAGTGCTTGCGCACGTCACCGGCCGAGGTGCCGTTGCCGGAGATCCACAGCAGGCGCACCAGGCTGACCACGCGGCCATCGCCGGCGCGGTATTCCAGCACCAGTGCGGTCCAGGTGGCGCCCTTGCGCAGGTACTGGGTGGCGATTTCGCCGGTGCCGCTGTCCTGCTGGTCAGCCCACGCGCCACGCACGTAGGACACCAGGTTGCGGTCGCGGCCACTGCGCTCGGCTTCACGCGCAGCAGCGTTGAAGTCGACGATGGCCGGCGGCGTCAGCAGCGCGGACATGGCATCGAGCAGTGTCGACTTGCCCGAGCCGGAACGTCCGACGAACAGGAAGCCGCGCTCGGCGATCGGTACTTCGGTCAGGCCGTTGAAGGTGCCCCAGTTGTGCACCTGCAGGCGGCGCATGCGGAACTGCTGCAGGCGCGGGTCCGGCAGGCCTTCGTTGAACAGGGCGGGAGTGTGCTTGGAGATAGCCATGCGATGGTCGGGTCTCTCAGGCCTCGGCGGCCGGGGTTTCGCGCAGCTGGCGGTAGACCGCCGAGAGCTGGGACACGTCTTCGGCGGAGAACAGCAGCTTCAGCGCCGGCGAGACTTCGTGACGGTCTTCCTGGCCGCTGAGGCGGGTCAGGATGTGGTTGTCCTTCATCTTCTGCACCGCCGAGGCGACGCGGCGGTTGAAGCCGGCGCGGTCGGTGGACAGGTTCTTTTCGTAGATGGCCAGTGCTTCGGCCATTTCGGCATCGGCGACCACCGCGCGGTTGCCGCGCGCATCGGCTTCGGC
The DNA here is from genome assembly GCF_059369635.1 of Stenotrophomonas sp. YJH_SMC_58. Lineage (NCBI taxonomy): Bacteria > Pseudomonadati > Pseudomonadota > Gammaproteobacteria > Lysobacterales > Lysobacteraceae > Stenotrophomonas > Stenotrophomonas sp. YJH_SMC_58. The sequence continues at coordinate 13,582 of NZ_JCAFSW010000007.1, forward strand.
CAGCTGCTGGCGCAGGTACAGCAGCAGCACCGAGTCGATGAAGGTCAGCGGCGAGGTGCGCAGCAGCACCGGCGCATCGACGTCTTCGGTATCGGCCTGGCGGGTGAACGCCACGCCGCTGTCACGGTCGAGCACCAGTTCCAGGAACAGGTCCGCCAGCGACGAGCGGATGGCCGCTTCGCTGCGGATCAGTGCCGGCCACAGCTTGGCGTGGCGCAGCTGGTCGATGCTGGGGCCGATCAGCAGCTGGCACAGCGCGCGGCGCGCATCCAGCGGCAGGCGCCCGGTGTCGCCGAGGTAATAGACGTCGTTGCCACGGCGGGGCTGCGCCACGGCCGCCACCGGTTCGGCCTCGTAGGCGTCTTCCGCCACGTCGGCCTGCGCTGCGTCGATGGGATCTTCATGCCAGCTCATGGCGTCTCTCCTGGGTGAACCAAACCAGCGGGATGCGGGCGCGACGGACCTGGCCGTCGCCACCACGCCATTGCGCAAGCTCCTGCTCGCCGGCGACCACGTTGCCGAAGCGCGTGCCCAGCGACAGATAGCCGATGACGCTGCCAAGACCCTGCGGCGCCTCGCGCTGCGACAGGGCCTGGGCGATGCTGAGCCGCGGCTGTGCGTCGAGCAGGTCGTGCAGGTCGCGGCGCAGGGTGCGGAAGTCGATTTCGGACGAAGCGACCAGGTCGCCGACGCTCTCCAGGCTGATCGCGGCCGCGTCGTTGTACTCGACATTGCCGTCGACCTGGGCGCTGCGCGGATCATGCAGCTTCCACTGCGACCACGAGCGCAGGCGGCTGGTGGTCAGCTGCAGGTCGCGGCCGATGCCGCGTTGTGCGGGGAATTCGTCGCGCAGGGCCAGCGCTTCGGACTGCGCCTGCTTCAACAACTGGTTGAGGCGGCGCTGTTCCAGGTAGCCACGGCTCTGCACGAAGCCGCGCAGGCTGCGCGCGAAGTTCTGCAGGACGTCGTGTACCTGGCCACCGCGCTCGAGCATGGTGCTGGTGAAGCTGCGCAGGAAGTTGCGTTCGTTGCGGTCCAGGCGGCGGGCGAAGCCGCGCGCCAGCACCGCTTCCAGCGCGGCATCGAGCTGGGCACTCTGTTCGGCGTCGTTGAGCAGGCGCCAGAAGGCCTGGAAACTGCGCCCGGCGTCACTTTCGCCAATGACATCCACACCTTCGAACAGCTGCGACAGCACATCGCCGCGCTCGCCCTCGTCGTCGATGATGCGTTCGCGGAAATCGCGGTTGAGCTGCTCGAAGTCATCGCGCACGCGGCGGAAGTCCTCGGTCAGCTCGTCGGCCAGGCCGATGATCTGGCGGGTGCGTTCCAGCGCGCGCTTGCCGTCCAGCGCAACCATGCGGCCGGTACCGACCCGGGCGATTTCGGCATCGATGCGGTCGCGCTCGTCGTGCAGCGCGGACAGGCGCGCATCGGGATCGGCTTCGGTCTGCGCAGCCAGCGCCGAGAGCTGTTCAATGACCAGCGCCAGGCGGCTTTCGGTGGCGGCCACGCGGGCCTGCTCGAGGCCGTCGGCGAAGCGGATCGCCTGCAGTGCCGCGGTCGCCAGCTCGTACTGCTCCTGGTCGGCGCCTTCGGGCAGACGGCGTTCCAGCCAGCCCTGGGCCAGCCAGTGCGCGATGTAGGCCTGCGCGGTGCGCGGCAGCTCGCGCGAGAGTTCATCGCCGGCCAGCTGGTCCAGCGCGCGCTGCAGTCGCTCGTTCAGTACCGAGGACGGCAACGTGCGCTCGCCGTCCATCAGCAGGCCCTGCAGCAGGCCGATGATTTCCGGAGCGTGGTCGGCGGCAAGCAGCTTCCACTGGGGCTGTTCGCGCAGGTGGCGATAACGGGCAATGCGTTCGCGATGCTTCATGCAGCGAAAGAAGTCTGTAGGGCTGACAGGGACAAACCGCCATGCACAGCTGCCGCGTGGACAGCCGTGGGCATGCCGGCCTGCAGGAGCCGGCGTGGTGCGGGCAAGCGGCTCAGCGCTTGCCGCCCACTTCGATGAAGCGCAGGAACTCGGCGCGGGTGCGCGCGTCGTCGCGGAAGCTGCCCAGCATCTTGGAGGTGACCATGCTGACGCCGCGCTTGTGGATGCCGCGGGTGGTCATGCACTCGTGGGCGCCTTCGACGACCACGCCGACGCCGATCGGCTGCAGCACATCCTGGATACACTGGGCGATCTGCGCGGTCATCTTCTCCTGCACCTGGAAACGGCGGGCGTAGGCTTCGACGACACGGGCCAGCTTGCTGATGCCCACCACCTTGCCGGCCGGCAGGTAGCCGACGTGCACGCGGCCGATGATCGGGGCCATGTGGTGCTCGCAGTGGCTTTCGTACTCGATGTCGCGCAGGACGATCAGCTCGTCGTAGCCGGCCACTTCCTCGAAGGTCCGCTCCATGTAGGCGCGCGGGTCGTCGCGGTAACCGCTGAACCAGTCGCCATAGGCTTCGGCGACACGGCGGGGGGTATCCAGTAGGCCTTCACGGGACGGGTCCTCACCGGCCCAGCGCAGCAGGGTGCGCACGGCATCCTCGGCCTGGTCCTGGGTCACGTCGCCCTGCGGGGCGGCCTTTTCGTTGTTCTTGCTCATTGCGTACAGCGTCCCGAACGGGGGGCGAGCATCGTACCCGACCGGGGGGTGGGTCGTCCTGTTGGTCGGGTTCATCGGGGGTCTGGCGGCGCCTGCCTGTTACGGGTCTGGATGGGGAAGGGCGGCAGGGCAGGACACGCCGTAAACCCGTCCATGGGGGCTCGGTCGGCGCATCCATGCGCCTCACGGTCCTGCCCTGCCGCCCTTCCCCATCCCTGACAGTTTCCCGCGGGCGCGGCCGGACCGCCCGAAAGCGGGGGCAAAAGCGGGGGTTCATGGCTTCGGAAGCGGCGCGCCGCTGCTGTGGTGTTTTGTGCATTGGTGGGTGCGGACCGTTGGTCCGCACTGCTTCTGCGCTTGCTTCTAAGAGCCAACCCACCGCGCTCGCGGGGGATGGGAAGGCAGCGGGGGCCGGGCGGGGCAGGACCGTCCGCGGCATGGATGCCGCGGCCGAGCCCCCAAGGGTGAGGGCGCTTGCTTGCGAGGCATGCCTCGCAAGCGCCCGAACGCCCAGCCGCCAGCGGCTGGGCCGGACCCCGGAGGGGGGTTCACGGCGTGTCCTGCACCGTCCGGCGCCCGCTGCCCCACCCGACACCAGGCAGGCGCAACGCTTTCCTCACTACACCCACCCATTCAGAAAAACCTATTGATAGGAGTGAAATTAGTAGTATCCTATCTATCTCTTATGGACCGACCCCTCGACGAGCGCACCGTGCTGCAGATGCAGCTCAGCTCCGGCCTGCTGTACGCAGGGCGGCAGTGGCAGCGCCTGGCCGACAGCCGGCTCGGCAGCTACGGCATCTCCACCGCCTGCACCATGCCGCTGCTGATGATCGGCCGCTCCGGCGGTGGCATCCGTCAGGTGGCGCTGGCGCAGCAGCTGGGCATGGAAGGACCCTCCCTGGTGCGCCTGCTGGACAAGTTGTGCGCCAGCGACCTGGTCCGCCGCGAAAGCGACGCCAGCGACCGCCGCGCCAACCTGCTGTGGCTGACCGATGCGGGCCATGCGCTGGTCAGCGAGCTGGAAGACCAGTTGATCGGCCTGCGCCAGGACGTGTTCGGCGAGCTTTCCATGGATGAACTGCACGCCGTGCTGAAGGCATGGCGCCTGCTGGCCGAGGCCGCCGACCGCATCACGTAAGACCGCTGCCCCCGAACACCGCCGCTGCCGTGCACACGCCAGCGGCTTTTGCCCGTTGCCGTTTTTTCGTTGTTCCTCCCCTCCCCCCACCTCGCCCCCGCCCCTACCGATGCCCGGTGAATTCAGTCTCCACGGAGTATTCGTCCCGACCCTGCTCGGGTTGATGTTGTTGGCCTACCTGGTCAACAGCGGCCTGCACGCGCTGCTGCAGCGTGCCGGCGCCTATCGCCACGTATGGCACCCGGCGCTGTTCAACCTGGCCCTGTACGGGATCGTGCTTGGCCTGCTGTTCCACCTCCTGCGTTGGATGCAATCGTGAACAAGATCGTGAAGAAGACCCTGCCGGTGCTGCTCACCAGCGCAGCCGTGATCATCGCCCTGCTGGTGCTGCGCCAGCTGTGGGTCTATTACATGGATGAGCCATGGACCCGCGATGCCCATGTCGGTGCCGACGTGGTGCAGGTGGCGCCGGACGTGTCCGGGCTGGTGGAAACGGTGCAGGTGGCCGACAACCAGGCGGTGAAGAAGGGTGACCTGCTGTTCGTGGTCGATCGCGCCCGCTACCGCATCGCGCTGGAGCAGGCCCGCGCCAACCTGGCCGAGCGCCAGGCATCGGTGGCGCAGCTGCGCCGCGAGATCGGCCGTGACCGCAGCCTGCAGGACCTGGTCGCCGCCGAGGACGCCGAAGTGCGCCGCGCCAAGTTGCAGGCCGCACAGGCGGCGCTGGCCACCGCACAGGCGGCGGTCGACCTGGCCGAGCTCAACCTGGGCCGCACCGAGGTGCGCGCGCCGGCCGATGGCCGGGTCAACGACCGCACCCTGCGCGTAGGCGACTACGTGGTGGCCGGCAAGCCGGTGCTGGCGCTGCTGGATACCGGCTCGTTCCGCATCGATGGCTACTTCGAGGAAACCCGCCTGCGCGGCGTGGCCCCGGGGCAGAGCGTGGACATCCGCCTGATGGGCGAGTCGGCCCCGCTGCGTGGCCACGTGGAAAGCATCGCCGCCGGCATCGAGGACCGCTACCGCAGCAACGGCAGCACCCTGCTGCCGAACGTGACCCCGGCCTTCGACTGGGTGCGGCTGGCACAGCGCATTCCGGTGCGCATCGCCATCGACGAAGTACCCAAGGGCGTGGAACTGATCGCCGGCCGCACCGCCACGGTGACCGTGGACACCGGCCGCCATCCGCACAACGACAAGGCCGGCACTGCGCCGACACAGGCGGGCCTGTGAACGCCGCCCTGCCCCGTCTCGGTCTGATCGTTGCGCTGGCCAGCTTGGCGGCCTGCAGGACCGTCGGCCCGGATTACGCCCTGCCGGAAGGCTCGGCGTTCAAGCGCCCGGAGGCCAATGCGGCCTTCATCGATACGCAGAACCCGCAGGTGGCCGCCAACCAGGCGCTGCCCGACCGCTGGTGGTCGCTGTACAACGACCCGGTGCTGGACGGCCTGATCACCCAGGCGCTGCGCGACAACGTGGAACTGAAGGCCGCCGATGCACACCTGCGTCGTGCCGCGGCGGTGTACGAACAGGCGCTGGACGCCGGTGGCTTCGAGTACGAGGCCGAGGCCGGTGTCAGCCGCGCGCAGCTGTCGGCCGAATCGTTCCTGCAGGAGCACGAGCTGCCGGTGATCAACCTGGCCGATGGCAAGTTCGCGGTCAGCTACCAGTTCGACCTGTTCGGCAAGCTCAAGCGCGGCGCCGAGGCAGCGCGTGCCGACGAGCAGTCCGTTGCTGCGGCGCGCGACCTGGCCCAGGTCAGCGTGGTCGCGCAGGTCGCCGACAGCTACCTGGAAATCTGCCACGCCAACCACGAACTGCACGTGGCCGAGCATTCGCTGCAGCTGCAGCAGCGCAGCCGCACGGTCACCGAGCGCCTGATCGCGGCCGGCCGCGGCACGCCGCCGGAACTGGCCCGCGCCAATGCGCAGGTGGCACTGCTGGAGGCGGCACTGCCGCCGCTACGCGCGCAGCGTTCGGCGGCCGCCTATTCGCTGGCCGCGCTGCTTGGGAAAACCCCGGGCCAGCTGCCAGCCGGCGTGATCGACTGTGCGCACGCCCCCGGCCTGGCGCAGCCGCTGCCGGTCGGTGATGGCCGGGCGCTGCTGCAGCGCCGCCCGGACGTGCGCCAGGCCGAGCGCAAGCTGGCCTCGGCCACGGCGCGGATTGGGGTCGCCACCGCCGAGCTGTACCCGGACATCCGCCTGGGTGCCTCGGTGGGTGCCGCCGGCCTGCTGGAAGACTTCGGCACGCCGATGACCCAGCAGTGGTCGATCGGCCCGCTGATCTCGTGGACGCTGCCGTCGTCCGGCACGCACGCACGCATCCACGCCGCCGAGGCGGGTGCCGATGCCGCGCTGGCCGAGTTCGACCACACCGTGCTGCAGGCGCTGCGCGAGACCCAGACCGCGCTGGACCGCTATGCGCAGGACCTGCGCCGGCTGCAGTCGCTGCGCATCGCGCAGGAGCAGGCCGCACTGGCCGCCGAGCAGAGCCGCCGGCTGTACCAGGGTGGCCGTACGCCGTACCTGTCCAGCCTGGATGCCGACCGCAGCCTGGCCACCAGCGACGCCACCCTGGCCGCCGCCGAAGCGCAGGTCTCGCGCGACCAGATCCATCTGTTCCTGGTGCTGGGTGGCGGCTGGCAGGCATCGGTTGCCCCGCCCGCGCCGTCCACCGCACAGGCCTCGGCGAAGTAAGCCATGAACGCGCTGACCGATCGCCAGGCCTGGCTGTTCTCGATCAAGACCTACCTGGCCGCGGTGGCCGCGCTGTACATCGCCATGGCCGGCAACCTGTCGCGCCCGTACTGGGCGATGGGCACGGTGTACATCGTCAGCCAGCCGCTGCTGGGCCCAACCCGCGCCAAGGGCGTGTACCGCATCGTTGGCACCCTGGTGGCCGGCCTGGCCACCCTGCTGGTGCTGCCGGCGCTGGTGGAAACGCCGCTGGTGCTGAGCGCGGCGATGTCGATCTGGCTGGCCGGGTGCCTGTTCATGGCCCTGCTCAACCGTGGCCCGCGCGGTTACGCGTTCCTGCTGGCCGGTTACACGACGGCCTTCATCGGCTTCCCGGCCGTGACCTCGCCGGAAACCATCTTCGACACCGTGGTGGCGCGCAGCGAGGAGATCATCCTCGGCACCGTGGTGGCAGTGCTGTTTGCTTCGCTGCTGTTCCCGGCCTCGGTACGCCCGATGCTGCGCGCGCGCATCGGCAACTGGATGGAGGATGCGGCGCAGTGGTGCCGGCAGATCCTCGAACGCGGCCGCGCACACGCGCCGCGCAACCGGCTCGCCGCCGACCTGGTGCAGTTCGAGGCGCTGATCGAGTTCCTGCGCCGCGACGACCCGCGCCATGCCGGTTCGGCAGTGTCGATGGAGCGGCTGCGCGAGCGCATGCTGCTGCTGTTGCCGGTGCTGTCCTCGATTGCCGACCGCCTGAGTGCGCTGCGCAGCGACGGCCAGGCCCTGCCGGAAGGCCTGCCGGCGCTGGTCGACGACATCCATGACTGGCTGGACGGGCCCACCAACGCCAGCGAGTACGCGCGCCTGCGTGCGCGCATCAGTGCGTTGAAGCCGCAGGTGGACCGCGACCTGCAGCACCTGCAGCTGGCCAGCCTGCTGCTGCGCCTGGAGGAACTGGTGGACCTGTGGCAGGACTGCCGCACCCTGCAGCACGCGATCGACCGGGGCACTGCGCCGCTGGACCGTGCGCACTACCGCATCCGCACCGAACGCGTGGCCGCCGACAAGCACGTCGACTATGGCATGGCGCTGTTCTCCGCGCTCAGTGCCGGCGCGGCGCTGATGAGCTACTGCGTGCTGTGGATCGCGCTGGGGTGGGAAGGCGGCGGCAACGGCGCGATGATGGCCGCGGTGACCGCCGCATTTTTCGCCGCGCAGGACGATCCGGCACCGAGCATGGTGTCGTTCCTGGTGTGGGCGATGGTCGCCTCGGTGGTGGCCGGCGTGTACCTGTTCGGCGTGTTCCCGGCCGTGCACGACTTCGGCCTGCTGGCGCTGGTGCTGGCGGTGGCGTTCCTGCCGCTGGGGCTGATGCTGCACCACCCCAAGAGCGCGCTGTTCGCGCTGCCGCTGACGGTCAACCTGGCCGCGCTGCTGAGCCTGCAGAACACCTACAGCGCCAACATCCAGACCTTCCTCAACTCGTCCATCGCGATGTTCATCGGCATTGGCTTTGCGGTGGTGATGACCCGCCTGTTCCGTTCGGTGGGTGCCGAGTGGACCGCGCGCCGGCTGGTGCGGCAGGGCTGGACCACGCTGGCCGAAGCCGCCGAAGGCCGTGGCCAGCAGGACCGGCAGCGCTTCGCTGCGCGCATGCTCGATCTGCTGGGCCTGCTCGCGCCGCGTCTGGCGGCGACGCCGGAGGGCAGCGACATCGCCTCGGTGGACATGCTCAACGAGGCGCGCATCGGCCTGAACATCCTGCAGCTGCGTCGCGCACGGCTGGAACTGCCCGAGCGCAGCCGCGAGGCGGTCGAGCACATTCTGGAAGAGGTCGCCGTGCACTACCGCCGGCAGATCGCCGCGCGCAAACCTATTGTGGCGGCCGAGGCGCTGCGCGAGCGGCTGGATACTTCGCTGGGCCGGGTCGGTAGCGTGGCCGCCTGCAAGGCCCGCGATGAAGCCCTGATGGGCCTGATCGGCCTGCGCTTCGCGCTGTTCCCGGAGGCGAAGGCGCTGGCGCCGGGCTTGGCGATGAGTGCAGCCGGACAGCCGTAGCGCGATACCCTGTGCAGCCACAGACCTCGTTGCCGGGGTCGGATCCTTCGCCGCGAGCGAAGGCTCTGACCCCTGCTCTGCACAGGAAGATCCAATGAGTTACGACATGATGGTGTTCGAGACCAGCGCCGCGCCACGTGAGGCGGCGGCCTTCATCGCCTGGTTCGAGAAGCAGACGCAGTGGAACGAGCGCCACGAGTATGACGACCCGGCGGTCAGCAGCCCGGCGCTGCAGGCGTGGTTCGCGGAGATGGCGCAGGACTTCCCGCCGATGAACGGCCCATTGAGCAACGACGATGACGACCGTGCCGAGGTGACCGAGTACAGCATCGGCCGCGAGGTGATCTACGGCGCGTTTGCCTATTCGGTGGCCGAGCGCGCGCACGGCCGCGTGCAGGACCTGGCCGAGAAGCACGGCGTGGGCTTCTTCGACGTGAGTGCTGATGAAGCGGCGATCGTGTTCCCGGATGGGCTGGTACTGATCGCGGAATAGGTGTGGCGGCAGGGCTGCGCCTTGCACCTGCCGAATCAACGGCAACGTCAAATGCGCGCTATCCGTGGGTTGGCGGGGTGGGTCCGGCTGCGGGGGGCGCTGCAAGTCCCCCTTCGGGGCCCGGCCCAGCCCCTGGCGGCTGTGCGTTCGGGCGCTTGCGAAGCAGTGCTTCGCAAGCAAAGCGCCCTCACCCATGTAAGCTCGGTCGCCGCTTGCTCGTGTGCGCTGTCCTGCGCACACGGCAAGACCGGGGTTGGGCGTCCTGCCCAACCCGCCCGAGGCATGCCTCGGGCCCATGCGGCTCACGCCCCCTCAACCGGACCCACCCCGCCGTCGACAGTTTCCTGCGATCTGCCGGCACGGCGTTCTGCTCTGGTGGGTGTCGACCTTGGTCGACACGGTAGATCCACGGCATGCGTGGATGAACGTCGGAATGATCGAAGTACGCTGTTGTAAAGTCGAGCCATGCTCGACTGCTTCTGCCTGGCGATCAGGTGAAGGGGTCAGAGCCCGTTCCCGATGGGAACGGGATCCGACCCCGATTCAGAACAACTGGCCCTGCACCGTGGGCTGTTCGATGCGCGCCGGTGCTTCGGCCACCGCTTCCGCACCCAGCCGCCAGGCCAGGCCACCCAATCGGCTGGCGTGGCGTTTCAACGCGGCCTGCAGCACCTCTGCGCTGCCTGCCACATGCAGCACCTGGCGGGCGCGGGTCAGGCCGGTGTAGACCAGTTCGCGCGACAGCACGCGGCTGTCCTGGCGCGGCAGCTGCAGCCACACTTCATCGAACTCCGAGCCCTGCGCCTTGTGCACGGTCATCGCGAAGGCGCTTTCGTGCGCGGGCAGTGCGGCCGGGTGGAAGGCGCGCGGCTGCTCGACCGTGTCGCCGGGGAACCAGGCCACCATCGCGCCACTGCCATCGCGCAGGCAGATGCCGATATCGCCGTTGAACAGGCGGTGCCGGTAGCTGTTCTCGGTCACCAGCAGCAGGCGACCCTGGAAGTAGCCCGGGGTGTTGCCAGCCAGCAGCTGTTCGATGCGGCTGTTGAGCCCGCGCGCACCCTGCGGGCCTTCGCGCAGCGCGGTCAGCACGCGCAGTCGCCCGGCCTGCTGCAGGGCAAGCACCGGATCGGCGGCGTCGGCCAACGCACGCCAATGGCCCAGCAGGTGCTCGCGCTGGCCACGCAATGGATCGGCCTCGCCTTCGTGGAAATGCACTCCTGCCAGCGACCCACCGCGCAGCAGCTGCAATGCGGTGCCGCTGTCGCCTTCGCGCACGGCATGCGCCAGCGGTGCCAGGTCCAGCGCATCGCTTTGCCGGAAACCACGTTGCAGCTGCACGCGGCGGCCGGCGAAGGCGCGCGGCGTGGCCCGCGGCTGCAACGTGGCCGGTGCCAACAGACCCTGCAGTGCCTGCGCATCATCGGCGCGGGTGCCGATGCCATCACCGCTGGCGCGCAGGATCGCGCTGAGCACATCACCGGCTTCGACCGAGGGCAACTGATCGGGGTCGCCAAGCAGGATCAGGCGGGTGCCGCTGGCGATCGCGTCGACCAGCTTGGCCATCATCGGCAGATCGATCATCGAGGCTTCGTCGACCACCACCACGTCCACCGGCAGCGGGTTGTCGGCGTGGTGGCGGAAGCGCGGCGAATCCGGGATCACGCCGAGCAGGCGATGCAGGGTGGTGCCGGTACTGGGCAATGCCGCGCATAGCGCCGGGTCCACGCCGTTCTCCTGCAGGCGCTGCACGGCCAGACGCAGGCTCTCGGCCATGCGCTCGGCGGCGCGTCCGGTAGGCGCGGCCAGCGCCACTTCGGGCAGCGGCTGGCCGGCATGCCGCGCCTGCGCCGCCAGCAGCAGCAACAGGCGCGCGATGGTGGTGGTCTTGCCGGTGCCGGGGCCGCCAGTCACCAGCGCCAGCGGATGGCGCAGGGTCACGCCGGCGGCACGGGCCTGGTGATCCTCGCTGCCCAGTGCCTGCGGGAACAGCTGCGCGAACAACGGTGCCAGCGCGGCCATGTCCGGTGCCGGCAGCGGATGCCGGCCGATGCGCTGCAGCCCGGCGGCCAACTGCCGTTCGTACTCGCGGTAGCGGCGCAGGTAGAGCAGGCCGTTCTCCAGCACCAGCGGCGCATCCTCGGCGATGGCGTCGGCCTGCTCGGGTATAGCCACCCAAGGCGATGCGCGCAGTTGTGCCAGCCAGTCCTGCGAGGCGGGCCACTCGGGCACCCCTTCCAGCAGGCGCTGCGGCTGCGCCGGATCGAAGCCGGCGTGGCCCTGCGCCACCGCCAGCGAGGCCAGCGCCGCCGCCAGCGCCACGCTCTCCGGCGTGTCGCCGCGCAGCCGCATCAGGCTGGTCGCCAACGCGTGGTCGAGGGTGCGCAGCAGGCCCTTCTGGTGCAGTTCCTTCAGCAGGCTCATGCGCCGGCCCCACGGGCACGTGCGGCCAGTTCGGCCTGGGCCTGTTCGCCACCGGCGAACAACGCATCCAGTGCATCCACCAGCGCCAGCGGGAAACGGTCCACATGCACGCCGTTGTCGGTGCCATCGAGGCCGCGGCAGAACAGGTAGCGGATGCCGCCCATGTCACGCTCGTAGTCGTAGGCCGCGCCCAGGCGGAAGCGCAGCCAGCGATGCAGGGCCACGGTATAGATCAGCGCCTGCAGGTCGTACTCGCTGTGGCGCATGGCGATGGCCAGCAGGTCTTGGCTGTAGCCGGGCAGACGATTGGATTTGTAGTCGAGCACGTACCAGCGCCCGTCGCGCACGTAGGTCAGGTCGATCATGCCGGTCATCAGCCCTTCCAGGCGGCGGCGCTGGCCGAAGCCTCGACGACCACTGGAAACACCGTGGGCATGCAGCACCTGCAGCAGCGCCGGCACCGTGGTCGGCTCGATGGCGAAATGGAAGTCGATTTCCGCGCGCCGCTCGCCTTCGCCCAGGCTGTAAAGGGCGCCGCCTTCGGGCAGCGGCACGGTGAGCGTGTGGCCGACCAGCGGCACCAGCACGGCCACGCCATCGTCCAGGTCGACGTCGGCATAGCCTTCGTCATGCAGCGCCTTGCGTAGCACCTCGGCCTGTCCCTCGGGCGCTTCCCGGCCCGGCTGCCAGTCACCCCAGGCAGCGAAGTCGACGTTCTCCATCGCCTCGTGCAGCACGTTGCCGAAGCGGCTGCCCATGAAGCGCGGGTCGATCGGCGCGCTGTCTTCGACGACGGCGGTGGGTTCGGGCAGCGCCGGTTCCAGCGGCAGTTCCGGGCCGGCCGGTTCATCGGCGGCCGGTGCCGGCAGCTCGGTGGCGGCGGCTTCAATATCACTGCCAGCGCCCGCATCGGCATGCGCCAGCTGGGTGAAGCTGTAGACCCACCAGTCATGCGGCACGCGCCGGGTCAGTGCACGTACCGCCGGCAGGTCACCTTCCACTTCGGCCGCCAGCTGCGGCAGCGCGGCCGGTGCCTCGCTGTCATCAATATGCACATCGGCATGCGCGCGCAGCGCCTGCAGGTCACCCAGCAGTGGCGCCAGACGCGTCCTGCCGAGCCCGGCCAGATCACCCACGGCGATCCACAGCGCATGCTCGGCGCGGGTCAGTCCTACATAGAGCAGGCGCGCATCCTCGGCACGCTGCTCGCGCTCACGCTGCGCGTTGGCCGCTTCCCAGGCCTCGTCCTTGTCCAGCTTCCAGTGCAGCTGGCGCTGGCCCCCAAAGTGCACGGTGCAGTGCGAGGCGGTGTTCGGCGCGCCGCCGTCGATGCCGACGAAGGGCAGGAACACCAGCGGATACTCCAGGCCCTTGCTCTTGTGCAGGGTGATGATCTGCACGCGGCGCGCATCCGACTCCAGGCGCAGGAGCTGCTGCTCGTCATCCTGGTCGGCACTGGCCATCTGCCCCTGCAGCCAGTCCAGCAGGCCATGCATGCCCAGCGCCTGCGCCGAGGCCTCCTGCAGCAGTTCACCCAGCTGCAGGTAATTGGTCAGGCGGCGCTCGCCATCGATCAGCGCCAGCAGGCGTTCACCCTGTGCGGCACAGACATCGGCAATCACTGCGAACGGTCCCCCGCGCTGCCAGCGCTCGCGCCAATGCAGCAGCTGTGCCTGGAACCCGCGTTGCAGGTCACCTTCGCGTTCCATTGCCGCGATCGCGCTGGCCCGCTGGCCAAGCAGCACGGTGGCCAGCGCTGCACGCAGGCGGCCTTCGTCGGCCGGTTGCAGCAGTGCCAGCAGCAGCGCACGAAGGTCGCGGGCTTCAGCAGTGGCGAACAGGCTCTGCTTGCCGGCCGCCACCGCGGGAATGCCGACCGCGGCCAGCGCACGCTGTACCAGGGTGGCCTCGCGATGCGAGCGCACCAGCACCGCGATATCACCGGGCTGCACCGGTCGCCCACGCAACACGGCATTGCCCGCGCGCGCATCGACCAGGATCTGGTGAATCGCGGCGACGCAGGCCTGGGTCGCCGCATCGCGCGAGGCATCGGCGCCCATCGCCTTGTCACCGCCACTGCGCAGCACGCGCAGGGTGAGTGCCTTGGCGGCCTGGCCGGCGCGCAGGTAGTCCGCATCGCTGCGCACGCCACCGGGCCGCACCGGCTCGAACCGGATGTCGCGTTCGAGGAAGGCGTCTTCGCCACCGTTGTCGTACAGCGCCTGCAACGCGCGCAACACAGACGGTCGCGAGCGGAAGTTCTGGTCCAGCACCGGCGCCTGCTGCGCCACCTGCTTGGCCTTCAGGTAGGTGTGGATGTCGCCACCGCGGAAACCGTAGATCGCCTGCTTGGGGTCGCCGATCAGGAACAGCGCCGGCGTCAGGCCGAGTTCGCGCACCTCCGGCGAATCGCCGAACACGGTGTGGAAGATGCCCCACTGGCGATCGTCGGTGTCCTGGAACTCATCGACCAGCGCGATGCGGTACTGCGCACGCAGTTGCCTGACCAGCGTCAGCCGCTGCGGGCCTTCCAGGGCGAGCGCTACGCCATCAATCAGATCGTCGTAGGTCTGTACCCGGCGCGTACGCTTCAGCGCCTGCAGGCGCTGCGTGGCTTCGGCGCGAAGCGTGTGCAGGAAATCCAGCGCGGTGCCACGCAGCCAGGCATCGCGTTCGGCCAGCAGCGCAACATAGCGCGCCAACGGCGCCTGCAATGGCGACGACGGCGTGCGATCAGGGAATTTCTTGTTGGTCTTGTCGGACAGCACCTCCGGCAGCAGTGCCGGCAGGCGATCGCTGGCCAGCAGCTCGCGCGGGTCGGCGCGCTCGGCCCAGGCCAGCAGCTGCCGGCCCAGCGGGTGCAGCCAGCCCAGCTTGTATGACACGCCGTTGAGCCACTTGTTGTCGACGGCATCGCAGAGGTCGATGAAGAACTGCTCGCCATGCTCGCGCACGCTTGCGGACAGGGCTTCCGCCGCGCTCTGCAATGCCGGGCGTGGATCGGCCAGCGCCGCCGGCCGTGGCAGCGGATGCAGCGGCGGCGTGCCCAGCAGCGCGCGCAGATCGGCGGCCAGCGCGTCGGGGTTGGACCACAGCCAGGTCAGCGGCTCCAGCGTGGCCGGGTCGTTGGCATGTACGCGCCACAGATCGGCCGCGAGCTCCTCCAGCAGTTCACGGTCGCTGGCCAGCAGTTCCGGCGGATCAAAGGTGTGGCCGCTTTCCAGCGCATGCTCGCGCAGCACGCGGGTACAGAAACCATGAATGGTGAAGATGGACGCCAGGTCGATCTCGTCTGCGGCCACCTGCAGGCGGCGTTTCAGTGCGGCGGCGCTCTCGGTGCCGCCCCGCAGATGGCGCTGCAGCACGTCACGCGTCAATCGTACCTCCGGTGCTTCACCGTCGGCCGCTTCCAGGTCGACCAGGCGCGCGGCCAGCGCCAGGCGCTCGCGGATGCGCTTGCGCAGTTCCTGGGTGGCGGCATCGGTGAAGGTCACCGCCAGGATCTGGCCGATGCGCAGGCCCTGCTCCACCACCAGGCGGGTGAACAACGTGGCCAGGGTGAAGGTCTTGCCGGTGCCGGCGCTGGCTTCGATCAGCCGGATGCCCTCCAGCGGCAGCGCCAGGTAGGGATCGCGGCTGAGGGATTCGAGGCCGTCTTCGGCGATGGCGGTGTTCATGCGTTGCCCTCCTGGCGTGCTTCGGTGCCGAGAGCGCGGCCTTCGCGCACCGCGCTGAAGACCAGCTGGCTGTTGCGCAGCAGGTCAGCGTAGCCGGCATCGGTAGCGAACGGGTCGGCACCCCGCAGCAGCAGCTGCCAGGCGTCGCTGCTGGATTCACCCCAGCTGCGGTCGCTGCCGTGCCACTGCTTCCAGCCTTCGCTGCGCTGCTTTTCTGCTGGCGCGTTGTACAGCACCCAGCCGGTGTACGGGGCAAAGCGCAGCGGCTCGCGCAGGCCACGCTGGCGCAGCTGCAGCAGCGCACGCAGCGCCGCACGTGCAGCGGGAACGCTCAGTGTCGGCAGTACATGCGGGCCGGGACCGGCGTCGCCGCCGTCATGGAACTGCACAAGCGGCAGCGCGTCGCCCGCCGCGTTCGCCAGCAGCCAGTCCAGGCCGTGGCGGATCACTGCATTGCCATTGAGCGTGCCGGCACGCAGGCGCACCAGCCCTTCCGGATGCCGATCGGCCACGCGGCCATGCAGGCGCACGCCATCGATGTCCACTTCGTAGCGACGGCTTTCCAGTGGTTCGCCCTGCATCCAGCCCAGCAGCGCACTGGCATACGGGCGTGTCTTCAACTGCTCCACCTCGAACTGACGCTCGCCCAATGGACCCGACGGCAGCAGGCCACGCGCGCGCAGGCGTGGGTACAACGGCTCGGTATCGCCGCTGAGCGTGGCGCGCACTACCGCCGCCTGCACGCTGCGCTTTTCCGGCCCGCGCGAGGACAGCACCAGCGGTTCCAGGTCATCCACCTCCTCGACCTCGTCGGCCAGGCGCAGGCCCAGCGACTGAGCGAGGAATTGTCCGGCCGGGTCGCACAGGAAGCGGCGCAGGGTATCGAGCGCGACCTCCCCCTCCACCGCGTCGTCGAGCGGCGGCGGCAACGGTGCATCGAACCACGGCTGCAGGCCGCCGCGCTGGCCGGTAAGGCGACCGGCGGCCGGATGCCACTGGCGGCGATAGCTGAAGCGACGCGGATCGCCATCACCGAACGCCGCCGGTGAGAACGGCTGCAGGGCGTGGCGCACGGTGAAGTCGCGGACCGCCGCAGGCGGATCGAGGTGATACGCGGCGGCGGCATCGATCAGTTCACTGACCAGCACCGACGGCTCGCGCACGCTGCCATCGCGCGGATCGGCGCCGAGATAGCTGAGATAGAACACCTCCTGCGCGGCGGCGAACAGCTGCAGGAACAGGAAGCGGTCATCCTCGCGGGTGGAGCGGTCGCCCGGACGGCGGCGCGGCGTATCCAGCTCGGCGGTGAGCTGGTTGAGACCGGCAGCGGGGTCACGGCGCGGGAAATCGCCATCATTGAGGCCGAGCACGCAGATCACCCGGAACGGCAGCAGGCGCATCGGCACCATGCGGCCGAAACTGATGCCACCGGTCAGCAGCGGTGCGCGCGTATCGGCCTCGCCCAGCGCGCCGGCGAAGTGCGCGCGCACCACCTCCGGCGGCACGCCTTCCTCGAAGCCGGCCTTGGCGGCATCTTCGGCGAACTGGTTGAGCAGCTTGCGCAGGCGCTCCAGCGCGCGCTGGCTGTTGGGGGAACTGGGCGCGGTGGGCAGCAGTGCATCCAGCAGCGACAGCAGGCGTTGCCGCCACTGCGCCGGGGTCAGCAGCTCGCCCAGTCGGCGCTGGTAGATGGCCAGCACGCGCAGCAGGCGCAGCAGCCGGTCCAGCGCGTCCAGCGCACCGCCTTCCAGTTCGATCCACGGCGCCACGCCGGCCAGGTCGGCCTCGCTGCCGGCGGCGTGGCCGAGTACCAGGCGATCCAGCGCGAACTGCCAGGTGTAGGCGTCGTCGGCCGGTGCCTGGTGCTGGTTGCGGTGTTTCGCATCCAGGCCCCAGCGTGCACCGGCCTGTTGCAGCCAGCCATGCAGGCGGTCGAAGTCCACCGCTTCCAGCCCGGCCGCCTCGGCCAGCGGCGCGCTGGCCAGCAGGTCCAGCACTTCGTTCAAGCCAAAGCGCGAGACCGGCAGGCCCAGCAGGTGCACGAACACATCGGCCAACGGCTCGCCGGCCAGCGGACTGCTGTCGGCCAGCGCATACGGAATGTGTTCCTCCTCGCCGCCGCGACCGCCGAACACCGCTTCCAGGTACGGCACGTAGGGATCGATGTCCGGTGCCAGCACCGCGATCTCGCGCGCCTGCAGCGGCGGGTCGAAGCGCGGGTCCTGCAGCAGGCTGCGCAGCTGGTCGTGCAGCACCTGCAGCTCGCGCAGGCGGGTATGGCAGGCATGCACCTGCAGGCTGGGGTCGTCGCTGCGCAGGCCGTCGCGCAGCTCGCCCGAGGGCAGCGCGCGGCGGTGGAACAGGTCACGCTGCAGGCGATGCAGCAGGCTGTCGGACAGGCCGCCTTCGTCCAGGGTCGGGCGGGTGTCCTCCTCCGGATCGGAATAGGCAGCGATTTCGCCGGCCGGATGCACCACCTCGTAACTGCCCAGCACCGCCATGAAGTCGCGCCCGGCCGCACCCCAGGCTTCCAGCAGGCGGTTCTCGCCGGCCGCTTCGCCGAAGGGGTCCGGTGCGCCGCTGCGCAGGCGTTCGGCCAGCGTCTGCAGGTCGCCCCAGTACGACTGCACCGGGGTAGGCATATAGAAATGCAGCTCGCCCACCCGCGCCTGGGTGGCCATCACCCGCAGCACGTCGGGCGAGATGTTGAGCGTTGCGAACGCAGACATGCGCGGTGGCAAGCCCTTCGGCAGCGGTTGGCCGGCCCCTTCGAAACGGTCCAGGTATTCCTGGATGCGGCGCGCGCGGTAGTCGTGGCCCTGGGTGATGGTGCGCCACAGGATCGCCTGCGGGTCGGCAGGATCGGCACCGGCTGCCCAGCGCAGCAGCCAGTCACGGCGCCACGCCTGGTACTTCTCGAATACCGAGGCCAGCTCGCCGGCCAGCGCCCAGGGTTTCAATGCGTCACCGCCGGCAAGATAGGACTGCAGCGCACGCATCGGTGGCTGCGCCAGCAATGTCGGGTCGCGCAGGGCCTGGTACAGCTTCCAATGCAGGCCGGCCGCGTCCAGATCGTCCTGCTCGCCGCTGACGTTGGCCTTCAGCGCGCGGGCCACGAACTCGCCCGGGGTGAGGAATTCGAGGTTGGCGGCGACACCGAATTCGGCGGCCAGTGTCGCTTGCAGCCAGCGGCGCATCGCCACCTGCGGGATCAACACCACTTCCGGCGCCAGCAACGGCTGGCCTGGCACCGGCGCACGCACGTTGCGCGCCAGCAGCGCGGCCAGCACGTCCAGCGAGTTGGAATGGTAGAGGCGGAAATCGCTGCCTGGGTCACTCATCATGCACAGTGTGCAGGACGGCAGGCAGTATTCAATGGTCGGCCCATCGACGGTACGGATTGTTCCGGGCTGCCGGCCGATTGTCCCGGCCTGCGCCACGCCCTGCCGTGCAACAATACTGGACCGTCCAGTCTGCTTATGTTCAGCCGGCTGGCCCGATCCTTCGATGTCTAAAAAACGTTAATGGTGCCCATGTCGGCTTCCACCTCCAGTCTGGTGCAGTTGTCCAACGTCCGCATCGACCGGAGCGGACGCACGATCCTGCGTGACGTGTCGCTGCAGGTGCCGCAGGGCAGCATCACCGCCGTGCTCGGACCCTCCGGCAGCGGCAAATCGACCCTGCTGGCGGCGCTGACCGGCGAACTGCGACCGGTGGCCGGCGACGTCACCCTGTTCGGCAAGTCGATCCCGCATGACAGCAGCGCGCTGCTGGAGATGCGCAAGAGCGTGGGCGTGCTGCTGCAGGGCAATGGTCTGCTGACCGACCTCACCGTGGCCGAGAACGTCGCCCTGCCGCTGCGTACGCATACCCGCCTGCCGGCCGCCGTGCTGCGCCGGCTGGTGGAGATGAAGCTGCATGCGGTGGGCCTGCTGGCCGCCGCCGACGCCTGGCCGCGCGAACTGTCCGGCGGCATGGCGCGCCGCGTGGCGCTGGCCCGTGCGCTGGCGCTGGACCCGCCGCTGATGATCTACGACGAGCCGCTGACCGGGCTGGACCCGATCGCCTCCGGGGTGATCATGAGCCTGATCCAGCGCCTCAACCACAGCCTGGGCCTGACCAGCATCATCGTCAGCCACCACGTGCACGAGACCCTGCCGATCTGCGACCAGGTGATCGCCATCGCCAATGGCGGCGTCGTGTTCCAGGGGACGCCCGAGGCACTGCAGTCCAGCCAGGATCCGCTGCTGCGGCAGTTCCTGCATGGCCAGCCGGATGGCCCGATTCCGTTCGATGCCGCGCCACGCGCGAGGGTTGCCTAATGCCGTTCGTCCAAGCCACCCGCTCGCTGGGCCGCGCCGGGCTGTTCTCGCTGACCGTGCTGCGCGGTTCCCTGCCGACCCGTGATTTCCTGGCCGAGCTGACCCGCGAGATCTACAAGATCGGCGCGCGCTCGCTGCCGATCATCGCCGTCGGTGGCGCCTTCGTCGGCCTGGTGCTGACCCTGCAGGGCTACCGCACGCTGACCACCTTCGGCGCGGCCGACGCGTTGTCGACCCTGCTTGGCCTGTCGCTGTACCGCGAACTGGCGCCTGTGCTGACCGCGCTGCTGTTCATCGGCCGCGCCGGCAGTTCGATCGCCGCCGAGCTGGGCCTGATGCGCGCCACCGACCAGATCAAGGCGCTGGAGCTGATGGCGATCGACCCGGTGGCCAAGGCCGTGGCGCCACGCTTCTGGGCGGCGGTGCTGACCGTGCCGCTGCTGACCGGCATCTTCTGCTCGCTGGCGATCAGTGCCAGCTACTTCGAGGCCGTGCACGTGCTGGGCCTGGACAATGGCGTGTTCTGGTCGGCGCTGCGCAACAGCGTCGATTTCTGGGATGACTTCGGCGTGGCGATGCTGAAGTCGGCGATCTTCGGCGGCACCGCCGCGCTGGTCGCCGCCTATGTTGGTTTCCATGCCGAGCCGACCATCGAAGGCACGTCGGTGGCGACCACCCGTGCAGTGGTCAACGCTTCGCTGCTGGTGCTGATGTTCAACTTCGTTCTGTCGGCAATGTTGTTCACCTAACCCCTCCACCGGCGGTGCGCAGGCGCGCGCGGCCACCACGACTCGATCAGGTAATCCACATGGCCATCCGCGGTCCCAGACTCGAATTCTCCGTCGGCGCTTTCCTGCTGCTGGCCCTGGCCTCGCTGATGGTGCTGGCGGTGGCCTCGACCAACCAGCGCTGGAGCTGGGGCAGCCAGGGCTACGAGCTGAAGGCGCGCTTCTCCCAGGTCGGCCAGCTGCGCAAGCAGGCGCCGGTGAAGATCGGCGGCGTCACCGTCGGCCAGGTCGCCTCCATCGACCTGGACCCGGTGAAGTTCGAATCGATCGTGACCCTGCGCATGGACAGCAAGGTCAAGGACCTGCCGGCGGACACCTCGGCCGGCATCTTCACCAGTGGTTTGCTCGGCGAGAGCTATATCGGACTGCAGCCGGGCGGTGATCCGGACGTGCTGAAGGCCGGCGACGAAATTGTCTTCACCCAGCCGGCGGTTGACCTGATCCAGCTGGTCGGCAAGTACATGTTCAGTGGCGGTGCCGGTGGCGGCGCTGCTCAGAAGCCCAACGATGGCGCGCAGGCGCCTGCAACGGAACCGCAACCATGAAGATGAAACTGATCCCGGCCCTGCTCGCCTCGGCGCTGCTGGCGGCCACTCCGTTCCTCGCCCAGGCCCAGGCCGCCGCCCCCGCCGCTGCCGCGGCGCAGGGCCAGGCCGGCAAGGTGGTGATCGATGCCAGCACGCGCATCCTCACCACCCTGCAGCAGCGCAGGAGCGAATTCGGCAGCAACCCGGCCAGCCTGCGCAACTACATCGACAGCGAACTGAACCGCACCTTCGACCGCGACTATGCCGCGCGCCTGGTGCTGGGCCCGCACGCCCGTGGTGCCTCGGATGCCGACATCAAGCTGTTCGCCGATGCCATGGCCGACAGCCTCATGCAGCGCTACGGTTCGACCCTGCTCAACATCCAGGGCAAGCCGAGCTTCCGCCTGAAGGGTGAAAGCCCCCTGCCGGGCAACCGCGGCGTGCGCGTGAGCACCGAGCTGGTGCGTGCCGGCAGCGAGCCGACCCCGGTCGAGTACTGGATGCGCAACGTGAACGGCCAGTGGAAGATCTTCGACGTCAACATCGAAGGCATCTCCTACGTGCAGACGTTCCGCAACCAGTTCGACACCCCGCTGCGCCAGAAGGGCATCAAGCAGGTGGCCAGCGAGCTGCACAGCGGCAGCATGCAGGCCGGGCCCGCGGGCAATGGCAAGTAACGCACTGGCACTGCTGGAAGGCGACACCCTGCGCCTGCGCGGGGTGCTCGACCGCGCTGCGGTGATCGCGCTATGGCCGCAGCTGCAGGCCCTGCCGGCAAAGCTGGCACGGCTGGATCTGGCTGAGGTCGAACGCGTGGACAGCGCCGGCCTGGCCCTGCTGGCCGAGCTGGCGGCACGTGCGCGCAAGGCCGGCCATCCGCTGGTGATCGCCGGCGCGCCGGCTGGCTACAACGAACTGAGCGCGGCCTACCGGCTGTCGCCCAACCTGGATTTCAACGCTACTTCTGCTGCGAGCTGACATGAACGTCGTGCGCACTCTCCCCCTGATCGTCCTGGCCACCGCCCTCACCGCCTGTGCCGGCAAGCCCGCGCGCAGCGATGCACCGGCAGCCAGCACCGTGGTCCCGGCCAGTTCTTCCACCTCGCCCGCCGTCGCGGCCACCGATGCCGGCACGGCTGACGCTGCTCCGGTCGCGCCGGTGGCCAATCCGCCGGCTGCTGCCGCATCGTCGCCGGCTGCGCCCACCGACAGCGGCGACGGCAGCGCGGCGAAGACCTCAGCCGCCACCGCGCCCGGTGGCGATGACGACTTCGATGCCCTCTATGGCGGTGCCGGCAACACCACCAACGCAGCGGCCTACGATCCGTGGGAACCATTCAACCGCAAGGTGCACAAGTTCAACAACGCGGTCGACCGCGGCGTCGCGCGTCCGCTGGCCACCGCCTATACCCACGTGGTGCCGCGCTTCGCCCGCACTGGCGTCAGCAACTTCTTCAGCAACCTGCGCGCGCCGGTGACCATCACCAACCAGCTGCTGCAGGGCCGCGGTGCCGATGCATGGGACAGCCTCGGCCGCTTCCTGATGAACAGCACGCTGGGCATCGGTGGCCTGTTCGATCCGGCCAGCAAGGCGATGGTACCGCGCCGCAATGAGGACTTCGGCCAGACCCTGGGTGCCTGGGGCTGGCGTCGTTCACGCTACGTGGAACTGCCGTTCTTCGGCCCGCGTACCGTGCGCGACGTGTTCGGCCTGGCCGGCGACATTCCGCTGTCGCCGATCCGCCGTATCGAAGAGGACAAGGTCCGCATCGGCCTGCAGGGCCTGCAGCTGGTCGATACCCGCGCGCAGCTGCTGGCGATCGACGACCTGCGTGACACTGCCGTGGACGAGTACTCGCTGGTGCGCGATGCATGGATGCAGCGTCGCAACTACCAGATCGAGAACGATCTGCGCAGCAAGCGCGAGCGTGGCCACGACGACGCCAATTCGCCGATCCCGGTCGATGCGATGCCGATGCCGCAGTGGACGCACTGAGTCCTGTCAGCGACGCATGAAAAACCCCGCCTCGGCGGGGTTTTTCTTTGGCGCCGTGGGTGGGGTCGGAGCCCTTTCCCGTGGAAAGGGATCCGACCCCGGCCGATCAGGCAGCCAGCGCGGCTTCGATGGCTTCGCGCAGGCGCGCGTCGTCAGCCGCCACGTCCGGGGCGAAGCGGGCGATGACCTTGCCGTCGCGGCCGACCAGGAACTTCTCGAAGTTCCACAGCACCGCCGGCGCGGCGTGGATCGGAATCTCCTTGCTGGCCAGGCGCTCGCGCAGCGGGCCTTCGCCGATCGACTGCGGCTGCGCAGCGGTCAGCTGCTGGTACAGCGGGTGGGTGTCGTCACCGGCCACGCTGATCTTGGAGAACATCGGGAAACTGACATCGTAGGTGAGCTGGCAGAACTGCTGGATCTCCGCTTCGCTGCCCGGCTCCTGGCCGAGGAAGTTGTTGGCCGGGAAGCCCAGCACTTCCAGGCCCTGTGCGTGCTTTTCCGCATACAGCGCCTGCAGGCCTTCGTACTGCGGGGTCAGGCCGCACTTGGAGGCGACGTTGACCAGCAGCAGTACCTTGCCCTGGTAGTCGGCAAGCGAGGACGGCTGGCCGTCGATGGTGGTGAGGGAAATGTCCTGGATCGAAGTGCTCACGCGGGGGCTCCGGCAACAGCGGGGAATGGCCCACCAGCATAGCGCCGCGCGATGTCGGTCGCGCCGGCCGCTGGCCGGCAATCGTGCGATCGTTCGCAAGGCTTCATGAGGCTGCCGGCCAGCGGCCGGCACTACGATCAGTCCACGCAGATCATGCCCTGCGCCTTGCCCTCATCAATGCGCTGGCGGCAGCCGAAGTTCTGGCGGGCATCGCGCTGGCAGGTGCCGGTGGCGGGGCCGCCAACCGCCACTTCGCCGCCGGCAAGGCACTGGCCTGTGCAGTCGCTCTTGCGGCTGCAGGCCTTGCCGGCATCGGCGTAGGGAATCACGCACTGTTCGCGCTGCAGCCGGCCCAGCCGCTGCAGGGTGCCGCCAGCGGCCTGGCAGTCCACATCGCGCGCTTCGCGGTAGGCCTCGGCCGCTTCGGGGCTGGTGGCTGCGGCAGGTGCCGCCGCCGGATTGGCAGCCGGCGGTGCGCTGCTGCAGGCGACAAGCAGCGTGGTCAGGATGAGACTGGTGCAGAGGCGCAGGCGCATGGCGTTACCTGATCCAGTAGGACAGGCCGCCAGCATACGCATCGACCATGCAGGCGGCGTGTCGACGTAGCTCAGGCTTCGTCGCCGTCGTCGCCTTCGTCCTCGGCCGTGGCATCAGCATCGGCCAGGCCGCCCAGCAGGGATTGCGCCTGCTCTGACGCCAGCGACTCCACGCCGCGCAGGCGCCGTTCGATGGTGCGCGTCTTGCGGCTGGCTTCGCCGATGCTGCGGCCGACCGTGGTGATCTGCTTCTCGGCCTTCTCGAGAATGCCGGCGAACTTGCCGAACTCGCTCTTCACCGCACCCAGCAGGCTCCACACCTCGCTGGAACGCTGCTCGATGGCCAGCGTGCGGAAGCCCATCTGCAGGCTGTTGAGCAGCGCGGTGACCGTGGTCGGTCCAGCCACCACCACGCGGTGCTCGCGCTGCAACAGGTCGACCAGGCCCGGGCGCCGGATCACTTCGGCATACAGGCCTTCGGTGGGCAGGAACATCACCGCGAAGTCGGTGGTGTGCGGCGGCGCGATGTACTTGTCGCAGATCGACTTGGCCTGCACGCGCACCGCGCGTTCAAGCTGGATGCCCTGCAGGCGCACGCCCTCGGCGTCACCCTGTTCCTGCGCGTCGAGCAGGCGCTCGTAGTCCTCGCGCGGGAACTTGGAGTCGATCGGCAGCCACACCGGCGTGTCGTCGCTGCTGCGACCCGGCAGGCGCACCGCGATATCGACCATCTCGCCACTGTCCGGGCGTACCTTCACTGCCCGCGCGTACTGTTCCTGGGTGAGCGTCTGTTCGAGGATGTTCTCCAGCTGTACTTCGCCCCAGCTGCCACGGTTCTTGACGTTGGTCAGCACACGCTTGAGATCGCCAACGCCGGTGGCCAGCTGCTGCATCTCGCCAAGACCGCGCTGCACCTGTTCCAGGCGCTCGGAAACCAGCTTGAAGGAGTTGCCCAGGCGTGTTTCCAGCGTCGACTGCAGCTTTTCGTCCACGGTGTGGCGCATCTGCTCCAGCTTCTGCGCATTGTCGTTCTGCAGCGCGCGCAGCTGCTCTTCCAGCGTGGCGCGCATCTCGGCGATGCGCTGTTCGTTGCGCTGGGTCAGTTCCTGCAGGCGCAGGCCAAGGCTTTCGGTCAGGCGCTGCTGCGACTGCGCACCTTCCTCACGCCCCTTGCGCGCATCGTCCACCAGGGTCTGGCGCAGCGCGCCCAGCTGGGTGTCGGTACGCCCGGTGAGTTCCTGCAGCTGCTGGCCGAAGGCGTGGATGCGCGCTTCCTGCTGCTGGCCGAAGGTTTCCAGCTGGCCGCGCAGTTCCTGCAGGCGCTGCCCCATGAGTGCGGCGCCACGCTGCTGGCTCTCCGCCGCCTCGGCACGCGCCTTGCGGGCGTCCTCGCCCAGCGCCTCGCGCAGCAGGTCCAGGCGCTGGCCGGTGCGGGTGGACAGATCGGTCAGCGCGCGGGCAAAGCCATCGAGCTGTTCGCGCAGCTCGCTGCGCCCGGCGCGCGCCTCCTCACGCACCGCCTGTTCGAGGCGGTCGTGCGGCGGGCGGCGCAGCAGGGCGACCAGCTGCAGGATGAGCACGGCCAATAGAAGGCCGCCAATGAGCAGATATTCGGTTTGCATGGGGCAAGTGTAGGCTGGCGGAGTCTCAGCTGCTGCGCCAGAACCATGCTCGCTCTGTACGGAAAGCCCACCTCCATCAACGTGCGCAAGGTGCTGTGGCTGTGCGCGGGGCTGGATCTGCCCCTGCGCCACGAGCCTGCGCCACCCGCGGACCTGCTGGCCGCACTGAATCCGAACCGGCAGGTACCGGTGCTGCGCGATGGCGACTTCGTGCTGTGGGAGTCCAACAGCATCTGCCGCTACCTGGCCGCCCGCGCCGGCCGTGACGACCTGTTGCCCGCAGCAACGCAGGCCCGGGCCCGGGTGGAGCAGTGGATGGACTGGCAGGCCAGCGACCTCAACAGCGCCTGGCGCCATGTGTTCATGGCGCGCGTGCGCCAGCATCCGGACTACCCGGACGATGCCCGCGCCGAGGCCAGCCTGGCGCAGTGGAACCGGTTGATGGGGGTGCTTGATGCACAGCTGGCCGCTTCCGACGGCTATGTGGCGGGCGACACCTTTACCCTCGCCGATATCGTGCTGGGGCTGTCGACCCAGCGCTGGCGCAGCACGCCCGGCCACAAGCCCGCGCTGCCACACCTCGCGGCGTGGTTCGAACGCCTGCGCCAGCAGCCCGGTTTCGCCGAACACGTCGACAATGGCGTGGCCTGAGGCAGGGGTCAGATCCCTTTCCCGGGGGAAAGGGACCTGACCCCAAGAGCGACCCCAAGGGCGCGGGAACGACCCGGCCTTACCAGCCTTCCAGCACGATCTTGCCCTTGGCGCGGTGACTCTCCAGCAGCGCATGCGCGCGCCGCAGGTTGGCCGCGTCGATGCGCCCGAAATGCTCGCCCAGGGTGGTCTGCAGCACGCCGGCATCGATCAGCTCGGCCACCCGGTTCAGCAGGTCGTGCTGGCGCTGCATGTCCGCGGTCTTGTACAGCGGGCGGGTGAACATCGACTCCCAGTGCAGTGACAGTGCCTTTCGCTTGAGCGCCATCACATCCACCTGGCCGGGGTCGTCGATCAGGCCGAACTGGCCCTGCGGCGCCAGCAGCTCCACGATCTGCGCGTAGTGCTGGTCGGAGTGGGTCAGGCTGGCCACGTGCTGCACCTCGCTGATGCCCAGCCGTGCCAGTCCCTCGGCCAGCGGCAGGCTGTGGTCGATCACGTGGTGCGCGCCCATCGCATACACCCAGTCCTGGGTGTCCGGGCGCGATGCGGTGCCGATCACCGTCAGTTTCGTCAGCTTCCGCGCCAGCTGCACCAGGATCGAACCGACACCGCCAGCAGCACCGATCACCAGCAGGGTCTGGCCTTCACCGCCGCCCTCGGGAATGCGCAGGCGGTCGAACAGCAGCTCCCAGGCCGTGATCGCGGTCAGCGGCAGCGCGGCGGCGGCCGCATCGCCGAGACTGGCCGGCTTGCGACCGACGCTGCGCTCGTCCACCAGCTGGTACTCGGCATTGCTGCCCGGGCGGTCGATCACGCCGGCGTAGTAGACCGCGTCGCCAGGCTGGAACAGGGTGACTTCGCTGCCCACCGCGTCGACGATGCCGACCGCATCCCAGCCCAGCACGCGCGGGCCGTCGGTGGCCACGCCGCGGCGGACTTTGGTGTCGACCGGGTTCACCGCCACCGCGCGCACCGCCACCCGCAGGTCGCGTGGGCCGGGCTGCGGCAGTTCCAGTTCGATATCGATCAGGGCCCGGATGTCGTCGATCGGCAGGCCGGCGTGGGTGTAGGCAATGGCGCGCATGGCAGCGGTCCAGTGGGGAAGGAGTGCACAGGTTGCGCCGCGCACGGTCGCTCAGAAAGGCGCAGAATCGGGCAGCACTTTCACTCCGGCAATGAAGATGATCCGCTTCGACGACCTGCAGTTGTTCGTCCGCACGGCCGCACTGGGCAGCTTCTCGCAGGCGGCCCGCGAGGCCGATCTGTTACCCGGCCAGGTCGCTGCTGCCGTGGCGCGGCTGGAACGCGAACTGGACCTGCGCCTGTTCGTACGTACCACCCGCAGCCTGCGCCTGACCGGCGAGGGCGCGCTGTACCTGCCGTATGCGCAGGAGGTACTGGCTACCCTGCGCGAAGGGCGGGCCCGCGTACAGGGCGAGGACGCCGAACTGCATGGCACGCTGCAGCTGTCGGCACCGTCGGACTTTGGTCGCAACCTGCTGCTGCCGTGGCTGACCGCGTTCCGAGCCGCGCATCCACGGCTGCGCCTGCACCTGCGGCTGTCCGATGAAGTGGCCGACGTGTTCCGCGACCCGGTCGACGTGGCGATCCGCATCGGCCACTTCGACGACGCCAGCTACGTCGCCCTGCCCCTGCTCGAAGGCAACCGTCGTGTGCTCGCGGCGTCGCCCGATTACCTGCAGCGACGGGGCACGCCGGTGCGCCTGGACGAACTGCGCGAGCACGATTGCCTGGTCTACCAGCTCAGTGGCCGTGCCTACGATCGCTGGTCGTTCGAGGTCGACGGGCGCCGCACCGTGATCCCGGTGCGCGGCCCGCTGGTCTGCGACGACGCCGACGTGGTGCGGCGCTGGGCGGTGGCCGGCGAAGGCATCACCTACAAGTCCTGGCTGGACCTGCGCGAGGACGTGCTGGCCGGGCGCCTGCAGCTGCTGCTCGACGGTGTTGGCAGCAGCATTCCGTTGCAGCTGGTATGCCCGCACCGCAAGCAGTTCTCGCCCGCGGTACGGCAACTGCACGCGCAGCTGCGCCAGCACCTGCAACCGCTGCTGTCTGGCATGCCAGATGGACTTCCCCGCCCCCTGTCGCCCACCCCGGTGCTGGCCGACAATGGCGGCCCCCCGTAAGAGAGAACACCGCCATGCCGTGGATGGGCATCCAGGACCTGTGGACGTTTCTGGTCGCCGTGCTGGTGTTTCTCGCCCTGCCTGGCCCCGGCACCTTCACCCTGCTGACCGCCACCGGCCGGGGCGGCGTGCGCGGCGGCTACACCGCACTGGCCGGCCTGCTGGTCGGTGACCAGATCCTGATGTGGCTGGCGCTGGCCGGTGTGGCCGCACTGCTGAAGGCCAATCCCTTGGTCTTCCACGCTGTGCAGTACCTGGGTGCGGCCTACCTGGTGTGGGTGGGCATCAGCCTGCTGCGCACGCCGAAGCACGAGGGCGGTGATGCTGGTCCGATCCGCATGCAGCCGGGCCGCTACTTCCAGCAGGCGATCCTGGTCAGCCTGCTCAACCCGAAGGCGATCCTGTTCTACATGGCCTTCCTGCCGCTGTTCATCGATCCGAAGGCGCACCAGGGCATCGCGACCTTCGCGGCCCTGGCCGGCATCATCCTGGTGGTCAGCATCGCCTACTGCTCGATGCTGATCGGCGTGGGCAACCTGGCCCGCCGCCGGTTGATCCAGCATCCGCGCATCAGCGATGCGCTGCGCCGGGTGGCCGGCCTGTTCCTGGTCGGGTTCGGCATCCGGTTGGGGTTGAACGGATGATCCGGCGCGCGCTGGTGCTGGTGTTCATCGGGCTTCTGGCCGACACCGCAGCGGCCAGCGTGCAGGACCATCGCTGCCTGACGGGCGGTCGCAACGACGGCATCCACCTGCTGTGGCGCTGGCTGGACGATGGCAGCGCCGACGTGCAGTACGCCGGGCAGCGCGGCCGCCTGCAGCTGCAACGGGTGTCGCAGGAAACGACGGTGCTGGACGAAGACCGCCCGTACCAGTTCGACAGCGTCTGGGAAGAGCGCATCGATGGGCGCCTCAACGGCCGCTACCTGCTGAGCACCCAGGGCGCGCTGGTGCTGGACCTGAGCTACGAACGCGCCCGTGATGGCCGTCGCACCACCTTCCACGATGACGGCGAGGCGTGGCAGGAGGATGGCTGCCATTGGCCGGGAGGCGTAGCGGCGCGCGTGGTCGATTGAAGCATGCCAACCAAGGTTGGCATCTACCGGTCGTGCATCTCCGCGCGCAGGTGGTCGATGAACACCCGCAGCTTGGGCGCCATCTGCTCACGCGCGGGGTAGTACAGGTGGAAGCCGGGGAATGGCGGCTGCCAGTCCTGCAGCACGCTCTGCAGTCGCCCCGCGTTGATGTCGTCAGCCAGCAACGAGGCGAAGCCTTGGGCCATGCCCAGACCCGCCAGCACGGCACCATGGGCGACGCCGGCATCGTTGAACACCAGCCGCCCGCTCACTTGCACGTCCAGGTCGTGGCCTTCGCGGCTGAACTCCCAGGGCATCAGCCGACCGTTGGCCAGGCGGTGCACGATGCAGGCATGGCCCTGCAGGTCATGCGGGGTCTGCGGCACGCCATGGCGTTCGAAATAGGCCGGCGTGGCCACCACCACCTGCCGCTCGGGTGGCCCGACCGGCACCGCGATCATGCCCTGTGCGAGTGATTCGCCGAGGCGGATGCCGGCATCGAAGCCCTCGGCCACCAGATCGGTCAGCGCCGGGTCGACGCACAGTTCCACCTGCACCTGCGGGTAACGCGCAAGAAAATCGGGCAGCCGCGGCAGGACCATGCGATCGGCGACGATGCGCGGCAGGGTCACACGCAGTCGCCCGGCAGGCACCGAGCGCGCGCTGTCCAGTTCGGCAAAGGCCTGGTCGATCTGGTCCAGGCCGCCGCGCACGCGTTGCAGGAAACGCGCGCCGTGTTCGGTCAGGCTGACCCGCCGCGTGGTCCGCTGCAGCAGGCGCACGCCCATCCGCGCTTCCAGCGCGCGCACGCTCTGCGACAGCGCCGAGGTCGACACGCCCAGGGCATCGGCGGCGCGGGTAAAGCTGGCATGCTCGGCCACGTGGACGAAGGCGACCACAGCGGTGAGGGGGACGGAGGCATCCATTGTGAAGCCAGCCTTCAAGGTAAGTCCGGTGATCGGCAGTTTATCCACATGATGGCGTGGAGGATGCTGTGCCCCTCGCCGCTGCCCCTCCAGGCGTGGCGCCCTTCCCCCAAGGAGATCCGCATGAAGACCCGTACTCTCGGCCCTGCCGGCCCCACCGTGTCCGCCCTTGGACTGGGCTGCATGGGCATGAGCGCCTACTACGGCGGCCGTGGCAGTGACGATGACGGCATTGCCGTCATCCGGCACGCGCTGGACCGTGGCGTGAGCCTGCTCGACACCGCCGATGTGTATGGCCCGCACACCAACGAGGTGCTGGTCGGCCGCGCGATCGTCGGCCGCCGCGACCAGGTGTTCCTGGCCAGCAAGTTCGGCATCGGCCTGGACCCGGCTGACCCGAAGGCGCGGCAGGTCAACGGCCATCCGGACTATGTGCAGGCCGCCTGCGAGGCCAGCCTGCGCCGGCTGGGCGTGGACCACATCGACCTCTACTACCAGCACCGCGTCGACCCCAGCGTGCCGATCGAGGACACCGTCGGTGCGATGGCACGTCTGGTGGAACAGGGCAAGGTGCGCTGGCTGGGCCTGTCCGAGGCCTCGGCGGCCACCCTCCGCCGCGCCCATGCGGTGCACCCGATCACCGCGGTGCAGAGCGAGTACTCGCTGTGGTCGCGCGAGCCGGAACAGAACGCGGTGCTGGCCACCACGGAGGAACTGGGCATCGGCTTCGTGCCGTATTCGCCGCTGGGCCGTGGCTTCCTGACCGGCGCCATCCGCAGCCCGGATGACTTCGACACCGACGATTACCGGCGCACCTCGCCCCGCTTCGAAGGCGAAAACTTCCAGCGCAACCTGGCACTGGTGGATACCGTGCAGGCGCTGGCCGCCGAGCGCGGCATCGCCGCCTCGCAGCTGGCGCTGGCCTGGGTGCTGTCGCGCGGCGAGCACATCGTGCCCATCCCGGGCACGACGCGGCGGGCACGGCTGGACGAGAACCTCGCTGCGCTGCAGGTGGAACTGGACACGGCCACGCTGGACGCACTGGACGCGGCCTTCCCGCTGCATGCCGCGGCCGGTGACCGCTACTCGGTCAGCGGCATGGCCAACATCGAGTCGTAGCAGCGGCCGGGACGGACGCACACCGGTGGCTACCGCCGGATTGTGCCGATTCCGGCAGCCTGGCCGGGGCGCAGCGCGCGCCCGGCCATGCATGACCCCCGTCAGTGGTAATGCTGCGCTGCGTTCGGTCACACTCGGGAACTTGTCGTTCTTAGTCACCCCTTCCGAGGCCTGCATGTCCCTGTTCCGGCGCAAGTCCCTAGATTCCGTCACCGTCCACGAAGCCGGCAGGCGCCTGATCCCGACGCTCAGCTGGCCGCACCTGATCGCGCTGGGCATCGGCGCCATCGTCGGTACCGGCATCTACACGCTGATCGGCGTGGGTGCCAACCTGGCCGGCCCGGCCGTGCTGATCTCCTTCGCGATTGCCGGTGCGGTCTGCGCCTGCGCGGCACTGTCCTACGCCGAACTGTCGACGATGATGCCGGCCGCCGGCAGTGCCTACACCTACAGCTACAGTGCGCTGGGCGAGGTGTTCGCCTGGGTGGTGGGCTGGAGCCTGATCCTGGAGTACTCGCTGGTGGTGAGTACGGTGGCGGTGGGCTGGTCAGGCTACTTCGTCGGCTTCCTCGAATGGGTCCATACCCAGTTCGGCTGGAATGTGCACCTGCCGGCCTGGCTGGCCGCCGGCCCGCACGTGGAAGGCGGCATGATCAACCTGCCGGCGATCATCATCACCTGGCTGGTGGCCGGCATGCTGATGGCCGGCACCAAGGAAAGCGCCACGCTCAACGCCATCCTGGTGGTGTTCAAGCTGATCGCGCTGGCCATCTTCG
The DNA here is from genome assembly GCF_059369635.1 of Stenotrophomonas sp. YJH_SMC_58. Classification (NCBI taxonomy): domain Bacteria; kingdom Pseudomonadati; phylum Pseudomonadota; class Gammaproteobacteria; order Lysobacterales; family Lysobacteraceae; genus Stenotrophomonas; species Stenotrophomonas sp. YJH_SMC_58. The sequence goes on from NZ_JCAFSW010000007.1 coordinate 45,793, forward strand.
TCGCCGTGGCCCTGCCCGCCTTCGACAGCGCCAACCTGCAGCCGTTCATGCCGTATGGTTTCGCCAAGTCGATGGGCCCCGACGGCGTCGAGCACGGCGTGATGGCGGCGGCAGCCATCATCTTCTTCGCCTTCTACGGCTTCGATGCGATCTCCACCGCCGCCGAGGAGACCAAGAACCCGGGCCGCGACCTGTCGATCGGCATCATCGGTTCGATGATCGGCTGCACCATCGTCTACGTGCTGGTGGCGCTGGCGGCCGTCGGTGCGATGAGCTACGCGGTGTTCGGCCACAGCGCCGAGCCGCTGGCGCTGATCATGCGCCAGCTGGGCCATCCGACCGCGGCAATGGTGATCGGCGTGATCGCGATCATCGCCCTGCCGACGGTGCTGCTGGCCTTCCTGTACGGCCAGAGCCGCATCTTCTTTGTGATGAGCCGCGATGGCCTGCTGCCGCGTGGCCTGTCCAAGGTCAACGCACGCACCGGCACGCCGGTGGCGACCACGCTGTTCACCGCAGTGGTGGTGTCGGCGCTGGCCGGTGTGGCGCGCCTGGACGAGATTGCCGCGCTGGCCAACGCCGGTACCCTGGCCGCGTTCACCGCCGTCGGCATCTGCCTGGTGGTGCTGCGCCTGCGCGAGCCGAACCGCGAGCGCACGTTCCGCACGCCGCTGGCCTTCGTGGTCGGCCCGCTGGCCGCGCTGGGCTGCATCTACCTGTTCCTCAGCCTGCCGCACACCACCCAGCTGTATTTCCTGCTGTGGAACGTGGCCGGCCTGGTGCTGTACTTCCTGTACAGCCGTCGCCACGCGCTGATCGCGAAATAACCGGATCGCCGGTAGTGCCGGCCAGCGGCCGGCACTACCGCAGGGCGGTCAACCGCCCTGCTTTGCCGCGTAGTCCTGCGCCTGGCGCATCACCCGCAGCAGGTTGCCGCCCCAGATGCCGGCAATCTGCTGCTCGGTGTAACCCTTGCGCAGCAGCCACGCGGTGATCTTCGGCAGCTGGCTGACATCGGGCAGGTCGCTCAGGCCACCGCCGCCATCCCAGTCCAGGCCGATGCCCACGTGCTCGGGGCCGACCACCTTGAGGATGTGCTCGAAGTGGGCGAAGAAGTCGTCGAGGCTGGCATGGCGCACCGGGTGCTCGTGGTCCAGCGCCTGTTCGGCCTTCAGCAGGGCAACACCCTGCTCGATGCCCATGCCTTCCCAGCCACCCAACTGCTTGCTCAGCGCTTCCTCGGCCTGCTTGCGCTCGGGTGTCTTCGCCGTGTCGATCAGGTAGCCGCCATAGGCGTTCACCTGGATCACGCCGCCGGCCTTGGCCAGCTTGCGCAGGCGCGGGTCATCAAGATTGCGCGGGTGGTCGTAGACCGCCTTGGCTGAGCTGTGCGACAGCACGAAGGGCACCGGCATCATTGCCAGCAGGTCATCGAACACCGCGTCGGACGCATGCGACTGGTCGATCACGATGCCCAGCTTCACCGCCTGCTGCACCAGGCCCTTGCCGGCCGGGCTCAGGCCTTTCCATTCCGCACCCTTGGGGTCGGTGGCCGAATCGGCGAACTCGTTGTTGGCGAAGTGCACGGTACTGAGCAGGCGCAGGCCGGCACGGTGGTAGAACGAGAGCAGGCTGGGGTCTTCCACCAGCGGGCTGGCGTTTTCCATGCTGATGTAGACCACGCGCTTGCCGGCGGCCTTGATGCGTGCCGCGTCATCGGCGGTCAATGCCAGCGCGAAACGCTCGGGATTGGCGGCCAGCATTTCGCGGATCTCCAGCAGCCGCTGCAGGCCATGGTCACGCTCGGCGAGGTGCGCGGCTGGGCTGCGGTCGCCCTGATCGGTGTAGATCGCCCAGAAGCCGCCGTCCAGCGCGCCCTCGACCATGCGCGGGTAGTCCACTTGCGAGAGTGCGTTGCGGTCGTGGCGCTGCTCGATGTCGAAGCCGGTCCGGCCGAAATTGGCCGGCGTATCCAGGTGGCTGTCGAGCGTGACCAGGCGCTGCTGCAGGGCCTTGGCGCGGGCCAGTTCCTGTGCGCTGAACTCGATGGCATGAGCCGACAGCGGCGCACACAGCGCCAGGGCAAGCACGACGGACAGGTGGCGCAACGATGGCATGGGCTCTCACCGGCAATGGGAAGAGCCCGACCATAGCGCTGCGGCCGGCAGATTTGTAGAGTCGGGCTCACGCTCGGCTGCCAGGCACCGCGAGTCGAGCATGAATCGTATTCACGGCCCAGCGGCCAGCTTCCCGCGCATTGCGATGCGTTCGAAACAATGGCGCCCCCAGGATCAGGTGGCTCGGCTCGCCTCTACATCGTCCCGCGGTCAGTCGACCACGCGGCAGAACACGGCCTTCAGGTAACGCGATTCCTGCACGTGGGCCATGAACGGATGGTCCGGACCCGCACCAGCGACCTTCAGGATCTGGATCGTGCGGCCGGAGAAATAGGCCGCGCGGCGCAGCATGTCGAGGAACTGGTCCTCGGCCACCAGGCCGGTGCAGGAGAACGTGGCGAACAGGCCGCCCGGCTTGACCACGCCCAGCGCCAGCTTGTTCATGTCCAGGTACTTCTTCAGCGCGGTGATGACCTGGTCGCGGTCGCGGGTCATCTTCGCCGGATCCAGGATCACCACGTCGTACTGCTCGCCGCGGTTGGCGGCGTCGCGCAGCCACGGGAAGATGTCGGACTGGATGAACTTCGGGCGCACGTTGTTCAGGCGCGAATTGCCCTTGGCGATCTGGATGACGTCCTCATCGATGTCGATGCCGACCACTTCCGAAGCGCCACGCGCAGCGGCATACACGGCGAAACCGCCGGTGTTGCAGCACAGGTCCAGCACGCTCTTGCCTTCCACCTGCTGGCTCAGCCACTCGCGGTTCTCGCGCTGGTCGGCGAAGAAACCGGTCTTGTGCGCGCCGGCCGGGTCGGCGCGGAACTTGATGCCGTACTCGGTGATCACCGACGCCTCGGTGGTGGTGTTGCCGTGGAAGTCGAAGCTCTCCTGCTTCTGCACGTGTTCGTCGGCGAAGCTGTGGAAACGGCAGCCCGGGAACTGCTCGCGCAGGGCGTCGTAGATCCATTCGCGGTGGCGGAACATGCCGGCGGCGAAGAACTCGACCACCACCAGGTCGCCGTAGCGATCCACCACCAGGCCGGACAGGCCGTCGCCTTCGCTGTGCACCACGCGCCAGGCGTCGGAGACCGCGTCGAGCTTCAGCACCTCACGGCGCAGCGACACCGCCTGGGCGATCTTGCGCGAGAACCAGCCGGCATCCACCGGCACGTTCTGATCGGTTTCAAGGATGCGCACGGCAATGCGCGAGTGCCCGTTGTAGAACCCGCGGCCAATGAACTCGCCATCGATGCCGACCACGTCGACGATGGAACCGGGCTTGGGCCGGACGGTCGGCTTCTCGACCAGTTTCTGGAAGATCCACGGGTGGCTGGAACGCCACGCATTCTTGAGGCGGACAATCGGAAGGGGGGTATTCATCCACCCATTGTAAACCGGGCGCCGGGGTCGGATCCTCGCAGGGGCTCTGACCCCGGTGTGGCGACGATGGGGTCGGAGCCCCTTTGGGGATCCGACCCCTGGCCTCCCCCCCATTTGACGGCGGCGGGGCCAGACGGCAGAATCGGCGCCAGAAGGGGAGTAGCTCCCAGACGTTGTCGCCGTCATTTCGAGCCCGCAGGCTCCGGTGCAACGGCAGTTCCAGCCGACTGGAACTGCGAGCGAGACCTTCGCCGTACTGGCGAAGCTCTGTCCCTGGATCCCCCTCCCGATCCTCCGTTGCAGATCCTCGCCGTCCGGCCTGGCATTCATCTTTCCAACGGACATTCCCAATGCAGACGATCGGTAACGTGTGGTTGTGGGGCGGCTTCGCAGCGGTGGTGGTCATCGCCCTGCTGGTCGACCTCGTGTTGATGCGCCATGGTGGACCGCACAAGGTCACCTTCAAGGAGGCCCTGTGGTGGTCCATCGGCTGGGTCGCGCTGGCCCTGCTGTTCAATGCGGGCCTCTGGTACTACCTGAATGAGACCGCCGGCCAGGTGGTGGCCAACAAGGTCGGCCTCGAATTCCTGACCGGCTACCTGGTCGAGAAGGCGCTGGCGGTCGACAACATCTTTGTGTTCCTGATGATCATGAGCTACTTCGCGGTGCCGGAGGAGCAGCGCCAGAAGGTGCTGATCATCGGCATCCTGGGTGCGATCGTGCTGCGTACGATCATGATCTTCGCCGGCAGCGTGCTGATCAGCCAGTTCCATTGGCTGCTCTACGTGTTCGGCGCCTTCCTGCTGTTCACGGGCTGGAAGATGTGGTTCGCCGCCGGCCAGGAGCCAGACCTGGAGACCAATCCCGCCCTGCGCTGGATGCGCAAGCACCTGCGCCTGCTGCCGGACTATGCCGGCAACGCACTGAGCGTGAAGCGCGACGGCGTGCGCTGGTTCACCCCGCTGTTCGCGGTGCTGATCCTGATCGCGGTCACCGACGTGATCTTCGCCGTGGACAGCATCCCGGCGATTTTCGCGATCACCACCGACCCGTTCATCGTGCTCACCTCCAACGTGTTCGCGGTGCTGGGCCTGCGCGCGATGTTCTTCCTGCTGGCCGGCATGGCCGACCGCTTCCACCTGCTGCCGTACGGGCTGGCGCTGGTGCTGGGCTTCATCGGCATCAAGATGATGATCATCGACCTGTTCAAGATCCCGACCCCGGTCTCGCTGGGCGTGGTGGCGGTGATCATCGCCGCCACCGTGGTGCTCAGCTTGAAGTACCCGCCGAAGGAGGGCGAAGGCCAGGCCTGAGCCTGAACGGCTGAACGGCGCGGCCGGTGGGATTGTCCCGCCGGCCGTATCCACTTTCCCGCCGCGGTGGCCTTGGTTTCGCGCCAGTCACCGCCATTGCTGAGGTATGGACAACAACGCGCCCCTGCCTGCCGGCGACGTACCGGCCCCCCGCAATGACCGCTCGCGCATCCTGCGGGCGTTCAATGTCAGCCTGGCCGCCGTGCTGGTGCTGGTGGCCGTGTTCGCCCTGCAGGGCACCTTCGACTGGCGGCTTTGGGCCGTGGCGCCACTGGAAGCGAAGGGACTGCTCGGCCTGATCGGCGGCCCGATGCTGCATGCCTCGGTCGAGCACATCGTCGCCAACAGCATCGCCATCCTGATCCTCGGCACCCTGGCAGGCAGCGTCTATCCGAAGGCCACCGTGCGCGCCCTGCCCCTGCTGTGGCTGGGTTCGGGCCTCGGTGCATGGATGCTGGGCAACCCCGGCAGCGTGCATTTGGGCGCCAGTGGCGTGACCCACGGCCTGATGTTCCTGCTGGCCAGCCTGGGCCTGCTGCGGCGCGACCGTGCGGCAATCGCCACCGGCCTGATCGGCATGCTGTTCTACGGCGGCATGCTGATGACCATCCTGCCACACGCCGATGGCGTGTCCTGGCAGTCGCACATGGGCGGTGCCTTCGCCGGCATCATCGCCGCGCTGCTGTTCCGCAACGCCGACCCGCTGCCACCTCGCCAGCGCTACAGCTGGGAAGACGAAGAGGACGAGATCGAACCGCTGGCCGACGACGAACTGGAGCCGCCGGCGCCAAAGCGCGTGCCGGTGCTGTGGCAGCCCCGCGAAGGCCAGGACTACGTGGTGATCCCGTTCCGCCGGCCAGACGAGCCGCGCGGCTGAAAATGCCCCGGTAGTGCCGGCCGCTGGCCGGCACCCTCATGATCCGGTAGTGGCCGACCTTGGTCGGCGCGGTTGTTGTGTGCCAACCAAGGTTGGCACCTACCACAGCACACCGGCACCCCGGGTAGCGCCGGGCCATGCCCGACGGCGTTGATCGCTCAGTTCCCCGCCGCGCCCATGCCATCCACCGCCTGCCGGCCCAGTGCCGGGTCATCGGTGAAGAACGCATCGATGCCGGTGGCCAGATAGGCACGCATCTCGGCAATCGAACCCTCGGCATTGCGCGCGTTGTCGGCGCCCTTGCGCAGGTTGCTGGCCTGGAAGTGGTTCTCCGGACGGAAGGTGTACGGAATCACCATCAGGCCCACTGCATGTGCGTCCTGTACCAGCGTGGTCGGAGTGCTCAGCGCGCCCTTGGCGTCCAGCGGAATGATCGAGCGCAGTTCCGGGCCGATGCTGTCGGCGTAGCTGGCGATGTCCTTCAGTCCTGCCGGGGTCATCATCTGCGCGTAGGTCAGCTTTCCACCGGCCTTGGCGATGTCGGCCGGCTGGGTGTCGCCCTTCCACAGCAGTTGCAGCAGGCGGATGTTGCTGCCGCGCGGGATCTTGCCGCGCAGGTAGCGCAGGTTGGCGGTCTCGAACGACTGGATGGTGACCGGGCCGACGTTGGTATAGGCATTGCCACGCAGCGCGGTCAGGAGCTTGTCTTCCATCGGCAGGCCGATCGACTGGAAGTAGGTCGGGTGCTTGATCTCCGGCACCAGGCCGATGCCACGGTTGGCACGCCCGGCCTGCTGGACAAGGAATGCGAGGATCTCGTCCAGGCTGGCGATGCGGAACTGGCCGTCATAGGCGGTGCTGCGCAGTTCCGGCAGGCGCTCGCGCGCGTACAGGGTCTTCAGCTCGGCCAAGGTGAAGTCTTCGGTGAACCAGCCGTCCACCTTCTGCCCGTCGATGACCTTGCTGGTGCGGCGGCTGGCGAATTCGGGATGCGAGGCCACATCAGTGGTGCCGCTGATCTCGTTCTCGTGGCGGGCCACCATCACTCCGTCCCTGGTCATCACCAGGTCCGGCTCGATGTAGTCGGCGCCATCGGCGATCGCCTGCGCATAGGCGGCCAGGGTGTGCTCGGGCAGCAATGCGCTCGCCCCGCGATGGCCATAGACCGACACCTTGTGCGCGGCCGGGGTGGAGGATTCAGCACTCATGGCCACCGATGGTGCCACGGCCAGCGACAACAGCAACGCACAACCCCACGACTTCACTGCGACTTCCCCAATCGGTATGTGATGGGCGTCAGTATGCGGCGGCAATGTGACAGGTGGGGGACCTGGGGTCGGATCCCCGCAGGGGCTCCGACCTGAGCGCTCCCCCCATTCTTCAAACAATTCTGATTGAAGCGCTGCACGGCCCGCGACTAGCCTCGGATGACCAACAGCGAAGTTGTCAGGGGCAGATCATGAAACAACTGATGTACATGCCGATTCTCAAATGGCGACAGGGAGAGTATCTCGCGGTGGGTCGTACCAGCGAAGGAGTCAAGGATGGGATCTATCCCCTGTTCGAGATCCCGATCGAGCAGTGGGACTTCGAGAACGATGCACCGGCCAAGTCACTCGATGACCACCTGAAGAACGTAGGCAGGCGTCTGAGCAGTAACTGGAAGGCGCGGCGCTGCCTGTTCGATTCGCCCTATCTTGCCGGTGACGACACCATGGCGGACGGCCAGCACCATCTGGAGCGGATCTTCCACCTCACTCGCACCGCAGGATGCCAGGCCATTCCCGTGACCGGCATTGACCGGCATGTCGACTACCAGCAGGCGGTGGCACGCATCGTCGCCCGCGATGATCGTGGCTGCGGATTACGGCTGGTGCCGGATGATCTTGAAGGAGGGCACCTGGCCCGGATCTCAGGGTTGCTGAAACTGTTGGGCGTGGTATCAGGTCAGGTGGACCTGATCCTCGACAGCTCGACCGATGTCGCCGACTCGCCCACGCTGCAGGCATCGACCTGGCAGGCATGGATTGCGGCCGTTCCGGATCTGGCCGACTGGAGATCGATCACCCTCGTGGGTGGTAGTTTCCCTGCCAGCCTAAGCCCCTCTTCAAGCTATCGCCCACATGGCGATGTGAACCGCCGGGAATGGCGCGCGTACACGCGGCTAGCCCGCATGCACACTGAACGAATGCCGTGGTTTGGTGACTATGGCTGCGCTTCTCCACAGACGGAATTGATGGATCCTCGCCTGTTCGACCCCAACGCCAAGATCAAGTACACGATCGATGATCAGTGGCGGATCGTTGTAGGTACCCAGATCAAGCGCAACGGCCGCGACCAGTACCGTGATCTGTGCCGGCACCTGGTCTCCGATCTGCCGGTGGTCTTCATGGGGCGCGGCTACAGCTGGGGCGATGCGTACATCGAAGACTGCGCAATCAGTGTCACCAGTACCGGGGGAAGCTCGACCTGGCCAACGGTGGCGACCAACCACCATATGACTAAGGTTGTTCGCGACCTCGCCAGTCTGACCGGCGCTTCAACTGTTCCCTGACCAGCGCACGGATTTCCGCAAGACTGTAGAGCTCCGACAGACGTTCACATAGCGCTGCGCGGTTGCCGCGCAGCGCTGATTTTTCAGGCGTCCGCCTGCCGATCAGAGCAGAAATTTCATCGCGCCAGAGCAGTGCTGCGACGGCCGTCGCGCTCACTGATGGATTGAGTTTTGCAGGCCGCACTAGTTCTAGCCTCACTGCGTTGCGCGCTCCACGTGATGCCAGCCTGACCCCCCACCAAGCAGGCAACGTATCCAGGGCATGGTCCAAATGGCGCTTGCCCACCACGATCGTCGCCTTGTCGAGGACATCGGAGTAGAACTGCTGCTGCAATGGAAGTCTCCGCAGGGTGTCTACATCACTCTTGATCTCGTAGCCGTGCAGATGGCCATTGATGACACAGACATCGACCCGGCAGGCGCCGCGCGCAAGCCCCATTTCCTCCACCACAAGCGTGTTCGGATTTGCGACATGCTCAGCAATGACCTTGCCCAGCAGAGCTGATCGCACGTCACTGTCGGTTATCGGGTTCATGGCGGGAATGATATCAAGGAGGTGTCGCGCACAGGATTGAAACCCCCAGCCGTCAGTCATGAGTAAGCGAGGCGGTCAGAGCCCCTTCGGGAATCTGACCTCGGATCTACTTCCCGATGCAGAAACTGGAGAAGATCCTTCCAAGCAGGTCATCGGCACTCATCTGCCCGGTGATCTCGCCCAGCGCGTCATGCGCCAGCCGCAGTTCCTCGGCGGCCAGTTCCAGGTGCTCATGCGCCAGCTCGCCATCGGCGCGCTGCGCGTGCTCCTGCGCACGCTCGATTGCGTCCACATGCCGCGTGCGCGCGGAGAACTCGCCATCCACCTGCTCCCCTGCCCCGGCCGAAGCAATCGAACGCAGACGCGCATGCAGATCGTCGAGCCCGGCGCCGGTGGCGGCCGAAACGAACACCCGGTCCGGATCGTCCAGCGACGGCAACGCCTCCAGCAGGTCCGACTTGTTGTGGATGTAGACCTTGTGCGGCACCGCCGCCACGGCCTCGCCCAGCGCCGCTTCGCCAGCCGCCGGATCGCGCGCATCCAGCACGATCAGCGCCAGATCGGTGCGCTCGATTTCCACATGGGCGCGGCGCATGCCTTCGCGTTCGATGGCGTCACCGCCGTCGCGCAGGCCGGCGGTGTCGACCAGGGTCAGCTCCAGGCCGTCCAGGCGGATGGTCTCGCGCAGGGTGTCGCGGGTGGTACCGGCGATGTCGGTGACGATGGCGCGTTCGCTGCCGGCCAGCGCGTTGAGCAGTGAACTCTTGCCGGCGTTCGGCGGACCGATCAGCACCGCGTGCAGGCCATCGCGCAGGCGACGGCCGCGTTCGGCATCGCGGCGCAGAATGGCCAGATCGCTGCGCGCCTGTTCCAGCCCACGCCGCACCTGCGCGCCACCGAGCGTATCCAGCGGTTCGTCGGCGAAGTCGATGGCCGCTTCCACGTGGATGCGCAGCAGAACCAGCTGCTCGACCACGGCGTCGATGCGGCGCGAGAACACGCCATCCAGCGAACGGCGTGCCGCGCGCGCGGCGCGGTTGTCGCCCGCGGCGATCAGGTCGGCGATGGCCTCGGCCTGGGCCAGGTCGAGCTTGCCGTTGAGGAATGCCCGTTCACTGAACTCACCCGGCCGCGCCTGGCGCGCGCCGAGCGCGATGCAGCGCGCGACCAGCTGCTGCAGCAGCACCGGGCTGCCATGGCCCTGCAGTTCCACCACTTCCTCTCCGGTGAAGCTGTTCGGTGCCGGGAACCACAGCACGATGCCATCGTCGATGACCTCGCCGTCGGCATCACGCAGGCGCGCGTAGTGCGCGTGGCGCGGACGCAGTGCAGGTGCACCCAGTGCATTGGCGATGGCCGCAGCACGCGGGCCGGACAGGCGCAGCAGGCCGACACCGCCGGCGCCAGGGGCGCTGGCGATGGCGACGATGGTGTCGGTGCGGATCGCGTCGTTCATGGCTCAGAGTTTCTCCAGCTGTGCGCGCGCCTGGGCCGCGCCACTGCCCTGCGGCTGCAAGGCCAGGTAGGTGGTGTAGGCCTGCTTGGCCTTGGCCTTGTCGCCGGCGTTGAAGTAGGCATCACCCAGGTTGAGATAGGCCACTGCACGCGAGGGGTCGATCTTCAGCGTGTTCTCCAGCCAGCGCGCCGCTTCGGCATAGCGCTGCTGGCGGTAGTAGACGAAGCCGAGGTTGTTGGCGGCCTGGGCGAAGTCCGGACGCAGCTTCAGTGCCTCGGTGAACTGCGCCACCGCCTCGTCGTACTGCTTCTCGCGGTACAGCTGCAGGCCGCGGTCATTGGCCTGCTGCGCGCGCTGGCGGTCGGACGCCGGGCCCGCAGTGGGCACCACCAGCTTGGCCTTGCCGCCCTGCAGGTCGGCCACCGTCACCGGCGCCTGGCTGCCCTTGGCTTCGCTGGCGGCTTCAACCTTGTTGTTCAGGGCGATCGCATCGGCGGTCAACTGGCGCGTATCGGCATTGAGGAACTCCTGGCTGTCCGGCACCTGGAACACGAACTCGCCGCCCTGCGAACCGGGCAGGCTGCCGAAGGCCGGGGTCTGGTGTGAAACGGCTGAGACGGCCGGCGCAACGTAGGCGGCCAGTTCGGTACCGGTGATCAGCCCATCGCCGTTGAGGTCGCCCTTGCCGGCCAATGCCTGCAGCAGCACCCAGGTGAACACCGAGTGGCCGTTCGGACCGGCGTCGGCCACCTGCTGGTCGGCACCGCCGGCGGTCAGCATCTGCCGCGCGCTGCGCCGCGCGTTCTCGCGCAGGAACGACGACGACGATGAACCGCCACGGGTCAGGCCCAGGCCGCTGTAGCAGGCATCCATCACGAACATAACGTGCTTGGCCTGCATGCTCTCGGCGATGTTCTGGATGTCGGTCATCGCGATGGCGTCGGTAGCGAATTCCTTCGGGTCCGAATCGACCGGGATGATGTAGCCGAGGTCGCGCCCGGAGGCGAGCTGGCGGGTCGCGCCATGGCCGGCGAAGAACACGAACACGCGATCGTTCTTGCCAGTGCGGTCATCGGCCAGGCGGTCGTGGAAGGCAGCCAGGATGTTGTTGCGCGTGGCCTGCTCGTTCTTCAGCACGATCACCTGCGAGGACGGGAAGCCGAACTGCCCGGTCAGGGTATCGGCCACCGCCTGCGCATCGTGGCTGGCGTACTCCAGCTTCGGCCACTTGGCGTAGTTGTCGATGCCGACCACGATTGCCCAGGACTTCTCGTAGCCGGTGGTGACGGTGGCGGCACCGGTATCGCCCTTGCGCGCACGGGCCACGGTGAAGTCGCGGCCGTTCCAGCCAGCGAACTGGTAGCCATCGGCGATCAGCCGGTCGAGGATCTGCGGCAGCGCCTTCACCGCACGATCGTGAATGTCGTGGAACAGGATGATGCCGCGCTGTTCCTTGTTCACCTGGTCGAGCACGCGCTGCACGATCGATTCCGGCACCGGGTCAGCCCAGTCCATCGAGTCGATGTTCCACATGATCGACTTCAGCCCGGCTTCGTTGAGCAGCTGCAGGCCTTCGGCATTGCGTGCGCCATAGGGGAAGCGGAACAGCGGCGCGCGCTTGCTGTCGACATCCTTCAGCAGCGTGTCGGTATCCAGCACCTGCTGGCGCAGCGCGTCACCGGTGGCGCGCGACAGCTGGGCGTGGGTCAGGCTGTGATTGCCGACCGCATAGCCCTCTTCCATCAGGTTGCGGCTGATCCTGGCCATCGGGCCGAGGCTGACCTTGCCGTCGGCCTCGACCTTGCCCAGGTTGCGGCCCACTTCGAAGAACACGCCCGGCACGTCGTAGCGCTTGAGGATGGCCACCACTTCATCGGTATAGGCCTTGTGCGGGCCATCGTCGAAGGTGAGCACAACAGTCTTGGCCGGCAGGTCGCGTCCGAAGATCTCGCGGTCGCTGTCCTTCATCGACATCGGGTACGGCTCGATCACGCCGTAGTCGCGCAGGATCGCTTCGCGGCTGTAGTCCTTGTGCAGGTGGGCGATGTAGTCGTCCCACTTCTCGCGCTTCAACTCGATGGCGCGGGTGCGCTCGAAGCGGCTGAAGATGCGGGTCAGTTCCTGGTTGTAGTTGCGCTCGATCTCATCAAGCGCCTCCAGGTCCTCACCGATGCGCTGGTGCAGCTTCACCGCCGGCAGCGACGAATCGGTGCCGACCCGTTCATGCAGGTCACGCAGCACTTCGCGGAAGGCCAGGCGGTCGGCGTCGAACAGTTCCGGCGCCGACTCGATGTAGTCCAGCACGGTGCCGAGGGTGGCGAAGCGCTGCGGACTGGAGTCGCGCAGCAGCGTGTCGAACTGCGCGGCGATGGCCGTGCGCTGTTCCAGGCCATCGTGGAACAGCTGCTGGCCCACGCGCGTGGAGGTACCGCGGTCGGCAGCCGACTGCTGTTCCTCGTCGGCCAGCAGCACGATGATGCGGCGGTAGCCGTCGAGCTGCTTCTGCAGCGCGGCCAGCAACGGTGCAGCGGCGGGATCGGCGGCGGCCGCGGCCTGCGCGCTGGGCTGGGTGACCGTGGTCGCCGGCGCCTTCGCGTCCTTGTCGCCACAGCCGGCAACGACCAGGGTCAACAACAGCGACGGCAGGAACAGGCGGAACGACGGCGCACGCTGCATGGAGGACTCGAAGGTGGGAGGAACGGTGTGCCGGCGATTCTAACGCCGCATGCGAAAAGCCCGCCTTGCGGCGGGCTTCTCATCGACCGGGGCGGTAGTAGAGTCGACTGTTAGTCGACTGCTCTACTCCCAGTCGACCAACAGTCGACTCTACAGGTCGGGATTACTTCTTTTTGACCGGGGCCGGCGCGGTGGTGGCCGGGACCGGCTCGCCGCCATGGCGCTTGGTCATCCACCACTGCTGCAGCAGGCCCAGGCCGCCGTTGACCACCCAGTACAGGACCAGGCCGGACGGCATGAAGGCCATCATGACGCCGAACACCAGCGGCATGAACTGCATCATCTTCTGCTGCATCGGGTCCATGCCCGGTGCCGGGGTCAGCTTCTGGGTGAACCACATCACTGCCACGTTGATGACCGGCAGGATGAAGTACGGGTCGCGTGCGGTCAGGTCCTGGATCCAGCCGAACCAGGGCGCCTGGCGCAGTTCGACCGATTCCACCAGCACCCAGTACAGGGCGAAGAAGATCGGCATCTGGATGAGGATCGGCAGGCAGCCCCCCATCGGATTGATCTTTTCCTTCTTGTACAGCTCCATCATCGCGGTCTGGAACTTCTGGCGGTCATCGCCATAGCGTTCCTTCAGCTGCGCGATGCGCGGCTGGAAACGACGCATCTTGGCGCCGCTCTTGTACTGGGTCGCCGACAGCGGGTACAGCACCAGCTTCAGCAGCACCACCAGGCCGACGATCGCCCAGCCCCAGTTGCCGACCAGCTTGTGCACCTGGTTCAGCACCCAGAACAGGCCCTGGCCGATCACCGCCATCATCGAGAAGCGGCTGTAGTCGACCACGCGGTCCAGGCCCGGCACGTCTTCCTTGGCGATCAGGTTGACCAGCTTCGGGCCGACCCACAGGCGGGCTTCGGTGCTGGTGGACTGGCCCGGGGCCACGGTGAAGGCCGGGCCACGCGCTTCGATCAGGTCACGACCAGCCACCTGCGACAGCACGTAGTGTGCGGTCTGGTCCTTCTGCGGGATCCAGGCGGTGAAGAAGTGGTGCTGCAGCATCGCCAGCCAGCCGCCGGTGATGTTCTGGTTCAGCGTGCCGTCTTCCAGGTAGTCCTTGAACGCACGACGCTGGTACTTCTTGTCGTTGTCGTACCAGGTGGCACCGTTGAAGCTGAAGGAATCGGGGTTGGTCATGCTCCGCGACAGGATGGTCGGGGTGCGGTCCAGGGTGCGGTAGACATAGCCGTTCCACGGCGCGGCGCCAGCGTTGCTGACTTCGTCCTTGAAGCGCACGGCGTACTCGTTGCGCGAGACGGTCAGGGTGCGCTTGATGGTCACGCCGCTGTCGGCGGTCCACACGAACGGGATCTGCAGCTCGTTCTGGCCCTTGGCCAGCACGAAGTCCTTGGTGTCCCCCACCAGCTTGAAGCCGTCAGCGCCGGGGACCGGGGTGTTCTTGTCTTCGCTGGCCCAGCCACTGATCGCGCTGTACGGGTGCGCGGGGTCTTCGGTCAGCAGGCGGACCGGCGGGCTGCCTTCGTCCTTGGTCTGCGGGAACTGCAGCAGCTCGGCATCGAGCACGCGGCCGCCGTCGAGCACCAGGCGCAGCACGTCGGTGGTGACGGTCACGCGCTGGCTGGCCGGGGTAGCGCTGGCCTGGGCCTGTGCAGCGGCCGCCTGGCCGGGGGCGCCCGGCACCTGGGCGCTGGGGATGGCGCCGGGGTTCGCGCCCGGAACACTCTGTGCGGCTGCCGGGGCCGACGTCGTGGTTGGTGCCGGGGTCGGAGCAGCCTTTTCACGGCTCCACTCCATCCACAGCAGCACGGCCACCATCAGCCAGGCAAAAACGAGGAATACGCGGGTCTGGTTCATCAGCGGACAGGCTCGGCGGGGCCGGGACGCGATGCCGGCTCGGTCAAAGAAGGAGTTGCGATGCCATCAGGCGGCGGCATTGTGCCGTCCACGCCCGGCGTGGGCAATGCACGCAGGCGACGCAGCAGGCGCAGGAAGGCCTGGCGGATCTCGTCGTTGCTGGCGGAACGCGCAGCACTACGAGCCACGACGACAAAGTCGCCTGGCTGGATGTCGGTACGTGTCTGACGCAGGATGTCGCGCAGGACGCGCTTGATCCGGTTACGCCCGACGGCGTTCGGATCAACCTTGCGGGAAACCGCCAGACCCAGCCTGGCCGGCCGGTCAGCCGGCAGCCAGTGCAGGGTCATCAGCGGATCGGACACACGGCGGGCGCCGTTGAAGACCGTTGAGTATTCGGCACGCGTGCGAACCCGCGCAGAGCGAGGGAATCGCTTGCGCGGGTCTGCAGTATTCACTGTCGAAGGGATTGCGTCTGCCGCGGGGTGCGGCATGGCAATCAGGCGCTCAGGACTTTGCGGCCCTTGGCGCGGCGACGCGACAGGATCTTGCGGCCGTCAGCGGTCTTCATACGGGCACGGAAGCCGTGGTCGCGCTTACGCTTGAGGTTGCTGGGCTGGTAGGTGCGCTTCGTGGCCATTGGGGGCCTCTCGTATGAATGGGACGGAAAGAACCGGAAATTCTAGAGAGGTACCCTGCCCCAAGTCAACCCCTGGCAGCTACGCGAATTCACCGGGCTGTGCAATAGCTGTGGATGTTTTTGTGAATAAGTAGGGGACAAGCATTCCGAAGGCGGGCGCTCGGTGGTAGTCTGAGCCATCCATTTCCCCCCCTTTCAGGCCTGTGTTTGGGCGCCTTGTCGCGTCCATGCCCCGGCCACCGGACGATTATTGCTGATGGATGCTTGGTCCCGTAGTCTCGAGCGCCTCGAAGCGGAGTTCCCGCCGGAAGACGTTCATACCTGGCTGAAGCCACTGCAGGCCGATCTGCGCGTGGACAGCCTGGTGCTGTATGCACCGAATGCCTTCATCGTCGACCAGGTCCGCGAGCTGTACCTGGCCCGGATCCGCGAACTGCTGGCGCACTTCGCCGGTTTCAGCGACGTTTTTCTTGAAATCGGCTCGCGCCCGCGCCCTGTCGAGGCGCAGAACGCGCCGGTTTCCACGCCGTCGGCGCATGTGTCCAGCGAACCGCAGGTGCCGTTCGCCGGCAACCTGGACAACCACTACACGTTCGCCAACTTCGTCGAAGGCCGCAGCAACCAGCTGGGCCTGGCCGCCGCCTTCCAGGCGGCGCAGAAGCCGGGCGACCGCGCGCACAACCCGCTGCTGCTGTACGGGGGCACCGGCCTGGGCAAGACCCACCTGATGTTCGCCGCCGGCAACGCCATGCGCCAGGCCAATCCGGGCGCGAAGGTGCTGTACCTGCGTTCGGAACAGTTCTTCAGCGCAATGATCCGGGCCCTGCAGGAAAAGACCATGGATCAGTTCAAGCGCCAGTTCCAGCAGGTGGACGCGCTGCTGATCGATGACATCCAGTTCTTCGCCGGCAAGGACCGCACCCAGGAAGAGTTCTTCCACACCTTCAACGCGTTGTTCGATGGCAAGCAGCAGATCATCCTGACCTGCGACCGCTATCCGCGCGAAGTCGAGGGCCTGGAAGCGCGCCTGAAGTCGCGGCTTGCCTGGGGCCTGTCGGTCGCGATCGAACCGCCGGACTTCGAGACCCGCGCCGCGATCGTGCTGGCCAAGGCACGCGAACGCGGTGCCGAGATTCCCGATGATGTTGCGTTCCTGATCGCCAAGAAGATGCGCTCCAACGTGCGCGACCTCGAAGGCGCGCTCAATACCCTGACCGCCCGCGCCAATTTCACCGGCCGCGCGATCACCACCGAGTTCGCCCAGGAAACCCTGCGCGACCTGCTGCGCGCCCAGCAGCAGGCGATCAGCATTCCCAACATCCAGAAAACCGTTGCCGACTACTACGGCCTGCAGATCAAGGATCTGCTGTCGAAGCGTCGGACCCGCTCGCTGGCACGCCCGCGCCAGGTCGCCATGGCCCTGACCAAGGAACTGACCGAGCACAGCCTGCCCGAGATCGGCGATGCCTTTGCCGGTCGCGATCACACCACGGTGCTGCATGCCTGCCGCCAGATCCGGACCCTGATGGAAACCGACGGCAAGCTCCGCGAGGACTGGGACAAGCTGATCCGGAAGCTGAGCGAATGATGCACGGATGCCGATGAGGCGTCATCGCACAAAACGGTGCAGAATCCGGTAGCAAGCGCGGGACACGTTGTGGATAAAAATGGCGTTTGAAATCGCGTCGGTTTTATCCACAGCTTTCCCCACCCTCTGGGGGTCGGTAATACAGAGGGTTTCGATGCCTGGAATCCTTTTATTTACAAAGACTTAGCGTTGTTTTCCAGCGATTCTGTCTCTACCAGCACCACCAAGCTTTTGATTTATTCCACATTTTTTAAAGCATAGGGGCACGGAACCACATGCGTTTCACACTGCAGCGCGAAGCCTTTCTCAAGCCGTTGGCACAGGTCGTCAACGTGGTCGAACGCCGCCAGACCCTTCCGGTTCTGGCCAATTTCCTGGTCCAGGTGCAGAACGGCCAGCTGTCGCTGACCGGTACCGACCTGGAAGTGGAGATGGTGTCGCGGATCGCGGTTGAAGATGCCCAGGACGGCGAAACCACCATTCCCGCCCGCAAGCTGTTCGAGATCATCCGCGCCCTGCCCGACGGCAGCCGGATTACCGTCTCGCAGACCGGTGACAAGATCACCGTGCAGGCCGGCCGCAGCCGCTTCACCCTTGCCACCCTGCCCTCCAACGACTTCCCGTCGGTGGACGAAGTGGAAGCTACCGAGCGCGTGGCGATCGGCGAAGCAACCCTGAAGGAACTGATCGAGCGCACTGCGTTCGCGATGGCCCAGCAGGACGTGCGCTACTACCTCAACGGCCTGCTGTTCGACCTGCGCGGCGATGCGCTGCGCACGGTCGCCACCGACGGCCATCGCCTGGCCCTGTGTGAAACCGATCTGGCCAAGCCCAGCGGTTCCAAGCGCCAGATCATCGTGCCGCGCAAGGGCGTGACCGAACTGCAGCGCCTGCTGGAGAGCGGCGATCGCGAGATCGAACTGGAAGTCGGCCGCAGCCACGTGCGCGTCAAGCGCGACGATGTCACCTTCACCTCAAAGCTGATCGACGGTCGTTTCCCGGATTACGAAGCGGTGATTCCGATCGGTGCCGACCGCGAAGTGAAGGTGGATCGTGAAGCACTGCGTGCCTCGCTGCAGCGCGCCGCGATCCTGTCCAATGAGAAGTACCGCGGCATCCGCGTGGAAGTCTCGCCGGGCAACCTGAAGATCAGCGCGCACAATCCGGAACAGGAAGAAGCCCAGGAAGAGATCGAAGCCGACACCACGGTCAGTGATCTGGCCATTGGCTTCAACGTGAACTACCTGCTGGACGCCCTCTCCGCGCTGCGCGATGAGGAGGTCATCATCCAGCTGCGCGACTCCAACTCTTCTGCGCTGGTTCGTGAATCCAGCAGCGAGAGGTCGCGCCACGTGGTGATGCCGCTGCGTCTCTGACAGCAACCTGTTCCACGTGGAACCGAAGGACGCCCGGGATCTCCCCGGGCGTTTTTTTTGCAGGTTCCACGTGGAGCATCGGGGATCGCGGAATCTCCGGGTCTGGTCGAATGTCTTGCTCGAGATTGCTGCTTGCCGATTGTTCTTGGTTGCCCCTCCGATGCAATCGGCCCTGCGCGTTAGGAATCCAGATTGCTGACCTGGGCGCTGCCCAGCCAACTTTGATCGAGTACGCAGTTCCAGGTCTTCAGCCTGATTGCAGGTAACCCGATCTGGTCGAATGGATGAAGCGGATCGCATCCCCTATCGCAGTGGTTGCTTCATCTGCAGACGTCACTGTCCACAGGCCTGATTGGGGCCGGATCAAAGCTGGCCTAGCTTCTAAATCTGGGTATAAATCTAAAGCATGGTGGTGATGGTAGGCCCAGATTTCGTGGAAAAATGCATTATCCAATTGATTTTCAAGAGATTTATGCAGCTGAAACCCCCTGTATAGAGGCCCCTCAGGCTGGGGGGGAACCTGTGGATAGTTTCGCAGGTCGGGCAAAAGGGCTTTTTTATCCACAGTTTGCCCATACCTTGTGTATAAGTCATACAGGCCCGCTGTGGACAGCGTGAAACGAATGGGCTGAATTCTTTGAAATCTGTGGAACCCTCCACGGCATCGCATCGTAGATTTCAAGAAATCCGCGCGGTGTTCGCGCAACCCACCGTCGGGGGCACCTGGCGATGCTCGCGGAATGAGGCTGAAATCGCTGAAATCTGAAGGCCTGTACTCTGCGCCGCCGCTCAGAATTCAAGGATTCCCGGGCATATCCAGACCCAGGCGAGCGCAGGTGAGGGAGCGCCACCACGTGGAACACGCGTGGGGTTGCCAGGCGGAGGCTTCAGCACAGTGGCGATGTCTGGCGCGCCACGGCTGGCTTGACCGATGCAGTAAGCTGATGGATTCCCTGCCCCACTACCGCCTCGTGCGGATGGTCTTTCGCGCCCCATGCTTATCCGCCGCCTCGCCCTGCACCAACTGCGTCGCTTCAGCGCGGTGGACCTGTCGCCCCAGCCGGGATTGAACCTGCTGACCGGCGACAACGGTGCCGGAAAGACCAGCGTGCTCGAAGCGTTGCACCTGATGGCCTACGGGCGCAGCTTCCGTGGCCGGGTGCGCGACGGTCTGGTGCGCCAGGGTCAGGAAGCGCTGGAAATCTTCGTGGAATGGGACGAACAGCGTGCCGATCACCCGCCCCACCGCCGAAAGGCCGGGCTGCGCCACAGTGGCCAGGACTGGAAGGGTCGATTGGACGGTGAAGACGTCGCGCAGCTGGGCAATCTCTGCGCAGCGCTGGCCGTGGTGACGTTCGAGCCGGGGAGCCATGCACTGGTCAGTGGGGGGGGCGAACCCCGCCGGCGTTTCCTCGATTGGGGTTTGTTCCACGTGGAACCGGATTTTCTCTCCCTGTGGCGCCGCTATTCCCGGGCGCTGAAGCAGCGCAATGCTCTGCTCAAGCAAGGCGGGCCGTCGCGGATGCTCGATACCTGGGATCACGAGCTGGCCGAGGCCGGGGAGCCGCTGACCAGCCGCCGTCAGCACTACCTGGAGCGTCTGCAGCAGCGCACGGTGGCCCTGGCCGCCCGCCTGGCTCCGCAACTCGGCATCCAGGGGCTGGAACTGAGCCCCGGTTGGCGGCGGCATGAGCTTCCCTTGGCCGATGCCCTGCTGCTGGCCCGGGAACGTGACCGGCAGGCCGGCTATACCTCGGTCGGCCCACACCGGGCAGACTGGAGTGTGGATTTCCACAGCATTCCGGGGCGTGATGCGTTGTCCCGTGGCCAGGCCAAGCTGACGGCATTGGCCTGCCTGCTGGCGCAGGCCGAGGACTATGCGGAACAGCGCGGCGAATGGCCGGTGATCGCGCTGGACGATCTGGCCTCGGAGCTGGATCGCACCCATCAGGCGCGGGTGCTGGAGCGCCTGCTCAATGGGCCGGCACAGATTTTCATCACCGCTACCGAAGCCCCGGCGGCGCTGCTGGACCTGACCCACATCGCCCGGTTCCACGTGGAACATGCACAAATCGTGGCTGTGCCATAGTGGGCACACCAGGGCCGCTCGACCCCGGCTGGTATAATTCGGGTTGAAATCCTTTCATTCTCGGCACATCGCTCCAAGCGGTGGCCGACCTGCGGAGCCTACGGCAAGCGCAATGAGCGACGAACAGAACACCCCGGCAAACAACGGCAATTACGACGCCAACAGCATTACCGCCCTGGAAGGCCTGGAGGCTGTCCGCAAGCGTCCCGGCATGTACATCGGTGACGTGCATGACGGCACCGGTCTGCACCACATGGTGTTCGAGGTCGTCGACAACTCGATCGACGAAGCGCTGGCCGGCCACGCCGACCACGTTGCGGTGACGATCCACGCCGACGGTTCGGTCTCGGTGTCCGACAACGGCCGTGGTATCCCGACTGGCAAGCACGAGCAGATGAGTGCCAAGCTCGGTCGCGAAGTGTCTGCAGCCGAAGTCGTCATGACCGTCCTGCACGCAGGCGGCAAGTTCGACGACAACAGCTACAAGGTTTCGGGCGGCCTGCACGGCGTCGGCGTCAGCGTGGTCAACGCGCTGTCGCAGAAGCTGCTGGTGGACGTGTTCCAGAACGGCTTCCACTACCAGCAGGAATTCAGCAACGGCGCCGCAGTGACCGCGCTGGCCAAGCTGGAAACCACCACCAAGCGCGGCACTACCGTGCGCTTCTGGCCGTCCACCGTCGCCTTCCACGACAACGTGGAGTTCCACTACGACATCCTGGCCCGCCGCCTGCGCGAACTGTCGTTCCTGAACTCCGGCGTCAAGATCGTCCTTGCCGACGAGCGTGGCGACGGCCGTCGCGATGACTTCCACTACGAGGGTGGCATCCGCAGCTTCGTGGAGCATCTGGCCCAGCTGAAGACGCCGCTGCACCCGAATGTCATTTCAGTCACCGGCGAGCACAACGGCATCGTCGTGGATGTGGCGCTGCAGTGGACCGACTCCTATCAGGAGACGATGTACTGCTTCACCAACAACATTCCGCAGAAGGACGGCGGTACCCACCTGGCCGGTTTCCGCGGTGCGCTGACCCGTGTGCTCAACAACTACATCGAGCAGAACGGCATCGCCAAGCAGGCCAAGATCAACCTGACCGGCGACGACATGCGAGAAGGCATGATCGCGGTGCTGTCGGTGAAGGTGCCGGACCCGAGCTTCTCCAGCCAGACCAAGGAAAAGCTGGTCAGCTCCGACGTGCGTCCGGCGGTGGAAAACGCCTTCGGTGCGCGCCTGGAAGAGTTCCTGCAGGAGAACCCGAACGAAGCCAAGGCGATCGCCGGCAAGATCGTCGACGCCGCGCGTGCACGTGAAGCGGCGCGAAAGGCCCGCGACCTGACCCGCCGCAAGGGCGCGCTGGATATCGCCGGCCTGCCGGGCAAGCTGGCCGACTGCCAGGAAAAGGATCCGGCGCTGTC
This sequence comes from Stenotrophomonas sp. YJH_SMC_58, assembly GCF_059369635.1. Lineage (NCBI taxonomy): Bacteria > Pseudomonadati > Pseudomonadota > Gammaproteobacteria > Lysobacterales > Lysobacteraceae > Stenotrophomonas > Stenotrophomonas sp. YJH_SMC_58. The sequence continues at coordinate 67,689 of NZ_JCAFSW010000007.1, forward strand.
CGAACTGTTCATCGTCGAGGGTGACTCGGCAGGTGGCTCGGCCAAGCAGGGCCGCAACCGCAAGAACCAGGCGGTGCTGCCGCTGCGCGGCAAGATCCTCAACGTGGAACGCGCGCGCTTCGACCGCATGCTGTCCTCCGACCAGGTCGGCACGCTGATCACGGCGCTGGGCACCGGCATCGGCCGAGACGAGTACAACCCGGACAAGCTGCGTTACCACAAGATCATCATCATGACCGACGCCGACGTCGACGGCGCCCACATCCGCACCCTGCTGCTGACGTTCTTCTACCGTCAGATGCCGGAGCTGATCGAGCGCGGTTACGTCTACATCGGCCTGCCGCCGTTGTACAAGATCAAGCAGGGCAAGCAGGAGCTGTACCTGAAGGACGACCCGGCGCTGGACAGCTACCTGGCCAGCAGCGCGGTGGAAAACGCTGCGCTGGTGCCGGCCACCGGCGAGCCTGGCATCGAAGGCCTTGCGCTGGAAAAGCTGCTGCTGGCCTACGCAGCCGCGCTGGATTCGATCGAGCGCAACGCACATCGCTACGACCGCAACCTGCTTGAAGCGCTGGTCGATTTCGTGCCGATGGACCTGGAAAGCCTGCGCGCTGCCGGCGAAGGCGAGGGCCTGGATGCACTGGCCAAGCGCCTCAACCAGGGCAGCCTGGGCAGCCCGCGTTTCACGCTGGAACTGCAGGAAGCCAACGACGAGCGCCCGGCCGCTGTGCTGGTGACCCGTCGCCACATGGGCGAACAGCACATCCAGGTGCTGCCGATGTCGGCCTTCGAAAGCGGCGAACTGCGCGCGATCCACCAGGCATCGAAGCTGCTGCACGGTCTGGTCCGCGAAGGCGCGACCATTTCCCGCGGCGCCAAGTCGATCGAAGTCGACAGCTTTGCCAAGGCACAGAACTGGCTGCTCGAGGAGGCCAAGCGCGGCCGCCAGATCCAGCGATTCAAGGGTCTGGGTGAAATGAATCCGGAGCAGCTGTGGGACACCACGGTGAATCCGGAAACCCGCCGACTGCTGCAGGTGCGTATCGAGGACGCTGTCGCAGCCGACCAGATCTTCAGCACCCTGATGGGCGATGTCGTCGAACCGCGTCGCGATTTCATCGAAGACAACGCGCTGAAGGTCGCAAACCTGGATATCTGACACAATCGGGACACGGCCGGCGCGCGGGGAGGCGCGCCGGCCTTCGACTCTTGAACACAGGTACCTGATGTCAGCATCCGCCCCGGTTTCCGCTCCGCCCCCGGTTCCGCCGGCTTCTGCCGCGCCGCGTGCCGTTTCGCCGTTGGCGGGGTTCTTCATCGACCTGGGCATCGCCGCTGTCACCCTGTTCGGCCTGAGCCTGGTCAGCGGCCTGCTGTGGGGTCTGTACCGTGGCGTGGTGGTTGGTTACGCGAACGCGCAGGCTGGCGCTGGCGCACCCGACGCCAGTTCGGTAGCGGCGTCGCTGGGCCAGCCCGGCGCGCTTGCGCAGATTCTCATGGCGCTGTTCGCCACCGGTGGCGCCGCGTTGCTGCTGTACTTCTGGCGACGGCCGGCCAACGCCGCCGAGCGCCACGCCTCGCGCCAGGCGCTGCGCCGCCCCTCCACCTGGGGCTGGACCCTGCTGGTGGCGACCCTGATCGTGCTCGGCAGCAACGGCATCGCCTTCCTGGCCAAGCAGGTCGGCGTCGAGCCGGTCCCCACCAATCTGGCGCTGATGCAGAGCGCGATCGCACGTTTCCCGTTGTTCCTGGTGCTGTTCGCGGTGGTCCTGGCGCCGGCCTACGAGGAACTGCTGTTCCGCCGCGTGCTGTTTGGCCGCCTGTGGCAGGCCGGGCGGCCAGGGTTGGGCGTGGTACTGAGCAGCCTCGCATTTGCCCTGATCCATGAGATCCCTGGCACGAGTGCCAATGGCCCGGCCGAAATCGCACAGCTGTGGCTGGTCTATGGTGGCATGGGGGCCGCGTTCTGCTGGCTCTACCGGCGCACCGGCACGTTGTGGGCGGCGATCACCGCCCATGCACTGAACAATGCGGTCGCCCTTGCCGCGATGGTGTTCCTGGGGTCAACGTAACGCCGCGTCCGCTTGACGAAAGATTAAGCCGCTACGCTACACACTCCGCATATGAACACGGGGGAGTTTCCATGAAACAACTGCTGCTGGCCCTTGTCATCACTACCCTGGTCAGCGCCTGCGCGACCACCACCTCCCCTACCGGTCGCCGGCAGATGGTGGGCGGCGTCTCGCAGGCGCAGCTGGACCAGCTCGGCGCACAGGCGTTCGCCGAAACCAAGCAGAAGGAAAAGATCAGCACCGACGGCCGCCAGAACGGTTACGTGCAGTGCGTGGTCAACGCCCTGGTCGCGCAGCTGCCAGCTCAATACCGTGGCGTACGGTGGGAGACGGCGGTATTCGTCGACAAGGAGCCCAACGCCTTCGCCCTGCCCGGCGGCAAGGTCGGCGTGAACACCGGCATCTTCACCGTGGCCAAGAATCAGGATCAGCTGGCTGCCGTGATCGGCCATGAAATCGGCCATGTCATCGCCCGCCACCACGAAGAGCGGATCACCCGCCAGATGGGCGCACAGACCGGGCTGGCCGTGCTCGGCGCGCTGGCTGGCGCAGCCTACGGCGAAGGTGCTGCCAGCACCGTCAACCAGCTCGGCGGCATGGGCGCGCAGACTGCCTTCCTGCTACCGGGCTCGCGGACGCAGGAAAGCGAGGCTGACGTGATTGGCCAGCGGCTGATGGCCCAGGCCGGATTCAATCCGGCGCAGGCGGTCGATCTGTGGCAGAACATGATGGCCGCCAGCGGCGGTCGCAGCCCGCAATGGCTGTCCACCCACCCGGATCCGGCCAACCGGATCCAGGAACTGCGACGTGATGCCCCGGGCCTGACGCCGGTCTATCAGCAGGCGCAGGCGGCCGGGCTACGGCCAAAGTGCGGATGAGTGCGCAGTTCTATGCTGTATTGCAGCACATAAAACGATTTCTCACGCCATCTGTTTCTGATACGTTTGGCGGCTCAGATTTTTCTGACAGTCCGACTTTGCCGCTAACCGGCGGTTCGATCGAGGTGAACGATGATTTTCCGTAACCACAAAGCTGTGCTTTCCGTCCTCGTCGCGACCGCCCTGACCGGCGCCGTGGTCACCGATGCCTTCGCGCAGTCCTCGCGTTCCTCCGAGCGCGGCAACCGTGGCGGCAAGCAGGCCAAGGCCGAGGCGCTGTACCCGAACGCGACCCGCCAGGAGCCGACGGTCAAGGCTTCGGCCAAGATGGGCAGCAAGCTGCAGAAAATGATCGACAGCTACAACAAGGAAAAGTTCCCGGAAACCCGCACCCAGGCCGACGCCATCCTGGCTGACAGCGCCGCGAACGAGTACGACAAGTCGCTGGCCGCGCAGCTGGCCTCGCAGGCTGCCTACCAGACCGATGACGCTCCGGCTGCCATCGCCTACCTGAAGCAGGTCCTGCAGTTCAACGGCCTGGACAACAACGGCCACTTCCAGTCGATGCTGATGCTGGGCCAGTTGCAGCTGCAGGAAGACCAGACAGCCGAAGGCCTGGCAACCCTCGACAAGTACTTCGCCGAGAGCAAGTCGACCAAGCCGGAAGAACTGATCGCCAAGGGCCAGGCGCTGTACCAGCTGGAGCGCTACCAGGAAGCGATTCCGGTGCTGAAGCAGGCCATCGCCGGCTCCGCCGAACCGAAGGACAACTGGAACCAGCTGCTGATGGCGGCCCTGTCCGAAGCCGGCCAGTCCGGCGAAGCGGTCAAGGAAGCCGAGGCGCTGGCCGCCAAGAACCCGAACGACAAGAAGGCCCAGCTGAACCTGGCCAGCATGTACATGCAGGCCGACCAGATGGACAAGGCGGCCGCGGTGATGGACAAGCTGCGCAGCAGCGGCCAGCTCACCGAAGAGCGCGAGTACAAGCAGCTGTACTCCATCTATGCCAACACCGACAAAAAGGAAAAGGACGTCATCGCGGTCATCAACGAAGGGTTGCAGAAGGGCATCCTGAAGCCGGACTACCAGGTTTACCTGGCGCTGGCCCAGTCCTACTACTACTCCGACCAGGTGCCGCAGGCGATCGATGCGTGGCAGAAGGCTGCCCCGCTGTCCAAGGACGGTGAGACCTACCTGAACCTGGCACGCGTCCTGCATGCCGAAGGTCGCATCCCGGAGGCCAAGCAGGCCGCCCAGCAGGCGCTGGCGAAGGGTGTGAAGAACCAGGCTGATGCCAAGAAAATCATCAACCTGAAGTAAGTAGGAATAACGCCTGAATGCCTGCCCAGTTGATGCGCAGGCGCTCAGGATTGGTATAAGCTTGGAGGTTCCTGCGGTGTCATGCACCGCTGATCAGGGATTCCGCCCCCGGCATCCCGGCCCCACTATTGAGCTCTTGGCGCATGACGGAACAACTAGTCGTTCACCGGTACGAACAACCCGATGACAAGGGGCTGAGCTGGCCTCGCATCGTCGGCATCGCGTTTGTAATTGCCCTGCATCTGGCCGCCTTCATGATGCTCCTCATTCCCGCCGTGGCTCCCAAGGCCGTGGCTGAGAAGGAGCGCAACGTCATGGTGACCATCGTCGATGCGCCGCCGCCGCCGCCCCCGCCGCCGCCGCCGCCGCCGCCGACCGATACTCCGCCGCCGCCGGTGAAGAATCTGTCGCCGCCGAAGCCGTCGCCGGTCCCGCCGCCGCCGCAGGCGCCGGTCGTGGACGTGCCGGAGCCGCGCCCGAGCGATATCGTCACCCCGCCGTCGCCCCCCGCGCCGCCGGCACCTGCGACCTCGATCGAGGCCAGCGTGGACATCTCGTCGAAGGCCATGAATCCGCCGCGCTACCCGCCGGCAGCCTTCCGCGCGGGTATCCAGGGCGAAGTGATCCTGATCATTGATGTCGATGCCAGCGGCAACGTCACCAATGTCACGGTGGAAAAGTCCAGCCGTAACCGCGACCTGGACCGTGCCGCGATGGAAGCGGCTCGCAAGTGGCGCTTCAACGCCGCTGAATCTGGCGGTAAGAAGACGGCAGGTCGCGTTCGCGTCCCGGTCAACTTTGCGCTGAACTGATGCGCCCGGGTGGCCGCTTGGCCACCCCTGCTCCCGGTTCGATTGTTTAGCTTAGCTACACCCTTTATCACCACACACAACAAAGGTAAGCGTCATGCTGCAGGAAATTTTCATCGCCGCTGCTGCCGGGGGCAATCCGTCCAACGCCCTGTCGCAGATGGGCTTCGAGCACCTGATCCACGAAATGACCACCAAGCCGGGTGATTTCGCGGTTTCCTGGGTCGTGCTGCTGACCCTGATCGCCATGTCGGCCATGTCCTGGTACTGGACCGTCATCAACATCTTCCGTGCGACCCGCCTGAAGAGCGCTGCTGATCGCGTCGTCAGCCTGTTCTGGGATACCCCGAACGCGCAGGACGCCATCCGTGCCATGGAAGAGCAGCCGGCTTCGGAGCCGTTCTCGAAGATCGCCCTGGACGCTGCCCAGGCTGCTGCGCACCACCAGCGCGCTGAAGGCGGCGCCACCGGCGGCGTGGGTGAGAACCTGAGCCGTTCGGAGTTCGTCGACCGCGCCCTGCGTCAGGCCGTCACCCGCGAAAGCAACAAGCTGCAGTCGGGCATGACCCTGCTGGCCACCGTCGGCGCGACCGCTCCGTTCGTCGGTCTGCTGGGTACCGTGTGGGGCATCTACGGCGCCCTGATCAAGATCGGTGCCACCGGCTCCGCTTCGATCGACGCCGTTGCCGGCCCGGTGGGTGAAGCGCTGATCATGACCGCGATCGGTCTGTTCGTCGCGATCCCGGCCGTGTTCGCCTTCAACTTCTTCAGCAAGATCAACAGCGCGACCATCAGCAAGTTCGATACCTTCGCGCACGACCTGCACGACTTCTTCGCCACCGGCTCGCGCGTCCGCTAATTGCGGCGCGCGTCACCCAGCGACGAACGTAAGTAGTCACCAAGATCTAGACGGAGCCCGTTATGGCTTTCAGTAGTGGTAACAGCGGCGGCCCCATGGCCGACATCAACGTTACGCCCCTCGTGGACGTGATGCTGGTGCTGCTGATCATCTTCATCATCACGGCGCCCCTGATGTCCCACAAGGTCAAGGTGGATCTGCCGGAAGCCAACCTGATCCAGAAGCCGGAAGACGCTGAAAAGCGTTCCGGACCGATCACCCTGGCAGTCAAGGAAGACGGCTCGATCTACTGGAACGACGAAGAAATCAACAAGCAGACTCTCGAGTCGCGCTTGGCGACCGCCGCCCAGCAGACCCCGCAGCCGCCGCTGAACCTGCGTGGTGACCGCACCACCAAGATGCGCGTCATCAACGACCTGACCAAGGTCGCGCAGGAGCAGGGCATGCTGGACGTCGGCTTCGTCGCGACCAAAGAAAAGGGGCAATAAGCCATGGCATTCAGTAGTGGTGGTGGCAAGGGCCCCATGGCAGACATCAACGTCACGCCCCTCGTGGACGTGATGCTGGTTCTGCTGATCATCTTCATCGTGACCGCGCCGATCATGACGTACCCGATCGCCGTCGACCTGCCGCAGCGCGTGCTCAACCCACCGCCGCAGCTGGTCGAACCGCCGCCGCCGATCGAACTGAAGATCGACGCCAGCAACCAGGTCTCGTGGAACAACAGCCCGATCAATACCAGCGAGCTGCAGCAGCGGATGGAGCAGGAGGTCCAGCGTGACCCGACCAACCAGCCGGAACTGCGCATCGACGCCAGCCCGGATTCCGAGTACGACGTGATGGCCAAGGTTCTGGCCGCCGCGAAGAATGCTCAGATGAAGAAGATCGGTTTTGTGCAGCAGTAATCGCTACACCGCAACACAACAGTCATGACGCGACTGCAGACGCCCCTGGAGACAGGGGCGTTTTTTTTTATGCCTGCCGGCCTGGACCGCTATGATCGGCGGATGCTCGCCCTCTTCGACTCCCTGCGTCATTGGCTCGACGGCATCGCCCACCTTGGCTCGATCCTGGCGGTGGCCTACCTGCTGTATCTGTTCGCGCTGGCGGGCTGGATCATGCTGCAGAAGCGTGAGCCGGTCGCCACGTTGAGCTGGATCCTGTCGTTGGCGCTGCTGCCCTACCTCGGCTTGTTCATCTACTACCTGCTTGGCCCGCAGAAGGTGAAGCGGCAACGGCTGCGCCGCGGACGCGCACGTTCGGGCATGGAGCACTACAGCGATGTCTGCCCACCGGATGCCGACTGCACCGAGCTGGCCAAGATCGCGCAGGCCACCACGGGCCTGGCGCCGAGCAGCGCGACCGAGGTGACCTGGCTGGTGGATGGTGCCGCTACCTACGCCGCTCTGTTGGAAGCGGTGGCGCAGGCTCGCGATCACGTGCACCTGGAGTACTACATCTTCAATCCGGACCATGCCGGCACCGCCCTGCGCGACGCCCTGGTCGAGCGCGCCCGTGCCGGCGTGAAGGTGCGCCTGCTGCTGGATGCAGTGGGTTCTTCCGCCCTGCCTCGCCGCTTCCTGCAGCCGCTGATCGATGCCGGTGGCGAGGCGGTCTGGTTCCATCCCCGGCAGCTGCTGAAGCCGTTCAAGCGGCCGTGGTTGAACCTGCGTACGCACCGCAAGCTGGTGATCGTCGATGGCCGGCTGGCCTTCACCGGTGGCATCAATATCACCGACGATGAAGACGAGAGCCGCAAGCCGAACGCCTACCGCGACCTGCACATGCGCATCCGCGGTCATGTGGTGCGCAGTCTGCAGCTGGTGTTCGCCGAGGACTGGCTCTACGCCAGTGGCCAGGAACCCTCGCGGATGGATATCGCCCGCTTGTGGCCGGCCGATATGCCGCTGCGCGGGGATGGCGCGATCAACGCGCAGGTATTGGTGTCCGGCCCGGATTCGGGCTGGGAGACGATCCACCGGCTGCACGTCGCCGCCATCCAGGAAGCGCACGAGCGGGTGTGGCTGGTGACGCCCTATTTCGTGCCGGGTGAAGCGGCGCGGATGGCGCTGACTTCGGCCGCGCTGGGCGGCCTGGACGTGCGCCTGCTGGTACCGAAAATGAGCGATTCCTGGTTCGTCACCCAGGCCGCGCGCTCGTACTTCGACGAACTGTTGCATGCCGGCGTGAAGATCTACGAGTACGGCCCGCGCATGCTGCACACCAAGGCGTTCATCGCCGACGACGACGTCTGCATTGTCGGGAGTGCCAACTTCGACCACCGCAGCTTCCGCCTGAACTTCGAGCTGTCGATGATGATCAGCGACCGGGACCGCGTGGCGGCCCTGGCCGAGCTGCTGCAGGGTGAATTCGATCGCGCCACCCGGGTGCATGACCAGGCCGGGCGCTCGCTGTGGCTGCACCGCCTGCCCGAGGCCTTCGCCCGGCTGGCCTCGCCGCTGCTCTGACGCAGCGCTACACTGCGGCGATCATCCGGGGAGCCCGACTATGTACTGGTTGTACCTGCTGCTGGCGCTGGGCTGTTTCGCCTTCGCCCTGAAGACCCCCAGCGCCGCATTGATGACCCTGTGCCTGCTGGCCGCCCTCGCCTTCCTGCTGGCCTGGGTGCGCGGTCGCTATGTAGCCCGCTTCGGCGACCTTCAGCGGGACCCTGCCACCCTTGTCGATGCCGAGGAGCTGCGCCGCCTGCGCGAGCAGGCCCAGGCCCGCCGCAATGTCGACGCCAACGACCACGATCCGTCCCCTCTTTCCAAGTAGTTCCGTTCCATGACCCAGCTCAGCGTCAACGTCAACAAGATCGCCGTCCTGCGCAATTCGCGCGGCGGCGCCGAACCGGACGTGGTGCGCGCCGCCCAGGCCTGCCTGGATGCCGGTGCACATGGCATCACCGTGCACCCGCGGCCGGACCGCCGCCATATCACCGCCGAGGACGTGCTGGCGCTGTCCACGCTGACCCGCGCGCGTGGTGTCGAGTTCAACATCGAAGGCAACCCGTTCGCACCGCCGCGCGAGGGCTACCCAGGCCTGCTGCCGCTGTGCGCGCAGACCCGCCCGGCGCAGGCGACGCTGGTGCCGGATGGCGATGGACAGATCACCTCCGACCATGGCTTCGACTTCGAGCGGGATGCCGAGCGGCTGCGACCACTGATCGCCGAACTGAAGGCGATGGGCTGCCGGGTCAGCCTGTTCGTCGATGCGGGCAACCCACTGCTGGAGCAGGCGGCCGACGTCGGTGCAGATCGTGTCGAGCTGTATACCGGCCCCTACGCCGAAGCACACGCGGCCGGAGACGCTGCGGCGATGCTGGAACTGTTCGCCACTGCGGCGCGGCGGGCGCAGGCGGTGGGCCTGGGCGTCAACGCTGGGCACGACCTGTCGCAGGACAACCTGCGCGATTTCCTGGCCCACGTGCCGGACGTGCTGGAGGTGTCGATCGGTCACGCGCTGATCGGTGAGGCGCTGTACGACGGCCTGGATGCCACCGTGCGCGGGTACCTGGCCCTGCTGTGACCGATGGATGCAGCCGAGCATGGGCTCGGCGCTACAGTGATACGGCTGCCTTGCAGAGCTTCGCGCTGAACCCTTCAGGCAGCCGTCGCAGCCATTGAGACGGCTGCGGCGTAACCTGCCGCAATGGGTATCGCGATCAAGGGCCGAGGTTCCACGTCCCACCTTGCCGGGCGCTTTGAAAGCACCGTCAGCGAGGCGGTGGACGACGGCTGGGCGGTCGATGAGAGCGAGGAATTCCTCGCCCCACGCCTGCGCACTGAAGTACGTGCCGAGACCGCACGCAGCATCATCAGCCGCAACACCTCACCGGACGTCGGCTTCAGCCAATCGGTGAATCCGTACCGCGGTTGTGAGCATGGCTGCTCCTACTGCTTCGCGCGCCCCTCGCACGCCTATCTGAACCTGTCGCCAGGCCTGGACTTCGAGACCAAGCTGTTCGCCAAGACCAATGCGCCGCGGCTGCTGCGCAAGGAGTTGTCGAAGCCTGGCTACGTTCCGCAACCGATCGCGCTGGGCATCAACACCGATGCGTACCAGCCGATCGAACGCAAGTTCAAGCTCACCCGCCAGCTGATCGAAGTGATGCTGGAAACCAAGCATCCGTTCTCGCTGATCACCAAGAACGCACTGGTCGAACGTGACATCGATCTGCTCGCACCGCTGGCGGCGGAGAACCTGGTCAGCGTGCATTTCTCGGTGACCTCGCTGGACCCGCATCTCTCCGCAAAGCTGGAGCCACGCGCGTCGGCGCCGCATGCACGGCTGCGTGCGATGAAGCGCCTGCATGAAGCGGGCATTCCGGTGGGTGTGATGGTGGCGCCGGTGATCCCGTGGATCAACGACAGCGAACTGGAAGCCGTGCTGGAGGCCGCGCATGATGCTGGCGCCAGCACCGCAGGCTACGTGCTGCTGCGCCTGCCGCTGGAAGTGGCCCCGCTGTTCCGCGATTGGTTGGACACCCATCATCCCGATCGCGCCGCGCACGTGATGAGCACCATCCAGCAGCTGCGCGGCGGCAAGGATTACGACAGCCAGTTCGGCACCCGCATGCGTGGCCAGGGTGTGTATGCCGATCTGTTGAACAATCGCTTCAAGCTGGCGCGAAAGCGTCTCGGCTTCAATGCGCAGAACAGCCATTGGCCGAAGCTGGATTGCAGCCGGTTCCAGAAGCCCTTGCCGCCGAAGAAGGATTCGCCACAGGGGTCGTTGTTCTGAGTCCATCAGTCGAGCATGGCTCAACTCTACATCCGAGGCCGACGAGCAGCTCGGCGTCACCCCCCAAACAACTTCTGCGCGCTCTGGAACAGGATCCAACTCGTCGCGATGAACTTGTCCCCACCCTGCGGCCTGTTGCCACGATGGGTATGCGTAAACGCCGTCGGCGCAATCAGCAGGCTGCCGGTGCGTGGTGCGATCTTCCGCCCCTGGAACAGGAACTCGGTTTCGCCCTCTTCGAATTCGTCGTTGAGGTACAGCGTCCACAACACGTGCCGGTGCAGGGTCTCGGCCTGCGCATCCTTGGGGTACAGCTCGCAGTGCCAGTACGGATAACCGCCCTCGCCCGCCGCATACCACTGCAGGTTGATGGCGCCCGGGCGCAGGCAGGTGCGGGCCAGGTCGGCCAGCTGCTGCTGCGGCATGTCAGGGAAGTCCTCGGCAGACAGGCGTCGCGGTTGGCCCTTGCTGTCCTGGATCTGCAACATCAGCGGCGCGATCAACGCCTGTGGATAACGGCGTAGATAAGTCAGCAGGCCGTTGAACACCGCGTGCTGCAGCTGATGGTCCACATCCTGCCAGCCATCAAGGCCGCTGATGCGCAGATCCTTGCTGTGCTTGAGTTCCGGGAACACGCCACTGCCCACGGCACCGGGCTGCAGGCCACGCGCCGCCCGCATGCGCTCAACGATCGCCGCGCAGACCTCGCTGGGGACCGCGTTGTGGATGACCTCGATGAAATCGACCGGGCCCTGCTCGTGCATGCGTGCATTCCTTAGGCGGCAACGGCTTGATGGTGCCGCTTGCCGCCCTCGGTGTCACCCCACGGTCATGGTCATCGATCTGCCATGACCGTGGTCAGGCAACCGCCAATCAGCCCTGCGCGTCGTCGTGCGCGTGGTGGTAGCGCACGGCTTCGGCCACTTCCTCGCGCGAACCCAGGAACACCGGCACGCGCTGGTGCAGCTGGTCGGGCTGGATGTCGAGGATGCGCTCGCGGCCGGTCCAGGCGGCGCCGCCGGCCTGTTCGACCAGCAGGCCCATCGGGTTGGCCTCGTACATCAGGCGCAGCTTGCCGGCCTTGGACGGATCCTTCTTGTCCCACGGGTAGATGAAGATGCCGCCGCGGGTCAGGATGCGGTGCACGTCGGCGACCATGCTGGCGATCCAGCGCATGTTGAAGTTCTTGCCGCGCGTGCCTTCCTTGCCCGCCAGCAGATCACCGACATAGGCCTGCATCGGCGCTTCCCAGTGGCGCTGGTTGGACATGTTGATCGCGAACTCCTGGGTAGCCGCCGGAATCTGCATGTTCTCGGTGGTCAGCACGAACTCGCCCTTCTCGCGGTCCAGGGTGAAAGCGTGGGTACCGTGGCCGACGGTCAGCACCAGCTGGGTGCTGGGCCCATAGATGCAGTAGCCGGCGGCGATCTGCTTGCTGCCCGGCTGCAGGAACGCGTCATCGCCCGGCAGCTCCACGTTGGTCGGGCAGCGCAGCACCGAGAAGATGGTGCCGACGGAGACGTTGACGTCGATGTTGGAGCTGCCATCGAGGGGATCGAACAGCAGCAGGAAATCACCGCGCGGGTAGATGTCCGGTACCGGCTGGCTGTGGTCCATTTCCTCCGAGGCGCAGGCCGCGAGGTGGCCACCCCAGGCATTGGCTTCGAGCAGAATCTCGTTGCTGATGACGTCCAGTTTCTTCTGCGCTTCGCCCTGCACGTTGCCGGTACCGGCGTCGCCGAGCACGCCACCGAGGGCGCCCTTGCTGACGGCGATGGAGATGCTGGTGCAGGCGCGGGCGACGACCGCGATCAGCTGGCGCAGGTCGGCATTGATGCGGCCGGCGTGCTGTTCCTGGATCAGGAAGCGGGTCAACGAAGTACGGGACATGGTCGGGCAGGTCTCGGCAGCGGGAAAACGCCTATTGTCGCCCTTCCGGCCAGCGCGTGCGTGAGCGCGGGGAGTCGTAATCGTTTCCAGATGCGTTGCGCTCGTGGCGCCCTCTCTTCATGTAGGCGCAGCGAGAGGGGCACCGTGGCCAGGACACGCCGTAAACCCATCCCTGGGGGCTCGATCGGCGCATCCATGCGCCTCACGGTCCTGGCCACGGTGCCCCTCTCACTGCGCTTCCTGGTTCGCCGCGAGCGCGGTGGGAATGGCAATGACAAGAGCAAGAGCAAAAAACAAAGGCGCCTTTCGGCGCCTTTGTCTTCAAGCCACTGGAGCGTTGCTTCAGCCCTTGGCGACGGTGGCCACGGCCTTGGCGACGTACTCCAGGTTGTTCTGGTTCAGCGCGGCCACGCAGATGCGGCCGGTGCCGACGGCGTAGATGCCGAACTCGTCGCGCAGACGCTCGACCTGCTCGCGGCTCAGGCCGGAGTAGGAGAACATGCCGGCCTGTTCGTTGATGAAACCGAACTGCGGCGCGCCAGCGGCAGCCAGCTTCTCGACCAGGCCCTGGCGCAGGGCGTGGATGCGCTCGCGCATCTCGGTCAGCTCCTGCTCCCACATCGCACGCAGTTCCGGGTTGGTCAGCACGCCGGCCACCAGCGCGGCACCGTGGGTGGACGGGCTGGAGTAGATGGTGCGGATGACGCGCTTGACCTGCGACTGCACCGCCTTGGCGTCAGCGGCGGTCGGTGCCACCATCGAAAGCGCACCCACGCGCTCGCCGTACAGCGAGAACGACTTGGAGTACGAGTTGGCGACGATGAAGCTGTCGATGCCGGCTTCGGCGATGATGCGCACGGCGGCGCCGTCCTGCTCGATGCCCTTGTCGAAGCCCTGGTAGGCCATGTCGATGAAGGGGAACAGCTGCTTGTCCTTCAGCAGCTGCGCGACCTGCTTCCACTGGGTGACCGTGAGGTCGGCACCGGTAGGGTTGTGGCAGCAGGCATGCAGCAGCACCACGGTGCCGGCGTCCAGCTTGCCCAGGTCGGCCAGCATGCCGTCGAAATCGACGCCATGGGTGGCCGGGTCGAAGTAGGTGTAATCCAGCACGTCGAAACCGGCGGCGCTGAACACCGCACGGTGGTTTTCCCAGCTCGGGTTGCTCAGCGCAACGGTGGCGTGCGGCAGCAGCTTCTTCAGCACGTCGGCGCCGACGCGCAGCGCACCGCTGCCGCCGACGGTCTGTGCGGTAGTGACGCGGCCGGCGGCCAGCAGCGGCGAGTCCTTGCCGAACACCAGCTCACGCGTGGCCTGCGTGTACGCCGGCAGGCCATCGATCGGCAGGTAGCCGCGCGGTTTGGCCTCGGCGGCGAGCTGCTGCTCGATCTGCTTGACGGCGCGCAGCAGCGGAATGCGGCCGCTCTCGTCGTAGTAGATGCCCACACCCAGGTTGACCTTGGTCGGGCGGCTGTCGGCGTTGTACGCCTCGGTCAGGCCCAAGATCGGGTCGCCTGGGACCAGTTCCACGTTTGCAAAGAAGGACACGGCGGTACTCGTTCGGTAGACGGAAAGGGGGAGGAAGTGCGCTACGCGGTCCGCGGCTTTTCGGCCGGAAACAGCCCATCGTAACAAAGCCTGCCGGGGCTGGCCGCCGCCATCGTCATCTGCGGCCCCGTACCATGGCGTGCGTTGCCGCCCGATCCATCAACCTGAATCATGAATCCCGCCGCACGACGCCGTTGCCTGCCGCTGTCCGCCCTGCTGCTGTCGCCCTGGACGGCCGTGGCCGAGCCTGCGCCCACCGCCCTGCCTGCGGTGCAGGTACAGGCCGCCCGGGTGCCGGGCATCGATCCGTTCGCGCTGCCGGCCAGCCAGGACACGGTCTGGATCGACGCCAGCCGCGCGGGCACCGGCGCGCAGCTGTCTGAGGCCTTGGCCGGAGTCCCCGGACTGCTGGCACGTGACCGGCAGAACTTCGCCCAGGACACGCAGCTGTCGATTCGTGGCTTCGGCGCACGCTCGACCTTTGGCGTGCGCGGGGTGCGGGTGCTGATCGACGGGGTGCCGGCGACCATGCCGGACGGCCAGGGTCAGCTGTCGCATGCCAGCCTGTTGGGCGCCGAGCGCATCGAGGTGCTGCGCGGGCCGTTCTCGGCGTTGTACGGCAATTCCTCCGGCGGCGTGCTGCAGGTCTGGAGCGCGCAGGGCCAGGCCGCTGACCCGTGGCGGTTGCGCGTGAATGCCGGCGCCGACAACACGCTCAGTGTCGGTGCGCAGCTGAAGGGTGCCGGTCAAGTGCTGGACTACAACATCGCCGCCAATCACTTCCGCACCGATGGCTGGCGGGACCATAGCCGCGCGCGCCGTGAATCGCTCAACGCACGCATCGGTGGAGAGCTGGGCGGTGGGCGGTTGGAGCTGCTGCTCAATGCGCTTGACGCCCCCGATGCGCAGGATCCGCTGGGCTTGACCCGTGCCCAGGTGGCGGCTGATCCGCGCCAGGCCACGGCAGTCGCGCACCAGTACAACACCCGCAAAACCGTGCGCCAGCAGCAGGCCGGCCTGCGCTGGACCCGTGAAACGGGAGCGCAGCGCTGGCAATTGATGGGCTATGCCGGCCAGCGCGCGGTACGCCAGTACCTGCCGATTCCGCCGGCACCCCAGACCAACAGCCCGCTGCATGCCGGCGGCGTGATCGATCTGCAGGGCGGCTATGGCGGGCTGGACGCGCGCTGGGGCTGGCACGGTGATCTGGCCGGGCGACCGCTGGACCTGGTAGCCGGGCTCAGCGCCGACCGCCAGCGCCAGCACCGCACCGGCTTCGAGAACTTCATCGGCAGCGCCCTGGGCGTGCGTGGGCGGCTGCGTCGTGACCAGATCGACGTCGTGCAGAACGTGGATCAGTTCGCCCAGGCCTGGTGGCAATGGAGCCCGCGTTGGTCGCTGCTGGCCGGGCTGCGCCACAGCGCCGTGCGATTCGAATCGAATGACCGCTACATCGTCGGCGCCAACCCCGACGACAGTGGCCACCGCCGCTACCAGGCGATCACGCCGGTGGCAGGCGTCAGCTTCGAGGCCAGCCCGCAGTGGCGGCTGCACGCGGCCGTGGGGCGTGGTTTCGAGACCCCCACCTTCAACGAACTGGGCTATCGCGCCGACGGCCAAGCCGGGCTGGCACTGGATCTGGCCGCCGCGCGCAGCCGCTCCATCGAGGTTGGCAGCAAGTGGCACGCACAGGATGGCAACCAAATCGATATCAGCCTGTTCCGTGCAGATACCGACGATGAGCTGGCCGTTGCCAGCAATATCGGCGGACGCAGCACCTACCGCGACATTGGCCGCACCCGCCGCCAGGGGCTGGAGCTGCAGTACCGACAGCCGCTGGCCGAGCAACTGGAACTGCAGCTGGCGTGGACCTGGCTGCAGGCGCAGGCGCGCTCGCCGTACCTGACCTCGAACACCCTGGTCGCTGCAGGCAGCCGTCTGCCCGGCGTGCCGCGCCAGCAGGCCTTCGCCCGGCTGCAGTGGAGCCCTGCCGATTGGCAGTGGGCGCTGGAGGCAATGGCCAGCAGCGATACCGTGGTCAATGACGTGGCCACCGAGCGCGCGCCGGGCTACGCCCTGCTGCACCTGGAAGCCGGCCGTCGATGGACGCTGCCGGGCGGCGAGCTGCGCGCCTTCGCCCGACTGGAGAACGTGCTGGACCAGGCCTACATCGGCTCGGTGATCGTCAATGACGGCAATGGTCGCTTCTACGAGCCGGGACCGGGACGGCGAGCCAACGTCGGCCTGCAATGGTCGTGGCGCTGAAAGGGGTAGTGCCGGCCGCTGGCCGGCATTGCGCCGTGCACGACGTCAGGAGGTTGCCGGCCAGCGGCCGGCACTACCCGTAAAGCGGGGGCCCTGGCCGGCATCGCGCCGTGCAGGACGTCAGGAGGCTGCCGGCCAGCGGCCGGCACTACCGGTCAGTCGGGGGCCTTGGCTGGCACGAACGGCGAGGTCGGGTCGCTGGCCGGGAAGGTCTCCTCCAGCGCCTCGTCCTGGTTGTCGCTGGCGCGCTGCTTGCGCTCGCGGCGCTTGAGCGGGCTCTCCTGGCCACCGCGATGGCGGTCGCCGCCATCCTTGCGGTCCTGGGCCGCCTGTTCAGCCTCGTGCTTCACCGGCAGGTGTTCGTCGCCCTGCGCAGCATCGAAGAACGGCGCACCGGTGCCGCGGTAGTCGGCGTTGTCGGCATCGCGCTTGCCGCGCTGTTCACCGGGAATGGGCGGGTGGTTTTCCCGCAGCGGGTCTCGGGAGGTCTCTCGGCTCATGGTCTGGCTACCTGCGCTCGGGGGGCTCCTACTACACCGCCGGCAAGGTAAAGCTGCCGCGAACCTGGCGTCATGAACATCTCGCTCACCCCCCGGTAACGGCACCGCGCGTATTCCTGCCCACCCGCCCCCGCTGCAGGAGCCGGCCATGCCCCGTCTTGAACGACCCGCACCGTCCGTGTTCAACGCCCTGCTCGATCCGCTCGGCCAGCGCACCGCACAGCGCCGTACGCGTCGCCACGAAGACCCCCAGGCGGTGGCGCAGGACTACCTGCAGTACATGCTCAGCGACTATGAGGAACGCCGCGGGCAGAGCCACCGCAACTGGCGTGACCTGTGCCCGGTGTATGCCTTCGCGTTGACCACGCATGCTGCCGATTGGCCACGCGGTGATGCCGCCGATACCTGCGAGGAACTGGCCGAGCACTGGGAACAGATGCGCGGACAGTCACGGTTGGGCTGGTCGCAGGCGCGGCCGGTGGTGGAAGACGCCTGGCGCGCGCTGGACCATATTCCGGCCGCGGCGGTGAGGCCGTTGCTGCAGTAGTGCCGGCCGCTGACCGGCAACCCCAGGAAACTCCAGGCCGCGAGCTCTGCCGGCCAGCGGCCGGCACTACCGCATCTGCGTAGAACCCGCGTGCACGGTATCGACACGGGTGGTTTACACCGCCCATCCGAAGCTGGACGCCCTGCCCCGCCAAAGGTACGCCCATGGCCCGCCCGATCTGGACCGGCACGCTGTCGTTTGGCCTGCTCAACGTGCCGGTGTCGCTGATGTCCGGCGAACGCAAGGTCGACCTGCAGTTCCGCATGCTCGATTCCCGCGATCGCAAGCCGATCCGTTTCGAACGGGTCAACGCCGACACCGGCGAGGAAGTGCCCTGGAAGGACATCGTCAAAGCCTATGAGTACGACAAGGGCAGCTATGTCGTGCTGGAGGAAGGTGATATCCGCTCGGCCGCGCCGGAAAGCCACGAAACGGTGGAGGTGGAATCGTTCGTGGATGCGGCCCAGATCGACCCGCGCTATTACGAGAAGCCGTATCTGCTGGTGCCCGGCAAGAAGGCTGAGAAGGGCTATGTGCTGCTGCGCGAAACGCTGCGCAGCACCGGCAAGGTGGGCATCGCGCGGGTGGTGGTGCGCACGCGCGAATACCTGTGCGCGGTGATGCCGCATGAGGACGCGCTGGTGCTGATGATCCTGCGCTATCCACAGGAACTGGTGGATCCCGAGGATTACACGCTGCCCACCGGCAAACTGTCCGACTACCGCATCACCAGCAAGGAAACGGCGATGGCCGAGCAGTTGATCGAGTCGATGTCCGGTGAGTGGGACCCGTCGCACTACCACGATGAGTTCCGCGAGCGCCTGCAGCAGGTGTTGAACAAGCGCATCAAGTCCAAGGGGGGCACCACGCGGGTGGACGATGAGCCGGCACCGCGCGAGGACGCCAGTACCAATGTGGTCGACTTCATGGCGCTGCTGCGGAAGAGCCTGGATGCGAACAAGCGAACGCCAGCGAAGAAGGCCGCAACGCCCAAAGCTGCCGCCAAGTCGCCAGTGAAGAAGGCCGCAAAGAAGACAACGAAGAAGGCTGCGAAGAAGACCGCACCCCGACGCAAGGCGGGGTGAGCCATGTCGTTGCACCAGTATCGGCGCAAACGCCGGCTTGGTGGTGGCGCCGGGCAGACGCCGGAACCTGACGACACGCGTGCTCCCGGTGACCCGAAGCGGCGGCCGACCTTTGTCATCCAGCTGCACCATGCCAGCTCGCGTCACTACGACTTCCGCCTGGAAATGGACGGCGTACTGAAGAGCTGGGCGGTGCCCAGGGGGCCTTCGCTGCGCGTCGGTGAAAAGCGGCTGGCCGTGGAAGTGGAAGACCATCCGCTGTCCTACGCCGGTTTCGAGGGAGACATTCCTGAAGGCCACTATGGTGCGGGCCACGTGGATGTCTTCGACCACGGCACCTGGGCCTGTGAAGGCGATCCACTGCAGGCATTGGCGGCGGGCAAGATCGACTTCGTGCTGCACGGGCAACGCCTGGCCGGTGGCTGGAAGCTGGTGCGGACCGCGATGAAAGGCCGCCAGGTGCAGTGGCTGCTGATCAAGCGCGGCGACGGGGAAGCGCGCGACGCGGAGGCGGATGACCTGCTGACGGCACCGATGCCGAAACGAGCACCTGCGGCGAAGAAGCGTTCCGTGGACAAGGCGGCGCGCGCTGCACCCGTCGCACGCACGACCACACGCAAGGCCGATTCGCGCTGGCATGCACGCGCGCTGAAACTGCACGGCGCACGTGACGCACCCTACCCACGCGCCTTCAAGCCGCAGTTGACCGATCATCGTGACAGTGCGCCGGACGGCGACCGCTGGCTTCACGAGATCAAGTGGGATGGTTATCGCCTGCTGGCTGATCTGCACAATGGCGAAGTCAAGCTGCGCTCCCGCAATGGTCTGGATTGGACCGATGATTTTCCCGAAGTGGTGCAGGCCGTGCAGGCGCTGCCGGTGCGCGATGCGCGCCTGGATGGCGAACTAGTGGTGCTGGACAAGGAAGGACGCAGTGACTTCGCAGCGTTGCAGCGGGTGATCGACGGCAATTCGAAGCAACCGCTGCGCTACATCGTGTTCGATCTTCCGGGCGTGGCTGGAGCGGATATCAGTCGTGCGCCGTTGCTGGAGCGCAAAGCACTCCTGAAAGAGCTCATTGGACCCGCGCCTGGCACCCTGGCCTTCAGCGAGCACGTGATCGACCATGGCCCGCAGGTGTTCGATGCCAGTGGCAAGGCCGGATTCGAAGGCATCGTCAGCAAGCAGGTGGATGCCCCGTACGTGAATACCCGCGCGCGCAGCTGGGTGAAGGTGAAGCACGAAGAAACCGACGAGTTCCTGATCGTCGGCTATACGGCACCCAAGGGTTCCCGGGTGGGGTTCGGCTCGCTGCTGCTGGCGACGCCGGAGAAGGGCGGATTGCGCTATGTGGGCCGCGTTGGCACCGGCTTCGACGACGAAAGCCTGCGCACGCTGCTCAAGGCACTGCAGCCGTTGGCAGTGAAGACGCCCGTGCTGCAGCTGCCGGCGCATGTGCCGTTCCGCGCTGCCAGCGTACGCTGGGTGAAGCCGGTGGCGGTTGCCGAGGTGGCCTTCCGTGGCTGGGGCAAGGAAGGCCTGCTGCGCCAGGCCAGTTTCAAGCGACTGCGCAGCGACAAGCAGAAGGAGGACCTGGGAATGAGCACCGCAGATACCGAGACCGGAGGCGAGGTCGAGATCACTCATCCGGAGCGGGTGGTGTTTCCAAGGCAGAAACTGCGCAAGGGTGACGTGGCCGACTACTACCAGCGAATGGCGCGCTGGATCCTGCCCGAGATTGCCGGACGTCCGCTGTCACTGCTGCGCTGCCCGGACGGCGTGGGCAAGGCCTGCTTCTTCCAGAAGCACCATGGCCCCGGCCTGGGGGACGCGGTACATGCGGTACCCCTGCAGCAGAAGAGCGGCCGCGAGGATTACGTCTACGTCGACGATGCGCGGGGCCTGCTGCAGCTGGTGCAGATGAACACCCTGGAACTGCATCCGTGGGGCGCGACCGTGGCCGATCCCGAGCACCCGGATCGTCTGGTGTTCGATCTCGATCCAGGTGAAGGGGTGAGCTGGGCACAGGTGAAGGCCGCTGCGCGCGATGTTCGTGACCGCCTGCAGGAGGTGGGCCTGCAGAGCTTCGTGCGGCTGTCCGGTGGCAAGGGCGTGCACGTGGTGGTGCCGCTGCAGCCCAAGGCTGGCTGGGACGAGGCCAAGGCGTTCTGCGAGGCGTTCGCGCAGGCAATGGCGCTGGAGCAGCCTGATCGCTACGTGACGACGATGAGCAAGGCCAAGCGCGGCGGCGTGATCTTCATCGATTGGCTGCGCAACACACGCGGTGCCACCAGCGTGTGTTCATGGTCGCTGCGCGCGCGAGATGCTGCCGGCGTGGCGGTGCCGCTGCGCTGGGAAGAACTGGCCCGGGTGAGCGCGGCCGACGCGTTTCCGATGGCCAAGGCGCTGGCGCGCGCCAAGCGGCTGAAGGGTGACCCATGGCAGGGCATCGCGCGGTTGAAGCAGAGGCTGCCGTCGCTGAAGCGGTAGTGCCGGCCGCGGGCCGGCAACCTCGGCCATCCTGCAGTTGCCGGCCCGCGGCCGGCACTACCTGCATGCGCTCAGCGCAGATCGCGCGAGGGGCGGCGCCCGAACCACCAACCGACCAGCAGTTGCAACGGCAGCGATGCCAACAGCGAAATGACGAACCAGAACGGGAAGTCCGCACCCGCCGTCCACATCGCGTAGCCACAGCCCAGTGCGATCAGCGACCAGATCGAGAAGCCGTGCGAACGCGGCCAGCAGGGCGCGTAGTAGGTGGCGAAGGCGATGCCTGCGATGCCGCCGAGCACGCTGAAGGCCAGATCCCAGCCCAGCTGCATGCTGTTGTTGTCCGGTGACAGGCCCAGCAGCGGCGGCAGCCAGCTGGCGACGCTGCTGACCAGGGCAAGCGACAGCACGCCGCCGATCAGGGCGACGATGGACAGGAACAGGGTCTTGAGCAGGCCAGGCATGCGCGCATTGTACGGCTGCCACGGAGTGCCCGGGTTGCCGGCCAGCGGCCGGCACTACCGATGGATCGGCATGGCCGCCGTGCCCGTGGGAGAGGGGTACGGAGCAGCGGCGGCCATGCACAGGCGGTCAGGCGGCGAAGTCGATCACCACGCGGCCTTCGATGGTGCCCGCGTGCATCCGCGCGAACACATCGTTGATGTTTTCCAGGCGGTCGGTGCTGACCGTGGCCGCGACCTTGCCTTCGGCGGCGAACTGCAGCGATTCCTGCAGATCCAGCCGGGTGCCGACGATCGAGCCGCGCACGGTGATGCCGTTGAGCACCATGCCGAAGATATCCAGCGGGAAGTTGCCGGGCGGCAGGCCGTTGAGCGAAACGGTACCGCCACGGCGGACCATGCCCAGAGCCTGTTCGAACGCCTTGGGCGACACTGCGGTGACCAGAGCGCCGTGCGCGCCGCCGATTTCCTTCTTCAGGAACGTGGCCGGATCGGTGGTGCGTGCGTTGACGGTGACCTGCGCACCGAGCTGCCGCGCCAGCGCCAGCTTGCTGTCGTCCACGTCCACCGCGGCCACGTTCAAGCCCATCGCGCGGGCGTACTGCACCGCCATGTGGCCCAGGCCGCCGATGCCGGAGATCGCCACCCAGTCACCGGGCTTGGTGTCGGTGACCTTCAGGCCCTTGTAGACGGTCACGCCGGCGCACAGCACCGGCGCGATCTCGACGAAGCCCACTTCCTTCGGAAGCAGGCCGACATAGTTGGCATCGGCCAGTGCGTACTCGGCGAAGCCGCCGTTGACCGAGTAGCCGGTATTGCGCTGCGTTTCGCACAGCGTTTCCCAGCCGCCCAGGCAGTGTTCGCAATGGCCACACGCCGAGTACAACCAGGGGATGCCGACCCTGTCGCCTTCCTTGACGTGCCCTACCCCGCCTCCCACGGCCACGACGTGCCCCACGCCCTCGTGGCCGGGGATGAATGGCGGGTTCGGTTTCACCGGCCAGTCGCCCTCGGCGGCGTGCAGGTCGGTGTGGCAGACGCCACAGGCCTCGATCCTGACCAGCACCTCGCCCGCCCCCGGGCGCGGTACCGAGACTTCCTCGATGACCAGTGGCTTGCCGAACTCGCGTACGACGGCGGCCTTCATGGTGGATTGCATGTTCGGATCTCCGCAGTGCGCTTGCCCACAGAATGACGCCGGCTCGAGGCCGGCGCTTTGATCACGATCAAACCTTTGGAGATTCGTGCAGCGTGTTCAGCTGGCCAGCACCGATGCCTCGCGCGCCAGGCGCTCGATCGCCTCCCAGTCACGGGTCTGCAGCAGCGCCGGGGTGGTCAGCCACGAACCGCCCACGCACAGCACATTGGGCAGGTGCAGGAACTGCGGCGCGGTCTGCGCGCTGATGCCGCCGGTCGGGCAGAAGCGCACGTCGGCGAACGGGCCGTGCCAGGCCGCCAGCAGCGCGGCACCGCCGGCCTGCACGGCCGGGAAGAACTTGAAGGTGTCCTTGCCGTGTTCCAGGCCCAGGATCAGGTCCGAGGCGGTGGCGGCACCGGGCAGGTATGGCAGGTCGGCATCGCGTGCGGCGGCATACAGGGCCGGTGTAGCCCCGGGCGACACCGCGAAGCGCGCGCCGGCCTGCTTCGCCGCCTGCATCTGTGCGGCATTGAGCACGGTACCGGCGCCGATCACCGCATCCGGCACGGCCTCGACCATCGCCTTGATGGCGTCCAGCGCCTGCGGCGTGCGCAGGGTCACCTCGATCACCGGCAGGCCACCGCGGAACAGTGCCTGGGCTACCTCGACGGCTTCATTCACGTCTTCGGGGGTGTACACCGGAATCACCGGTGCCAGCTTCAACAGCGCGCGCAGGCGCGGATCAGCGCTGGACATGGTCTTGCTCCTTGCCCGATGGGGCATCGCGGATCGCCGCCGGGTCCGGCAGCGCAGCGGCGCATGATGCCATGCACGCTGCGAAGGTGCTGGTATCCTGCCCTGCGGCGGATTCAGACTGCGTCGGCCTGCAGTGCCTGGATGCGGCGCTGGTACCAGTCACCCCCAAGCGGGTCGAACACCGCCGAACGTTCCATCGGCGCTTCGTATACATGCACCGAAATGGCCAGGGCTTCATCGCTGGCATTGCGCAGGGTGTGGTATTCGTGAGGTGGAATGAGGCTGCCGGCGCTGCCGCAGCCGCCGCGCAGCGCGGCGTGGCGTCGGAAGCGCCAGCGTTCGCCGGCGCATTCCAGCAGTTCGTAACGGGTGATCTCCAGTTCCCCCAACCACACGCCCTCCACACACCACATGGCATCGTGGTCGTGCAGCGGCGTGCCCTGCCCTGGGCCCCAGCTCATGGCAATCACGCTGTAGCCGTGTTCCTGGCTGTGGTACAGCGGGCGTCGCGCGTAATGATCACTGACCGGACGGTGCACGCATTCGGGTAGCTCGATGCGGCTGTCCGCGATGGCTTCCTGCAGCGCCAGCTGCAGGTCGGCGGTGATGCGCCCGGCATCACCGGAGGTCATCGCCGCGTCGACTGCGGCGATCAACCGGTCGCGGCCACGGAACGCCGGAAACGGAGAGGTCTGCAGGTCCATGCCCCGACTGTAGCGGAGCATGGTTAAGGGAATGTTGGTGTTCGCGCGCGTCGCACCCGCATTCGTGGCAAGCACGCGTGAAAAACGGTTCAGATGCAAACGCAGTAGAGCGATCACAATGGAACCTCACGCGGTGGAACGTGTCGAACACGGTCTGTGCCGCTCCAGCTGCGACATTCCGCAACTTCGCGCCCGACGGGCGCAAGGCTAGAATTCTCCGACTTACCTGGTTCTATACATGTCAGTGCGAAATATGAGCGATGCCGCGTTACCGGCATCGAAAGGCAAGGCTGCCACGATCAACGACATCGCACGACTGTCGGGAGTTTCCAAGAAAACGGTTTCAAGAATCATCAACAACTCGCCGCTGGTGCGCAAAGACACCCGCGACAAGGTCGAGGCGTTGATGCGCGAGGTCGGTTACGTGCCCGACCCCCTGGCGCGCGGACTCGCGTTCCGCCGCTCCTTCCTGATCGGGCTGGTGTACGACGACCCCGGCGCCCAATGCATTGTCGACCTGCAGCACGGCGCGCTTGAAGCGCTGCGCGGCACCGGCTATGAGCTGGTGGTGCATCCCTGCGACAGCCAGGACCCGGAGTGCGCGCAGGGCGTGCGCCGCTTCGTGCAGCAGCAGAAGCTGCATGGGGTGATCCTCGGCCCGCGTGCATCCGAATCGGTTGCACTCGCGCAGATGCTGGACGACATCGACTGCCGCTACGTGCGGATCAACGCGCATGCGTCGGAAGAAGACGTGCAGGCGGTGGTCACCCACGATCGCGATGGCGCGGCAGCAGCAGCGGGCTACCTGCTGTCGCTCGGCCACCGCGACATCGCGGTGATCGCCGGACCGGGTGACCGGCGCGCGGCGCGTGAGCGTACCCATGGCTTCCTTGACCGGTTGGCCCAGGTGGGGCTGACCTTGCCGGGCGAGCGCGTGCTGGAAGCGGGCGACACCTTCGAATCCGGCGTGCATGCCGCCGAACGGTTGCTGCTGGGGGAACGCCGCCCCAGTGCGATCTTCGCCGGCAACGACGAGATGGCGGCCGGTGTCTACCAGGTCGCGCTGCGTGCGGGTATTGCCGTGCCACAGCAGCTGTCGGTCGTCAGCTACGACGACAGCCCGCTGGCCTCGCGGCTGTGGCCGCCGCTGACCTCGGTGCGCCGCCACGTGTCGGACATCGGCCGCATGGCCGCAGCGATGCTGGTGCAGGCCGACGTACCGGAGGCGCCGGATGTGGCCAGCGTGCATCCGCAGCTGATGGTGCGCGGTTCCTGCCGGGCCGTGGACGCCTGACTGCCCTGCCCTCGCCTGCGCCGCTGCAATGGCGCAGGCAGACAACAACGAAAACGGCGCATCCAGGTGCGCCGTTTTCCTTTCAATGCGAAGCGCTGTACGCCGTGCGCTTACACGTCGCCGCCGTCGGCCCAGCCATCACCGGTGCCCTTCTGGAACACGCGGTCATCGCCCTGCACGTCACCGGCCGGCAGATGCGCCTGGCTGGCCAGTGCCGCGTAGATCGGGGTGAAGTCCGGCGACGTCGCCTGCATCAGCTGTTCGAAGCTGTCGATGACGAAGTAGGTCTTCTGGAAAGTGTCGATGCGGTACTTCGTGCGCATGATCCGCTGCAGGTCGAAGCCGATGCGGTTGGGCGCGGCCGATTCCAGCGAGTACAGCGACTCGCCCTTCGACGACACGATGCCGGCGCCGTAGATGCGCAGGCCTTCGGGCGTATCGATCAGGCCGAACTCCACCGTGTACCAGTACAGGCGGGTCAGGTTCTGCAGTGCATCCGGGCCGATCGCGTGGGCTTTGACGCCGCCACGGCCGTACGCCTCCATGTAGTCGGCGAACACCGGGTTCATCAGCAGCGGCACATGGCCGAACAGATCGTGGAACAGGTCCGGCTCGGCGATGTAATCAATCTGGTCCGGGCGACGGATCCACCAGGTCACCGGAAAACGGCGATTGGCCAGGTGGTCGAAGAAATCCAGTTCCGGCAGCAGGCCTTCAACGCCGACCAGGGTCCAGCCGGTGGCGGCGCCGAGTACTTCATTGAGCTGGTCGAAGCGCGGAATCATGTGCGCGCTCATGCCCATCTCGTCCTGTGCATCCAGGAACTCCTGGCAGGCGCGGCCGACCAGCAGCTCGCGCTGGCGCTGGTACAGCGTGCTCCAGGTGGCGTGGTCGTCGGCGGTATAGGTGTCCCACGGCTGCTCGACGAGCGCGGTGGTGTACACCGGCACGTAGCCCTTGTCGGTCTGCTGGTGTTCGACGCGGCGGGGCTGGGCGAGGTCCATGGGGCACTCCTTGACGGGATGCCTACGATGCTAGGGCAGAGCACGCGCAACAGGGTTGCAAAAGTTGCGCCCGTTGGCCCTGTTGGCGCAATATCCTTGCGTACTCACCATGTTGCGGGGCAACAATGGCCGGAGAAGTCCAGTTTGATCGCACGGATATACGCCTGCTGGCTGAAATCCAGCGGGATGGGCGCGCCACCAACGCCGAACTGGCGGCGCGGGTGAATCTTTCGCCTTCGGCCTGCCTGCGGCGGTTGCAGCGGCTGGAAAGCGAGGGTGTGATCGTCGGCTATGGCGCGCGGCTGGAGCCGCGGCAGCTGCGGCTGGGCCTGCAGGCCTTCGTGCGCGTGCAGCTGGAAAAGCACGACCAGGCCGCCATCGGCCACTTCGTGGACAGCGTGCAAGCGTGGGACGAGGTGGTGGCCTGCCATGCGCTGACCGGCGACATGGACTACCTGCTGCACGTCTACGTGCGCGACCTGGAGCACTTCTCTCGCTTCCTGCTGGACCGGTTGCTCAACGCCGGTGGCGTGGCCGATGCCAATTCCAGCTTCGTGCTGCGCACGGTGAAGGGTTTCCAGGCACTGCCGCTTTCGCAGCTGGAGTCGTGATCATCCGGCGGATGTGGGAGAGCGTGACTTGCTTTGCATCCTGGGCGACGCAAGGCATTTTCCTACGGCGAGACGGATGAACCTCCGACAGAGTGACGCAATCAGCATTCCTAGACTCACTGGACAACCCTGTCCGGAGAGATCGACATGAAAGTCTGCCTTGCTCCAGTCATTGCCCTGCTTGTCGCTGGCCTGATGCCGGCCGCTGCGGGTGCTTCCCCCCAGATCGCCAACGCCCAACCTCTGGCGCTGAGTTGCGGTACCACTGAATTCGTCGGCATGACCAGCAACTCGTCGACGCTGGCCAAGCGCCAGTGCAATGGTAGCTATGTCTATGGAATCGGCGTCTCGGTCAATGAAGCGGTGGAGAACCTCAACGGCTTCATGGCGGTGCTGCAGGCCGGCGTGAGCTGCAGCGCGGATGCCAGCAGCATCGTCAGTGGTGCCTACGGCAAGGGTGTTTTCGCCCAGTTTGTCTGCAATGGCTGGTCGATCGCCGGCGTGGGCAACTCACCCACCACCGCGGCGCGCAACTCGCTGGCCATCGCGACGGAAATGGCGGCCACGGGTACCCATTGCGCAGCGCCGCTGCAGGGTTCGTACTATCCGGAATCCTGGGGCTTCCGTTTCCGCTACGACTGCGGCAACACGCAGACCCTGAAGAACTGGTCCATCAGTGGGCTCGGTGCCAGCATCGATGACGCCAACGTCATCGCCATGCGACTGATGCGTTACTCCACGGCGGCAGGCCAGAGCTGCAACTTCGAGAAGGCCGAAATCAATGGCGTCATTCTGCACGCCACGCTGGTCTGCAACGGCTCGTACATCCATGGCTACGGCAGCTCGGTGACGGCCGCAGCCAACGACGCACTGGCCCAGATCGGCGCCTGACCCGTCGTGAGGCCCCTGGGGGTGACCCGCATGGAGCGGGTTGCCCTCAGCACTTGTCCTTGCGGCCCATCAGCTTGCCCAGGCGCGAGGCTTCCTCGCACTTGGGGGCAGCCACCGGCGCCGGTGCAGCGGCCGCAACACGCGCACGCTGCAGCTGCTGGATCCTGGCGCGGATCTGCGGCATTGCGGCCATCGCGGCCTTTTCGCCTTCCAGGATCGCCGTGCCGCGCTGGCTGAAATCGGCAGCGCCGATGTCCAGCACCTTCGGCCGGATGACGATGTCGGCGCGTGCCAGTTCCTGTTCGCCCAGGCGCTGGCCCATGATCGAGATGGACTGGTTGACGATGCCCAGCATGTCGGTCGGCGCCTTGCCGCTGGCCTTGCTGGAGATGTCCACGGCGATCACGAAGTCGGCGCCGAGCTGGCGCGCGGCATCCACCGGCACCGGGCTGACCACGCCGCCATCGATGTAGTTGCGACCACCGATCTTCACCGGTTCGAACACGCCGGGAATGCTGCTCGACGCGCGCACCGCCTGGCCGACGTTGCCGCGCACGAAGATCGCCCGCTCGCCGGTTTCCAGCTGGGTGGCGACGGCGGCGAACGGCTTCTTCAGGCGTTCGGCCGGACGGTTGGCAACCTGTTCGTTGACGTAGTCCTGCAGCTTCTGGCCCTGCACCAGGCCACCGGAGAACAGCCGCACGTCGCGGATGCTGGCTTCATCCAGCGCCACCGCCTTGCTCTGCATCTGGAACGCGTCCATGCCGCTGGCGTACAGCGCGCCGACCACGCTGCCGGCACTGGTGCCGGACACCACCGCGGGCTCGAAGCCATTGGCTTCCAGCATCTTGATCACGCCGATGTGGGCAAAGCCCTTGGCCGCGCCACCGCCGAGGGCGATACCGATCTTCACCGGCTTGGCCTGTGGCACCACGGTCGGCGCCGGCGGCGGCGTAGGGCGGACCGGATCGCCACCGCAGCCGGCCAGCAGGCCGATCAGGGCGACGGACAGCAGCATGCGGGGGCGGAACAGGCTCATCGGCAGTGCGCTCGCGGCGCCGGATTCAGGAAAGGGCGCCAGCATACCGAAGCTGTGGCGGGGCGGGCAGGGTGGGAAATATCGCCCATTCATAAAGGTAGTGCCGGCCGCTGGCCGGCAACCATAGGGAAACTGGCAACGGTCCATGGGGTTGCCGGCCAGCGGCCGGCACGACCGGAGGCGGTCAGAAGCGGTTGTCGCCGTCCAGCATCCGGCCCAGGCCGCCCAGTACCGAACCCTCGCCGCGGTTCTGGCCACCGCCCTGCGGCGCGGCCATCCACATGCGGCCGGCCAGGCGCGAGAACGGCAGCGACTGCAGCCAGACCTTGCCTGGGCCGGTCAGCGTGGCCAGGAACACGCCCTCGCCGCCGAACAGCATGCTCTTGATGCCCGCAACACGGCGCACGTCCATGTCCACGGTCGGGTGGTAGGCCACCACGCAGCCGGTATCCACGTCCAGGCGTTCACCGGCAGCCAGCTCGCGCTCGACCACGCAGCCGCCGGCGTGGATGAAGACCCAGCCGTCACCTTCCAGCTTCTGCATGATGAAGCCCTCGCCGCCGAACAGGCCGGTCATGATCTTGCGCTGGAACTGCACGCCGATCTGCACGCCGCGCGCACCGGCCAGGAAGCTGTCCTTCTGGCAGATCAGGCGGCCGCCGTGCTGGTCCAGTTTCATCGCCAGCACCGTGCCCGGGTAGGGCGCGGCGAAGGCGACCTTGCCCTTGCCGTGCCCGCTCTGCGTGTAGACGGTGGCGAACAGGCTCTCGCCGGTCAGCACGCGCTTGCCGGCGGCCATCACCTTGCCCATGAAGCCGCCGCCCTGGTCGCCGTTGGCGGCGCCGAACACCGTGTCCATCTGTACCGTGGCGTCCTTGAACATCAATGCGCCGGCCTCGGCGATGGCGCTCTCGCCGGGGTCGAGCTCGATCTCCACGAACTGCATTTCATGGCCGACGATGCGGAACTCGATGTCGTCGGCGCGGCCGCTGGCGCCGGCGGGGACCGGCGGTGGGGTGTTGGGCATGCCCGGGGCCGCCGCCTGCAGCTCGGCCACCTCGGTGATCGGTGTCCACCCGCTCATGCCCTGGCACCAGGCCAGCGCGCGTGGATTGGCCTGCGCGTAGCGGCGCGCGGCCTCGTCATCAAGCGGGCCGATGCGCTCGGCCTGGGCGGAGGCATGGAAGTACCACTGGGTCATGGCGGCGGGTCCGTCGCGTTGGAAACCCCGAG
Source organism: Stenotrophomonas sp. YJH_SMC_58 (assembly GCF_059369635.1). Classification (NCBI taxonomy): domain Bacteria; kingdom Pseudomonadati; phylum Pseudomonadota; class Gammaproteobacteria; order Lysobacterales; family Lysobacteraceae; genus Stenotrophomonas; species Stenotrophomonas sp. YJH_SMC_58. The sequence goes on from NZ_JCAFSW010000007.1 coordinate 97,826, forward strand.
TCTAGCGAGCGCCCGGGGGCGCCGGCGACGGGGCCATGAACGGCGGGCATTTGCGGCGTAGGTGCTGTATTGCAACAATTATCTGGTAGCGCCGTTTTACCACCCCTCCAAACACAGCCTACCGCCATGTCCCCGACCCGTACTTCCCGTGGCCGCCTTCCGGTCGCGCGCCCCCTCGTTGCCGCTCTTTCCGCCCTGCTGCCGCTGGTAGCAGCCGCTCAGGAAACCCCCGCCGCCAAGGATCCGGTTGCCCTCGATGCCCTGCAGGTGACCGCGCAGCGCCGCGTCGAGAACGCCAAGGACGTACCGGTCGCACTGAGCGCGATCCAGGGCGAGAAGCTGGATGTGCTCGGCTCGGCCGGCGATGACATCCGCTTCCTGGCCGCGCGCGTGCCCAGCCTCAACATCGAGTCGTCCTACGGCCGTGCCTTCCCGCGCTTCTACATCCGCGGCCTGGGCAACACCGATTTCGACCTCAATGCTTCGCAGCCGGTGTCGCTGGTGTATGACGACGTGGTGCAGGAAAGCCCGCTGCTGAAGGGCTTCCCGCTGTTCGACCTGGCCAACGTGGAAGTGCTGCGTGGCCCGCAGGGCACGCTGTTCGGCCGCAACACCCCGGCCGGCGTGGTCAAGTTCGATTCGGCGCGACCGTCGCAGGATGCCGACGGCTACGTGCGCGTGGGCTACGGCAGCTACAACAGCTGGAACGTGCAGGGCGCCTACGGCGGCCCGCTGACCGACCGCTGGTCGGCACGTGTCTCGGCGATCTACCAGCGCCGCGATGACTGGGTCGACAACACCCGCGCCGGTGCCCCCAACAGTGGCTTCGAAGGCTATGACGAAGCCGCCGGCCGCGTGCAGTTCCTGTACGAAGGCGACGACTTCGAAGCGCTGTTCAACCTGCACAAGCGCAAGCTCAACGGCACCGCGCGCCTGTTCCGCGCCAACATCATCCAGAAGGGCGGCAATTCGCTGGTCGAGAACTTCGACCGCGACAAGGTGGCCAACGACGGCGTCAACTTCTCCGACCTGGAAACCTGGGGCGGCAGCGCGCGCCTGCAGTGGAACCTCGGCTCGGTGACCCTGCACTCGATCACCGGCTACGAGACCGCCGAATCGCTCAACCGCGGTGACATCGACGGCGGCTACGGTGCGGCCTTCCTCGGTGCCGGCAACTACGGTCCGGGCCTGATTCCGTTCTCGTCGGAGTCGGCCGACGGCCTGCCGCACCACCGGCAGTGGACGCAGGAAGTGCGCATCGAGTCCAACGAATGGGGCCGCTTCGACTGGCAGGCCGGCGTCTTCTACTTCGATGAAGACGTGACCATCAACAACTTCAACTACGACTCGCTGACCCCGGGCAATCCACAGACCGGCCACGTGGTGCAGAACCAGCGCAACAAGGCGTGGGCGGTGTTCGCTTCGGGCGACTTCGATGTCACCGATCGCTTCAAGCTGCGCGCCGGCGTGCGCTACACCCAGGACAAGAAGGACTTCAGCGCCAGCGTGCTGCAGGCCGTTCCGTTCGGCACCCCGGTCAGCGGCCCGTACCTGGCCAACACCGACGTCAACGACGTCAGCTGGGATGTCAGCGGCGTCTACAAGCTGACCGACGACATCAACGCCTACGCCCGCGTGGCCAAGGGCTTCCGCGCACCGTCGATCCAGGGCCGCCTGGCCTTCGCGCCGGGCCTGTCGCAGGCCGACTCGGAGAAGGTCATCTCGTATGAAGCCGGCATCAAGGCCGACCTGTTCGAGCGCCGCGCGCGCGTGGGCCTGAGCGTGTTCCGCTACAACGTCGATGGTCAGCAGCTGATCGCGGTGGGTGGCAGCAACAACACCGCCACCCTGCTCAACGCCGACAAGACCATCGGCCAGGGCGTGGAACTGGACCTGGAAGCCTACCTGGCCGACAACGTCCTGCTGACCTTTGGCAGCAGCTACAACGACACCGAGATCAAGGACAAGGATCTGGCGGTGGCGATCTGCGGCGGTGGCTGCACCATCAACGACCCGACCACGGTGATCAACGGCCAGACCTATGCGCTGGTGAACGGCAACCCGCTGCCGCAGGCACCGAAGTGGATCCACAACGCGACCCTGCGCGTGGGCTTCCCGCTCAGCGATGGCAGCGAGCTGTACGCCTACACGGACTGGGCCTACCGCAGCGCGGTGAACTTCTTCATCTACGAGTCGCCGGAATTCCGCGGCCGTAGTTCGCTGGAAGGCGGCCTGCGCCTGGGCTACAACTGGGATTACGGCCAGTACGACGTGGCCGTGTTCGGCCGCAACCTGACCAACCAGACCCGCGTGGTCGGTGCGATCGACTTCAACAACCTGACCGGCTTCCTCAACGAGCCGCGTACCTGGGGCGTGGAGTTCACCGCGAAGTTCTGATGCGGTGGCTGCGTTGATGCAATGAAGAAGGGCCGGCCCAATGCCGGCCCTTCTTCCTTACGCCCATTGGTAGTGCCGGCCGCTGGCCGGCAACGAGTGATCCGGCGCGCGCTTACAGCGCGCTCTGCGGGCGCACCTTCAGCACCGCGTTCTCGGTAGTGCAATCGCGGCTGGAGTGCAGGCCGGCCTTGCGTGCGGCGGCGATTTCCTTGCGTGCGGCCAGCAGGTCCTTGTTGAACGCAGCGTTGTCGTGCAGGCGGGCCACCGCGGCGGCGCCCATGAAGCGGCCTTCGAGGATGTCGCTCTGCCAGTGCACGTTGCAGACCAGGCGGCTCTCGCCGTAGTTGCGGCCACGGGCCTGGATGGCATCGGCGCGGTCCGGCGCGATCTCGGACAGGATCAGTGCCCAGGCCCAACCGATCGAGGTGTGGCCGGACGGGTAGGAACCGTTCTTGCGCAGGCCTTCCTCGTCCTTCGGCGAGCAGGTCGGTTCACCGTTGACCATGAACGGGCGCGGGCGCTGGTAGTGGTTCTTGGCCGCCTTGGTCGCCGCACTGGCGTCGATCCGGCTGCGCTCCAGCAGGCGATACAGCGCCGGGGTCTTCACCGCGTCGACGTCGATGTCGGCGGCGCAGGAGAAGTGGTTGGCGCCTTCGGGGAAGCCGAGCTCCGCATCGACGCCGGCCTGGGCGAAGCGCGGGCTGCCACGCAGCGCGCGGGCTTCACGGCTGACCTGCTCGTCCAGGGCGAGCGCGGCCGAACCGGCCACCGGTGGTGCCGGTACCAGGTCGAGGCTGGCCGGAACCGCGCTCTGGTCCAGATAGCCCACCGCCTTGGTGGTGATGTTGGCTTCGACGGCGGTCGGCTTGGTGGCGGTGGCGGCACAACCGGCCAGGGCCGCGACGACGGCAAGGCCGAGCAGCGGGCGGGCAGGGTGGGAAATCAGCGACATGGACAGGCTCCGGGAGAGAAAACAACGCGCCATGATCGCAGCCCCCATACGACACTGCAGTGGCCATCGGTCATACGGCCAGACCCGGCATGGTCATTGTCGCGATATGAAAAGCGTCATCGTTTGACGTCAGTCTCCTGATTCCGGGCGCAGCGCACGGACTTTCACGCCGCTGCACCGCGAGCATCGGCACAACGGCAAGCGCCAGGGCCGTCCAGTTCCAGCCGGGTCGGGGGGATCCGAAGACAGAGGGAGAGAAGCGATGCGCAGCACCGCAACAGGAAGTACCGTCCTGGCCCTGCTCCTCGGGCTTGCAACAGCGCCGGCGCAGGCCGCCGACGTGGTCGGCGTGGCCTTCGTGCATGGCACCGGCGCGCAGACCAACGCCACCCAGGACTACTGGCAGCCGGCGATCATCGACACCGTGCGCCAGGGCCTGCCGAACAGCAGCAACTACGTCGTCATCAACTGTGACTTCACCCAGTACATGTGGAAACCGGAAGCGGCCGGTTGCCTGGCCAACCAGCTGACCGGCTTCATCGACAGCCGTGGCATCACCCAGCTGGTGGTGATCACCCACTCCAACGGCGGCAACGTGATGCGCTGGATCCTGTCCAACCCGACCTACGACAGCCGCTATCCGAAGATCATCCGCACGGTGCGCAAGGTCACCGCGCTGGCACCTTCCTCGGCGGGCACGCCGCTGGCCGATGCGGTGCTCAACGGCAATACCTTCGAAACGTCGCTGGGCTGGCTGCTGGGCTACAAGAACGACGCGGTACGCCAGCAGCAGGTGGCGAGCATGGCCACCTACAACGCGCAGAACCTGTATGGCACGGCCGGTCGCCCGGCGCTGCCCAAGCCGTTCCGCGCGGTGGTCGGCAGCGACGTGGAATCGGCGGTGTGGGACAGCAACAGTTACTGCGGCGGCTATGCCGCCAACGTCGGCCTGGAGTTCACCCAGAACTGGTTGTCGTCCTGCTCCGATGGCTTCCTGGAGTGCAGCAGCCAGAAGGCCGCCGGCACCACCTGGTTCACCGACAAGGCGCGTACCCAGGGCGCAGAACCGCTCAGCCACAACCAGAGCCGCCGCGAGTGCTTCGGCCTCGGCACCCTGCTGCGCAACGACCTGACCCAGTGAGGGAGACGACCATGACGATTCAATCCACCCTGCTGGCCGGCGCCGTGCTGGCAGTACTGTCCCTTTCCGCAGTGCAGGCGGCGCAGCCGCTGCAGGCCGCCCGCGCGGGCGACCAGGTGCCCGCTGCGCTGGTGGCCGCGCCGTTGCCGGCCGATGACAGCGAACGCGCACCGCTGTCCTTCGCCTGGGCCTTGGACCCGGCGCAATCGCTGCAGGCGGCTACGCCGTATGCCTCGGTCAGCCGCAGCTACTGGCAGCAGGTCGATGGCGCGCAGCTGCAACGCGGCATCGATCTACCGCTGACGGCCGCCGATGCGGTGATCCAGCTGAGCCCGGCCGACGGTGCCCGTGCAGTGCCGGCCAACACACTGCAGGTGCGCGACCCGGCCGGCCGCAGCAGCGTGGCGCGCAGCGTCGATGCCCGCGCGCTGCAGCAGGCCGGCATGCCGGTGAGGGATGGCAGCAGCATGCTGCGTACCGGCGCAACCAGTGCGGCCGGTGCGTACACGCTGCAGAGCGCACAGGCACAGGGCCGCTACGTGGTGCAGGTACTGGAACCCAACAGCCCGCTGCGGCTGGAAGTGCAGGCCAACCAGGCGCAGGTGCTGGCCGGTGGCAACGTGCAGCTGCAGGCACGCCTGCTGGAAGACGGCGCCACCACCGCGCAGCTGGCATTGCGTCGTGGCGGCCTGGGCGGTGAAGCCCTGCTGGTCGCGCCCGATGGCCGCAGCTGGCCGCAGCGCCTGCTGCGTACCACCGATGGTGCCCTGCGTGCGCAGGTGCGGATTCCGGCTGATGTCGGCAACGTGCAGGGGCTGTGGGAACTGCAGGTGTTCGCCCAGGCCGATGGCGTGCTGCGCGATGGCAAGGTGGCCTTCGCGGTGGCGCGGCCGACCGCGCGCTTCAGTGGCCAGGCGGCACCGGACCCGGCCAGCCGCCAGGTGGCGCTGCCGCTGCAGGTGGCCGCCGCCGGTCGTTACGAGGCGCGTGGCACGTTGTATGCCACCGGCCGCGATGGCCAGCTGAAGCCGGTGGCGCAGGCGCACGCGGCCGCGTGGTTCGACGGTCCGGGCGCGGGCCAGCTGGTGCTGCCGTTCGACCAGGCCGCGTTGCCGGCTGGGTTCGGTGCGCCGTACGAGCTGCGCGACCTGCAGCTGCAGGATCAGAGCCGGATGGCACCGATCGAGTCACGCGCGCTGGCGTTGAGGTTCTGAGCAAGGCGGTGGCGGGCCGGAACATCCGGCCCGCCGCACCGGCATGGCGACGGAATGGCACCGCGACGGGAATGGCGTGACGGCGGGAATGACATCACGACGGGAATGACATCACGACGGGGTAGAGTCGGTCTCCCAGGCCTGTCGGTTTCCAGGCCCCTTGTTTCCGCCGAGGGCTCCGCCTCACCCCGCGTACGCGGTCAGCCGGCCTTCCTGCTCGCACACGGTGATCGCGCCACCGAACACCGCCGACAGCGGCGCGCTGCGCAGCAGTTCGGCGCGGGTGCCATCAGCCAGCACACGGCCGTCGCGCAGCAGCACCACGCGTTCGATCTCGGGAATGATCTCTTCGATGTGGTGGGTCACCAGCACCAGGGTGATGCCCTGCTGGGCGAGCACCCGCATGGTCGCCACCAGCTGCTCGCGGGCGACCAGGTCCAGCCCGGTGGATGGCTCGTCCAGCAGCAGTGCCTGCGGCCGGTTGACCAGCGCGCGGGCGATCAGCACGCGGCGGGTCTCGCCGGCCGACAGCTCGGCATAGGCGCGTTCGCGCAGGGACAGGGCGCCGGTCATCGCCAGTGTCTCGCCGACGCGCGTGCGCATGTCGGCGGTCACTTCGCGGAAGGCCGGCACCACGTAGCTGGCGAAGAAGCCGGACAGCACCGCCTGTTCCACGGTCAGCCCGGGCATGTCGGCCAGATTGCTGCTGAGGTCGCCGGTGACGATGCCCAGCTGCGAACGCAGCCGGTCCACCTGCCAGCGGTTCTGGCCCAGCACCTTCACCGCCACCGAGCCGTCGCTTTGCGCCAGCGGGTACAGCTCGCGGGTGATCAGCTTGATGAAGGTCGATTTGCCGCAACCGTTGGGGCCGAGCAGGGCAGTGTGCTGGCCCTGCGCGATACGCAGGCTGAGCCCGTGCAGCACCTTCACCTGGCCGCGCACCACGGTGGCGCGGTCCAGTTCGATCAAGGGGGGCAGCTCCGCAACGGGCGGGGCGGCGGTCATGGTGCTGGCGCGTGGATCAAGGCTCGACAACTCAGGTCCCCAACTGTGAACGGTGCCACGGATGGCGGTGGCAATCACCGCCGCAGGGATGCAGTTTGCAACGCAAGCGCCCATGATGTCTGCCATCCCCGCGTCGATACGGAGAGCCGCCATGCCCGATGCCCTGATGTCCCTGTTGACCGGTGGTGTGCTGGGCCTGGGCTGGTGGGCCATGCTGGCGGTGCTGCTGGTCTTCACCCAGATCACCATCTTCTCGGTGACCCTGTACCTGCACCGCAGCCAGGCCCATCGCGGGGTCGATTTCCACCCGGCATTGGCCCACGTGTTCCGGTTCTGGCTCTGGCTCACCACGTCGATGATCACCCGCGAGTGGGTGGCCATCCATCGCAAGCACCACGCCAAGGTGGAAACCGAGGACGATCCGCACAGCCCGGTCACCCGTGGCATCGGCAAGGTGTTCTGGCATGGCGTGGAGCTGTACCGCGAAGCGCGCGGCATGCGCGCGGACATCGAGCAGTACGGGCGTGGCACCCCGGATGATGCGATCGAGCGCCACCTGTACACCCCGCACGCCACGCTCGGCCCGGTGCTGCTGCTGGCGATCAACAGCGTGCTGTTCGGCCTGCCCGGCGTGGCCCTGTGGGCGATCCAGATGGCGTGGATTCCATTCTGGGCGGCCGGCGTGGTCAACGGCCTCGGCCACTGGTGGGGCTACCGCAACTACGAATCGGCCGATACCTCCACCAACCTGACGCCGTGGGGCTTCTGGATCGGTGGCGAGGAGCTGCACAACAATCACCATGCCTTCCCCAGCTCGGCGCGCTTCGCGATGCGGCGCTGGGAATTCGACATCGGCTGGAGTGCGATCCGCCTGCTGCAGGCGCTGCGCCTGGCCAAGGTGCTTCGCGTTGCACCGGCCATGGACGTACGCCCGAACATCGCCGTGCCCGATGCCGAAACCCTGAAGGCGCTGCTCTCGCACCGCTTCCAGGCGATGACCGACTACCAGCGCAACGTGTTCATGCCGGCCCTGCGCGAGGAAGCCGCCCACGCTGGCGCCAAGCTGCGGCGCCTGCTGCCGCGCCGGCTGCGCCGTGGCCTGGTCAACGACGGTCGCTGGCTGAAGCCGGACAGTCGCGCCCAGCTCAGCGCATGGGTGGCACAGCGCCCGCGCATCCACACCCTGGTCGAGTACCGCGCGCGGTTGGCGGCGCTGCTCGAGGCCCGCGGCCACGATGCCGCCGAGCGCCTGCACCAGCTGCAGGCCTGGTGCCGCGAGGCCGAGGAAAGCGGAATCGCGGCGCTGCAGGCCTACGCTGCGCGATTGAAGGGCTACAGCCTGGTGGGCGCGTGAGGGCAGGGTATGGGCTTGTGTTGGCCGCGCTGCTGCCAGGCGCGGCGCTGGCCCAGGTCACCGATACCGCCAGCTACCTGCAGCGGATGGACAGCGATGGCGACGGCAAGGTCAGCGAAGCGGAGTACGTGCAGTGGATGCTGTATGCCTTCGACCGCATGGACCGCAATGGTGATGGCGTGCTGAGCGCTGACGAGCTGCCCGGCCGCGAGGGCAGGGCGATCCGCCGCGAGCAGCAGCGGCAGGTGATCGTGCAGCGCTTCCATAAGCAGGATGCCAACGGCGATGGCTACCTGGATGCGCGAGAGCTGGCGGCGCCGCCACGCTGAGCGGGCGTAGAATCGGTTCATGCCTGAACTGCCCGAAGTCGAAACCACCCGCCGCGGCCTGGCGCCGCACCTGCAGGGGCGCCGCGTGCATGGCGTGATCCTGCGCCGCGCCGACCTGCGCTGGCCGATTCCGCCGGAAGTGGCCGAGCTGCTGCCGGGGCAGCGCATCGAGGACATCCGCCGTCGCGCCAAGTACCTGCTGCTGGACACCGCCATCGGCAGCGCCGTGCTGCACCTGGGCATGTCCGGCAGCCTGCGTGTGCTGCCCGGCGATACCCCGCTGCGCGCGCACGACCATGTGGATATCAGCCTGGACAACGGCCGCCTGTTGCGCTTCAACGACCCGCGCCGCTTCGGCAGCCTGCTGTGGCAGCCGGCCGGCGAAGTCCACCCGCTGCTGCAGGGGCTAGGCCCGGAGCCGCTGGACGATGCCTTCGACGGGGACTACCTGTTCGCCCGCAGCCGTGGCCGCAGCGCGCCGGTGAAGACCTTCCTGATGGACCAGGCGGTGGTGGTGGGCGTGGGCAACATCTACGCCGCCGAGAGCCTGTTCAAGGCCGGCATCAGTCCGCTGCGCGAGGCCGGGAAAATCTCGCGCGAGCGCTACCAGCGGCTGGCCGATGCGGTGAAGGAGATCCTCGGCTACGCCATCACCCGTGGTGGCACCACCCTGCGTGACTTCATCAGCCCCGATGGCGCGCCGGGTTACTTCGAGCAGGAACTGCTGGTGTACGGCCGTGACGGGCTGCCCTGCCCGAACTGTGGCCGCGCGCTGAAGCACGCCACCATCGGCCAGCGCGCCAGCGTCTGGTGCAGCCACTGCCAGCGCTGAGGCGGGCGGCCAGCGGCAGCTGAACGGGCAGGGCACGTCTCCGCTGCCCGTTAACGTTTGTCTGCCTATGATGGCCGACCTTCCTTCTGTGCCTGACGCGCCTGCATGCAACGACGCGACTTCATCCGCAATGCCTCCCTCGCCCTGGCTGCATTCGGCCTGCCGTCCCTGCCCGCGTGCGCGGCCAGCAGGAGCGGCCAGATGGGCCTGCGCCGCCTCGGCCAACCGCAGCCGTTCGACTTCGCCACCCTGAAGGGCCAGGCGCGCGCGCTGGCACAGGCGCCCTACAAGAGCCACAAGCGGGTGCTGCCGGGCCGCCTGGAAGGGCTGGACTGGGACCAGTACCAGTCGATCGGTTACCGCCAGGACCATGCGCTGTGGGCCGACCAGCCGGGCAAGTTCCAGGCCAAGTTCTTCCACCTGGGCCTGTACTTCCATTCGCCGGTGCGCATGTTCGACGTGGTCGACGGCAAGGCGCAGGAGCTGGCCTATGACGGCGCGGCCTTCAACTACGGCAAGAGCGGCATCAAGGACGGCGAGCTGCCGGCCGATCTCGGCTTCGCCGGTTTCCGCCTGAACACCCGCAAGGACACCGATCGCGATTTCGCCGCCTTCCTCGGCGCCAGCTACTTCCGTGCGGTCGGCAAGGAAGGCCAGTACGGCCAGTCCGCGCGTGGCCTGGCAATCGATACCGGCATGGGCAAGCCGGAGGAATTCCCGGACTTCATCGCCTATTACCTGGAACAACCCTCGGCTGATTCGGACACGATCGTGGTCTACGGCCTGCTGGATTCGCCCAGCGTGGCCGGCGCCTATCGCTTCGCGATCACCAATGGCGACGTGCTGCTGATGGACATCGACAGCGCGCTGTACCCGCGCAAGGCGATCGAGCGGTTGGGCATCGCCCCGTGCACCAGCATGTACCAGGTGGGTGAGAACGACCGCCGCATGGCCTGGGACTGGCGCCCGGAGATCCACGACACCGACGGCCTGTCGCTGTGGACCGGTGCCGGTGAGTGGATCTGGCGGCCGCTGCTGAATCCGCGCAACCTGCGCTTCAACATGTTCGTCGACCGCAACCCGCGTGGTTTCGGCCTGCTGCAGCGCGACCGCAACTTCGACCATTACCAGGACGACGGCGTGTTCTACGAGAAGCGCCCGTGCCTGTGGGTGGAGCCGAAGGGCGAGTGGGGCGAGGGCTCGGTGCAGCTGGTGGAGATCCCCACCGTGGACGAAACCTTCGACAACATCGTGGCGTTCTGGAACCCCAAGGAAAAACCGCAGCCGGGCCAGGAACTGCTGGTTGGCTACCGCCTGTACTGGGGTGCCGAACCACCGGCACGGCCGCCGCTGGCGCACTGCGTGGCCAGCCGCACCGGCCTGGGTGGCGTGGTCGGCAAGAAGCGCGAGTACTTCAGCTGGCGCTTCGCGGTGGACTTCGAAGGTGGCGAGCTGGCCAGGCTGATCGACAAGGGCGAGGTCGAGGCGGTGGTGGAATCCAGCCGCGGCCGGGTCGAGATCGTGTCGGCGCGTCCGCTGCGCGAGATCAACGGCTACCGCGCGATGTTCGACCTGGTGCCGCCGGAGGGCAGTACCGAGCAGATCGACATCCGCCTGTTCCTGCGCAGTGGCGGCAAGACCCTGACCGAGACCTGGCTGTACCAGTACACCCCGCCGCCGGCGGGTGCGCCGGAGCGCACGCTGTACTGAGAGGGGTGTTGGGTTTGCAGGGCTTGCAGCCCTGCACCTGCCGAGGCCAAAGCAACAGCAACAGCCGAAGCAGAAGCTGGTTTTCTGTGGGTAGTCGGGGTGGGTCCGGTGGCGGGAGACGCCGTAAACCCGTCCATGGGGGCTTGGCCGCGGCATCCATGCCGCGGACACTCCCGCCACCGGACCCACCCCGCCTTCGACAGACCTCCGCGATCTGTCGGAGCACGGGGTCGGATCCCGTTGCTGCGCAACGGGCTCTGACCCCAGATGAATTTCGATAGATGAATTTCGATATCTGACAGATGTGCCGACCAACGGTCGGCACCCACCAACAGCCGCGGGGATCTGTCAGAGGTGGGGCGGTGTGGGTGGGCAGGACCGTTGGCGCCATGGATGGCGCCATCGAGCCCCCAGGGACGGGTTTACGGCGTGTCCTGCCCACCCACACCGGCCCGCCATCACACGCAATGCCAGCTGTTGCTGTTGCTGTTGCCGGCCAGCGGCCGGCACTACCGCGGGTGCAGGGCTGCAAGCCCTGCAAAAGAACACCCTTTACAGCGGCAGGGGCGCCTGCGCCGGATCGATCCGCCCTTCACCGCGGGTGATCTTTTTGAACTCGGCACGGCTGACCGACACGTAGCGGTCGTTGCCACCGATCTCCACCTGCGGGCCGTCCTGCACCGCGTGCCCATGTTCGTCCACGCGTACCGTCATCGTTGCCTTCTTGCCGCTGTGGCAGATGGTCTTGATCTCCTGCATCTCGTCGGCCCAGGCCAGCAGGTACTGGCTGCCCTCGAACAGCTCGCCGCGGAAATCGGTGCGCAGGCCGTAGCACAGCACCGGAATGCGCAGCTGGTCGACCACCTCGCTGAGCTGCCAGACCTGGGCGCGCGTGAGGAACTGCGCTTCATCCACCAGCACGCAGCCCATCGGGCCGTTGGCGGCCAGGTCCTGTTCGACCCAGTGCTGCAGGTCGGTGTCACGGTCGAAGGCCATGCCGTCCGCACGCAGGCCGATACGCGAGGCCACCACGCCGGCGCCGGCACGATCATCCAGGCGCGGGGTCAGGATCGCCACCCGCATGCCGCGTTCGCGGTAGTTGTGCGCGCTCTGCAGCAGGGTCGTGGTCTTGCCGGCGTTCATCGCCGAATAGTAGAAATAGAGCTTGGCCATCGGCCAATTCTAGTCGTCCACCGCCTCGTCGTCGCGGACCGTGTCCGGCCGTCCTATCTCGACGCTGGGGGTCCGCGCGGGGCGCCAGTAGTTGTCCTGCAGGCACCAGTAGTCGGCGGCGCGCCAGTAGTCGTTGTCGTAGACGATGCTGCCCGGCGTCACGATGCCCTGCTCGTTGCCGCGGCGCTGGACGACGATCAGGCCGGAGCTCACGTACCCGAGGCGGCTGCCGGTGATCTGCTGGCGGCCGTCCCTGAGGGCGCGCTCCATGCGAGGCTTGGCTGCGCGGTCGCCGTAGTCGGCATAGACCTGCTGGCCGCGCTCGATCGCCCGTGCCTGCTGCAGTGCGTCCAGGCGTGCCCAGTAGTGCTCCCGCAGCACCAGGAAGTCGTGATACATGCGCTCGGCGGCCAGGTCCATCCAGATGTAGGCCATCACCGGATCGGCCCGGGTACCGACGCCCTCCTGGTACAGCCGCGCCACCATGGCCTGGGAGAACTTGTCGGCGTAGCGCGCCGAACGCTTGTAGTAGTCCAGCGCCCTGGCGGGCTGTCTGTCCCGTTCGGCCCGCTGGGCCATGCTGCGCCAGAACAGGTCCGGATGGGCATCGAAGAAGCCTCCGGTCAGGACGGTAGGCGGGATCTGCCGCGGGGCCTCCACCGGGCATTCCCTGGCGGTCACGGCAGCGGCCATCGACAGGCCCAGCAGCAGGCAGAAGCGTGGAGCGTGCTTCGCTTTCATACTTGATCGCCCTCCTGGCAATGACCATGAAATACGAACGTCAGCGCCCCGCGCCTTCCACGGGGCTGAGTGGGCCGACCTCGACGCTGCGGCCGCCGAACTCCTGTTCCCAGATGCGGTCCTGCATGCACCAGTACGCTGCAGGGTCCCAGTACGCATCCCGATAATAGTCATCGCCGCGGGTCGGCCAGCCGGCTTCCGGGCCGTCGGACAGTTCCACCTGCAGCATCGAGCTGACCCAGCCGGTGCGGCTGCCGGTCATGCCGCTGCGGTCCACGCGCATGGCAGCCTCCATGCGCGGCTTGGCCGTGGCATCGCCGTAGGCCGCATACAGCGCCGGCCCTTCGGCGAGCACCCGTTGCCGTTGCGCGGCATCCAGGCGGTTCCAGTAGCGCTCGCGTTCCAGCAGCAGGTCGCGGTAGCCGCGTTCGGCGGCCAGGTCCATCCAGATGTAGGCCAGCACCGGATCAGGGGCGGTACCCGTGCCTTCCTGGTACATGCGCGCGACCAGCGACTGCGACAGCTTGTCGGCGTGCGCGGCCGCCCGCTTGAAACGCACCAGCGCATGATCGGGCCGGCCCTGGCGCCACGACTGCAGGCCCAGCTCGCGCCAGTGCAGGTCAGGATGAGCCTGCAGGAAGCCCGGGGTCATCAGCGCAGACCGCAACGATGCGCGAGCATCGGGCGCGCAGTCCGCACTGCGGGCAGCCAACGGCGCCAGCAGCAACAGCAGGGTGCCCAGCAGGGCGGCAGGGGCGGTCGGGCGCATGCACCTGGCTCCAGTGCTCCGGTGGCGAATCAATAGCTTAGGAACGGTGTGCATGCAAGTCAGGTCCGCCCGCTGCGGCCCCGCTACAATCCCATTCCCATGCACGGTCTCAATCCCCCCCAAGCCGCCGCCGTCCTGCACATCGAAGGTCCGTTGCTGGTGCTCGCCGGCGCGGGCAGCGGCAAGACGCGCGTGATCGTGGAAAAGATCGCCCACCTGATCGGCAGCGGTCGCTACCCGGCACGCCGCATCGCAGCGATCACCTTCACCAACAAGTCGGCCAAGGAAATGCGCGAGCGTGTGGCCAAGCGCCTGCGCGAGCAGGACGCCGACGAGGTGACCATCTGCACCTTCCATGCGCTGGGCCTGAAGTTCCTGCAGATCGAACACGCGGCCGTGGGCCTGAAGCGTGGCTTCTCGGTCTTCGATGCCGATGATGCCGCTGCGCAGATCAAGGACCTGATGTACGGGGCCAAGCCCGACGACATCGAGGACATGAAGAACCTGGTGTCGCGCGCCAAGAACGCCGGCCTGTCGCCCGAGCAGGCGATGGCCGCCGCGCGCAGCAACCGCGAGAAGGAAGCGGCCAGCGTCTACGAGCGCTACCAGCTGCGCCTGACGGCGTTCAATGCGGTGGACTTCGATGACCTGATCCGTTTGCCGGTGCAGATCCTGGAGGAAAATCCGGAGATCGCGCTGGCGTGGCGCGAGCGCATCGGCTACCTGCTGGTGGACGAATGCCAGGATACCAACGACGCGCAGTACCGGTTGCTCAAGCAGCTGGCCGGCGACAAGGGCAACTTCACCTGCGTGGGTGACGATGACCAGTCGATCTACGCCTGGCGCGGTGCCAACCCGGAAAACCTGCAGCAGATGGGGCGCGACTATCCCACGCTGGAGATCATCAAGCTGGAGCAGAACTACCGCTGCTCCAACCGCGTGCTGCGCGCCGCCAATGCGCTGATCGCCAACAACCCGCACGAGCACCTGAAGAAGCTGTGGAGCGACCAGGCCGACGGCGAGCGCATCCGCGTGTGGGAGTGCCGCAACAGCGAGCACGAGGCGGAAAAGGTCGCGGCCGAGATCGCCTTCGTGGCGCAGTCGCGCAACGTGCCATGGAGTGATTTCTGCATCCTGTTCCGCGGCAACTTCCAGTCGCGCCCGCTGGAAAAGGCGATGCAGCTGCTGCGCATTCCCTACCACCTGACCGGCGGCACCATGTTCCTGGAGCGCCAGGAAGTGAAGGACACGCTGGCCTGGCTGCGGTTGCTGGTGAACCCGGACGACGACACCGCGTTCATGCGTGCGGTGCAGTCGCCCAAGCGCGACGTCGGTGCCGGCACGCTGGCCAGGCTGGCCGAGCTGGCGCAGGAAAAGGACATGCCGATGGCACAGGCTGCCGAGGCGATCGGCGCCCTGCAGCAGCTACCGCCGCGCGCCGCCAACAGCCTGGCCCGCTTCACCGACATCCTGCGCGACCTGCGCGCGCAGATGCGTCAGGTCACCTCGGGCGACATGATCCGCAAGGTCGCCAAGGAATCGGGCCTGCTCAGCGAACTGCGCCAGCAGGCCAAGGAAGAGGCCAGCTACCAGCGCCGCGCCAACAACATCGAGGAACTGGCGCAGTGGTTCGAGGGCGGCCCGCGCGGCGCCACTGCCGCTGACCTGGCCGGCCAGCTGGCGCTGCTGTCACGCAGCGACAAGGACGAGGGTGGCAACCAGGTGCGCATGATGACCATGCACGCCTCCAAGGGCCTGGAATTCCCGTACGTGTTCATCGTTGGCTGCGAGGATGGCGTGCTGCCCCACCAGGTCAGCCTGGACGAGGGCAACCTGCAGGAAGAGCGGCGGCTGCTGTACGTGGGCATCACCCGCGCCAAGATCCAGCTGTGGATGAGTTACAGCAAGCTGACGCGCAAGTTCGGTGAGCATGTGCGGCTGAAGCCGAGCCGGTTCTTCGATGAGATCCCGGCCGAGGAGATCCAGCGTGATGGCGCTGATCCGGTGGCCGATGCGGCGCGCAAGAAGGAACGGGCGAGTGCGGGGTTGGCGGCGATCGAGGCGTTGTTCGACTGATCGGCGAACGGCGCAGCCCCTCGTGGTTGGCGCCGTTCGCAATGCATTCGTGGGGGCCGGGCGGGGGGCCGGTCGGGACACGCCGTAAACCCATCCATGGGGGCTCGGCCGCGGCTTGCTCGTGTGCGCTGTCCTGCGCACACGGCAAGACCGGGGTTGGGCGTCCTGCCCAACCCGCCCGAGGCATGCCTCGGGCCCATGCCGCGGACGGTCCCGCCCAGCCCACCCGGCCGGCCTCTGACAGTTTCCGTGCGCGCCAGCCACGGAAAAGAAAAAGAAAATCAAAAGCAGCAGCCGGGCTTGAGGCAGAATCGGGGTTTCGGCTGGAGGTCCACCTGTGCAACCGATCGAGAGTGAACGCCTGCGCCTGCGTGCGATCGAGCCTGATCGCGATGCGGCGCCGATGCTGGCGCTGTTGAATGATCCGGGCTTCGTGCGCTTCATTGGCGACCGCAATGTGCGCAGTGAGGAGCAGGCGCGGGACTACATCGCGCTGCGTGTGCTGCACAGCTATGCGTTGAATGGCTTTGGCATGTATGCCATCGAGCGGTTGTCCGATGGTGCCTGGCTGGGCAATGCCGGACTGGTACGGCGTGATGGGCTGCCGGGTCCGGACATCGGCTATGCGGTGCTGTCGGAATTCGCCGGGCAGGGCTATGCCGGTGAGGCGGCGCGGGCGGTGTTCGCGCATGCGCGCGCTGGGCTGGGCCTGCACGATCTGTATGGCATCACCGATCTGGACAACGTGGTGTCCGGGAAGATCCTGCTGGGGTTGGGCATGCAGGAGCGCGGGGTGATCCAGCTGCCGGGCGTGGACAGCCCGAGCAGGTTGTATGCCACGCCGGGTGCGGCGCAGGTCTGACCCCTGATGTTGGTAGGTGCCGACCGTTGGTCGGCACGATTCAGATGCAGTGCCGACCACGGTCGGCACCCACCCCCTCAGCCGCGCAGTTCGGCCAGCTGCGCCTGCAGCTCGGCCACGGCCGCTTCCAGCTGGGCCACGCGCTCGGCCAGGCCCGGGTCGGCTGCATCGCTGCTGCCGCCGCCGCCGCTGCTGGCGTACCTGGCCGCCAGCGCCGCACCGTCCACTTCACCGCACAGCAGGTGCATGTAGCGGTCTTCGCGCTGGCCGCTGGCACGCGGCAGCACCACCAGCAGCGCGCGCTGCTGCAGGCGCTCGATGGCGTGGCGGGCTTCATCGGCGTCGGCGAAGCGGTGCAGGCGCTCGCTGCGCGTGATCAGTTCGCCCAGCGTCTGCGGCCCACGCAGCAGCAGCAGCGCCAGCAGCACGGTCTGCTGCCGGGTCAGGTCCAGTGCGGCCTGCAGGCGGTGCTCGTAGCGGTCCGCGCGCGAGGAGAAGTGCTGGCGGGCCAGGCCCAACGCCTCCAGCTGGCGCAGCGCGTGCTGCACGCTGCCGGCATCGATGTTCATCACCGGCTCGCGGGCAGTCTTCTGGTTGGCAGCCGACTGGGCGGCATTGACCGTCAGTGGATAGGTGTCCGGCGTGGTCGCCTCCTTTTCCACCAGGCAGCCCAGCAGGCGGGCCTGCACGGCGTCGAGCAGGGGGACGTCGGGGGTCTGGACGGAATCGGTCATGGCGGCCTCCGGAAGGGCAACGGGTCAACCGCCAAGCATAGCCGTCCCGGGGCCGCCTTTGCCGGTAAAATGCGCCGGTATATCTGATTGCCGGTGAATCCATGCGTCGTCCCGTTTCCCTGTCCCTGACCCTGCTCGCCACTGCGGCGCTGGGCCTGTCCGCCTGCAAGCGCGTGGATGCGCCTGCTGCCGAAGCCGTTGCCCCGGAGGCCCCGGCCGCCGCTGCCAAGGCTGATGGCGCGCTTGATGCAACCGCCAACGACAATCTCAACGCCGTGCTGTGGATGCAGCGCGCGCAGGAGTACAAGGCAATCACCGAGCAGACCTACCGTGCCGCCGCCGACCACCTGGACGCCGCGCTGAAGGAAGCGCACTGGGATGCGCTGGTGCCGGAGGAACGCGGCAACGAGGCCAAGGGCCTGAAGCCGGCCGTGGTGCTGGACGTGGATGAGACCGTGCTGGACAACTCGCCCTACCAGGCGCGCCTGGTGCGCGACGGCAAGGAATACGACGAGCTGAGCTGGGACCAGTGGGTGGCCGAAAAGAAGGCCAAGGCCATTCCGGGCGTGGTCGATTTCGCCAAGGCCGCCAACGCCAAGGGCGTAACCCTGCTGTACATCTCCAACCGCGCCGTGCACCTGAAGGACGCAACCCTGGCCAACCTGCGCGAGCAGGGCCTGCCGGTGGCCGATGACAGCGTGTTCCTGGGCCTGGGCACCGTGGTCGAAGGCTGCGAGCAGGCCGGCAGCGAGAAGAACTGCCGCCGCCGCCTGGCCGGGCAGAAGTACCGCGTGCTGATGCAGTTCGGCGACCAGCTGGGCGACTTCGTGGAAGTGACCGCCAACACCAACGAAGGCCGTGACGCCCTGCTGCAGCAGTACCACGACTGGTTCGGCGAGCGCTGGTGGATGCTGCCGAACCCGACCTACGGCGGTTTCGAGCCGGCGCAGTTCAACAATGACTACAGCCAGTCGCGCCAGGCCCGCCACGACGCCAAGCGCGCTGCCCTGGACTACGCGCCGTGAGCCGCGCGCCGCTGCCGCTGCGCGATGACGAGCGCCTGATCTTCGCGCTGGACGTGCCTGACCGCGCGCAGGCGCTGGAGTGGGTCGACCGCCTCGGCGACAGCGTGGCGTTCTACAAGATCGGCATGGAACTGCTGGCGTCGGGCGAGTACTTCCAGGTGCTGGACGAGCTGGCCCGCCGCGACAAGCGCGTGTTCGTTGACCTGAAGTTCTTCGATATCCCGGCCACTGCCGCGGCGGTGATCAGGCGCCTGTCGCAGTGGCCGGTCAGCTACGCCACCATCCACGGCTGGCACCCGGCGATGATGGAAGCCTGCGCCGCCGCCAACAGCAGCGACATGCGCCTGCTGGCGGTGACCGTGCTGACCTCGATGGGCCGCCCGGACCTGGCGCAGATGGGCATCGACCGTGAACCGGTGGACGTAGTGGTCGAACGCGCGCTGGCCGCGCAGGCGGCCGGCATCGATGGCGTGATCGCCTCGGGCCAGGAAGCCGGCCCCATCCGTGCCGCTACCGGCGCCGGGTTCTCGATCGTCTGCCCGGGCATCCGCCCCGGTGGCCCGGTCAGCGATGACCAGAAGCGTACCGTTGGCGTGGCCCAGGCCTTTGCCGATGGCGCCGATGCCATCGTGGTTGGCCGTCCGATCCGCCTGGCCACCGATCCGCAGGCCGCGGCGCGGGCCATCCAGCAGGAAATCGCGTCGGCGCTGGCTGCGCGCTGAGATTCCGTTGCGCAGGCTGCAGGCCCGAACGCCATCCCGACCCGCGCGGGATGGCGTTTCTGCATCCGTCCAGCAAGCGGTTGTGCCCGAATCGCCGCAAAACCTGCCGTAGATTTCATTGCTTTTACGCCCATCATCAGGTGAATCAATAAAATCAATGATTTATACGACGATAGGTGAAGTGTTGCCTTAACTTGAGCGGCAGCGTAGGATCGCCGCCATCCGGTCCTCGGACCGGACATGTGCCACAACACTGTCCACCGGCCCTGCGTCGGTTTGAAGAGCCTGTGATCCCCGTGATCCCGGCTCTTTTTTTATTCCCATCAGTGACTTGCACAAGCAACAGCGGAAACCGTGACGTCCCGGCTTGCCGCTGTCACGTCACAGGCCGCAAGATGCGGACCGGTCCGGGGAGTCCGAGTGCATGAGCGTGGCAGTGCGAGGAAGGTCTGCGCGTGGATGGGGGCTGGCAGCCATGCTGCTGCTGGCCGTGGCGGCGTGTCGTGAATCGGCCCAGGACCCGGCCAAGCCGGCGGCCGAGCCGGTCGCGGCGGTGCAGGCCATGGCGCTGCGCCTGGCCGAGGACGATCTGGTCGGCTACGCAAAGCTGTCGGTGCCGCCCAGTCAGTACCAGCGCCTGCAACAGGCCTGGACCGAAGGCCACAGCCAATGGCCGCTGACCGAACTGCCGCTGGGTGACCAGCTGCTGCCGATGCTGGCCGCACTGCGCAGGCCCAATGCCAGCGCCGAACTGCAGCGCAGCTTCGATCGCCAGCTGGCCGGACAGGCCGGCGCCGTTCGCCAGGCCGCACAATCGATGGGCAACTTCGGTGTGCAGTACCTGCGCCACCAGAAGGGCTATACGCCTGGCCAACAGGCGCATTACATCGCCCTGGTCGAAACCCTGGCCAGCTGGGCGCAGGGTGCCCCGATCAGTGACCGGGCCCGCGCACGCAGCACCATCGCCGCGCTGGTCGGCGCCGCCAACAAGGTCGGTTTCGACGACGAAGCCGGCCTGCAGGCCGCGGGCATGGAAGGCAGCCTGGCGCAGCTGGCGCCGTTCATCCACACCCTCAAGGCGGTGCTGGGCAGCTACGGGCTGGGCGTGGACGACGCGTTGCGCAGCGTGCGCGGCGAACTGCTGTCGGTGGAAGGTGACAACGCCCTGGTACGCCTGCGCTACGACCTCGCCGGTCGCGAGATGAGCCTGCAGCTGCCGCTGAGCCGCCGCGAAGGCCATTGGTACCTGACCCGCACCCTGGCCGATACCGACGCCCTGCTGCGCAAGGCCGATGCGGCCCGCGCCGCTGCGTCGCCGTCACCGGCTGAAGCCCCCGCCGAGGGTGGGGAAGCGGCAACGCCGCCGCCTAAGCCATAATGGCGCCGATGTCGAAACAGAACCCGCTGCCGTTCCCCGGCGAAGAATCCCAGTCGACGCCCGCCGATACGGTGCCGGCGTCCCCCTCGACCGGTACCGGCCCGAACCCGGTACCGCCGCCCGCGCACGCGCGTCCGGCCGGCCGACGCCCACTGTGGGCACGGTTGCTGGGCCGCCTGGTCGAGCCGTGGCTGTCGCTGAAGATCGAGCCGGAAGACCCGGGCCAGTACAACGATGGCCGCCCGGTCATGTACGTGCTGGAAGACTACGGCCTGTCCAACGCGCTGATCCTGGACAAGGCCTGCCGCCAGGCCGGCCTGCCGTCGCCGCTGGTGCCGCTGGCCGGTGACCCGACCGGCCGCAAGCGCGCCTACCTGGCGCTGTCGCGGCGCAGCTCCAGCAATTCGCTGATCCCCGAGCAGCGCGGTGCCAAGACCCATTCCGACTCGCTGGCCAAGGTCCTGCAGGCACATCGCGTGCGCGATGACCTGGACGTGCACCTGGTGCCGGTGTCGATCTTCGTCGGCCGCGCGCCGGACAAGCAGAGCGGCTGGTTCGCGGTGCTGTTCTCGGAAAACTGGGCGCTGGTCGGCCGCTTCCGCCGCCTGCTGGCGGTGCTGCTCAATGGCCGCAGCACCATCGTCCGCTTCGCGCCGCCGATCTCGCTGCGTTCCATCATCGACGAAGGCCTGGAGCCGGAACGCACGGTACGCAAGCTGCAGCGCGTGCTGCGCACCCATTTCCGCCGCATCCGTGAATCGGTGATCGGCCCCGACCTGTCGACCCGTCGCCTGCTGGTGGACCAGGTGCTGGCCGCCGAACCGGTGCGCGAAGCGATCGCCGCGCAGGCCAAGCGCGACAATTCGAAGACGGCCGATGCCTGGAAGAAGGCACACGCCTACGCCTGGGAAATCGCCGCGGACTATTCCAGCCCGGTGGTGCGCTCGGCCAGCTTCATGCTCAGCCACGTGTGGAACCGCATCTATGCGGGCGTGCTGGTGCACCATCTGGACAAGTTCAAGGCCGCCGCGCCGGGCCACGAAGTGGTCTACGTGCCCAGCCACCGCAGCCACATGGACTACCTGCTGCTGTCCTACCTGCTGTACGACCGTGGCATCGTGCCGCCGCACATCGTGGCGGGCATCAACCTGAACCTGCCGGTGGTCGGTACCCTGCTGCGAAAGGGCGGTGCGTTCTTCATCCGCCGCTCGATCCGTGGCAACGCGCTGTACTCGGCCGTGCTCAGTGAGTATGTCGCGCAGCTGGTGGCTGGCGGCTACTCGCTGGAGTACTTCGTCGAAGGCGGCCGCTCGCGTACCGGCCGACTGCTGCAGCCCAAGGGCGGCATGATCTCGATGACGCTGCGTGCGTTCCTGCGCCAGCCGCGCAAGCCGGTGCTGTTCCAGCCCATCTACATCGGCTACGAGAAGCTGATGGAAGGCGGCAGCTACCTGGACGAACTGTCCGGCCGGCCGAAGGAAAAGGAATCGATCTGGTCGCTGCTGTGGGGCATCCCCAAGGTGCTCAAGCAGAACTACGGCCAGGTGGTGGTGAACTTCGGCGAACCGATCGCACTGAACGACGTACTGGCCGAGAAGGCGCCGGAGTGGAAGGGCGAGGCGGTCTCCGAGGACGAGAAACCGGCGTGGCTGTCGACCACGGTGGACACGCTGGCCGAACGCATCCAGGTGCGCATCAACGGCGCCGCCGACGTCAATCCGATCAACCTGCTGGCGCTGGCGCTGCTGTCCACGCCGAAGCACGCGATGGGCGAGGCCGACCTGATCGCGCAGATCGAGCTGTGCAAGACGCTGCTGGTCGAGATGCCGTATTCGGACCGGGTGACGGTGACCCCGCACTCGCCGGAGCGGATCATCGCCCACGCCGAGGAAATCAACGTCCTCACCCGCATCAAGCACCCGCTGGGCGACGTGCTCAGCGTCAGCGGCGATACCGCGGTGCTGCTCAGCTACTTCCGCAACAACGTGCTGCACCTGTTCACCGCCTCGTCGTGGGTGGCCTGCTGCTTCCAGAACAACCGCCGCATGAGCCGTACCGGCCTGGTCCAGCTGGGCCGCACGGTGTACCCATTCCTGCAGGCCGAGCTGTTCCTGCCGTGGAGCGAGGACGAATTCGCACAGCGCATCGACCAGACCATCAACGTGTTCGTGCGTGAGGGCCTGCTGCAGAACGTCAATGATGACGACGGCGGCATCCTGGCGCGCAACACCGGGCAGACCGACGAGGTGTTCCGCCTGCGTGCGATCGGCCACTCGCTGCAGCAGGCGTTCGAGCGCTACTACATCGCCATTTCGGTGCTGGTGAAGAACGGCCCGGGCGTGCTGGGCGCGGCCGAGCTGGAAAGCCTGTGCCAGCAGGCGGCGCAGCGTCTGAGCCTGCTCTATGCACCGGCCGCGCCGGAGTTCTTCGACCGCACCCTGTTCCGCGGCTTCATCCAGAAGCTGCGCGAACTGCGCCTGGTGTGGCCGGACGAGAACAGCAAGCTGCTGTTCGACGAGCGCCTGGATGCCTGGGCCAAGGACGCCAAGTTCATCCTTGGCCGCGAACTGCGCCACACCATCGAACGGGTCAGCCCGGAAGCGGCACGCCCGGACGAGCCGGCGCCGCAGGATTGAAGGCAGCGCCGGGCCATGCGGCGGGTGTGGACCTTGGTCCACACCTCCCAGCCGTGCCAACCAGGGTTGGCACCCACCAGGACGGTCTTTAGGCCGGTTCGTCGGGAATCTGCAGGCTTTCCAGCCTGGCAATGCAGTCCTTCAACTGCAGCTTGCGCCGCTTCAGGCGCTTGGATTCCAGTTCATCCTCGCCGTTGGCGGCCATGCGGGTGATCTGTTCATCCAGCAGGCGGTGCTCGGCGCGCAGGGCGGCGAGGCGTTCGACAATCTCGGCGGGGTCGTAGGTATCCACGGCTTCGAGGATACACAGCGATGATGACCGCCGGGAGAGGGGAATCCCGACCCCCGGCCGTGGCCGCTCCGAGCCGTTAGAATGGAGCCCATGAGTGCCGTGATTTCCCTCCCCGATCCCCAGCCGCGCGCCGCCCGCGATCCGCGCGTGGCCGAGCGCGAGCAGCACAAGCTGGCCAAGCGCCTGCGCCGCCAGGTCGGCGAGGCGATTGCCGACTTCGGCATGATCGAGGCCGGCGACAAGGTGATGGTCTGCCTGTCCGGCGGCAAGGACAGCTACACCCTGCTGGACGTGCTGCTGCAGCTGCAGAAGAAGGCGCCGGTGCCGTTCGAGCTGGTGGCGGTGAACCTGGACCAGAAGCAGCCGGACTTCCCCGAGCACGTGCTGCCGGAGTACCTGGCCGGGCTGGGCGTGCCGTACCACATCATCGAGCAGGACACATATTCGGTGGTCAGCCGGGTCATCCCGGAAGGCAAGACCATGTGTTCGCTGTGCTCGCGCCTGCGTCGTGGTGCGCTGTACAACTACGCCGAGACCCACGGCTTCACCAAGATCGCGCTGGGCCACCACCGCGACGACATGGTGGCCACGTTCTTCATGAACCTGTTCCACCACGCCAAGCTGTCGGGCATGCCGCCGAAGCTGCGCAGCGATGACGGCAAGCATGTGGTGATCCGGCCGCTGGCCTACGTGCGCGAGAGCGACATCGTCGACTACGCGCAGGCACGCCAGTTCCCGATCATTCCCTGCAACCTGTGCGGCAGCCAGGAGAACCTGCAGCGCCGCCAGGTCGGCCTGATGCTGAAGCAGTGGGAGAAGGACCACCCGGGCCGCATCGAGCAGATCGCGCGCGCCATGGGCGAAGTCCGGCCCTCGCAGCTGGCCGACACCACCCTGTTCGACTTCATGGCGCTGGGCCGTCGCGACGACGCGCCGCTGCCTGACGCCCATGCCTGGCTGGCCGGTTCCACGGCCGACGCCGACGCAGATCCCGAGACGCCCACCGTTTAAGGTCGGTCGCCCTTCCTCTTTGCCATCCGGAATTCCATGTTCTTTCGCAACCTGACGTTCTTCCGTTTCCCGACCACCACCGATTTTTCCGAAGTCGACACGCTGCTGCCGCACGCCCTGCTGAAGCCGGTCGGCGCACTGGAAATGAATTCGCGCGGCTTCATCTCGCCGTTCGGCCGCGAGGAGAAGGAACTGCTCTCCCACCGCATCGCCGAACACCTGTGGCTGACCGTGGGCGGCGAGGACAAGATCCTGCCGGCGGCGGTGGTCAACGACCTGCTCGAGCGCAAGCTGGAGGAGATCGAGGAGAAGGAAGGCCGCCGCCCGGGTGGCCGCGAGCGCAAGCGGATGAAGGACGACCTGCTGCATGAACTGCTGCCGCGCGCCTTCGTGAAGTCCTCGCGCAACGACGCCTTCATCGACCTGCAGCACGGTTACGTGGCGGTGGATACCTCCAGCCGCAAGACCGGCGAGTACTTCATGTCCGACATCCGCGGCCTGCTCGGCAGCTTCCCGGCGATGCCGCTGAACGCCGAAGTCGCGCCGCGTTCGATCCTGACCGGCTGGATCGCCGGCGAGCCGCTGCCGACCGGGTTGAGCCTGGGCGAAGAGTGCGAGATGAAGGACCCGGTGGAAGGCGGCGCGGTGGTCAAGTGCCAGCACCAGGAACTGCGCTGCGACGAGATCGACAAGCACCTGGACGCCGGCAAGCAGGTGACCAAGCTGGCGCTGATCTTCGAAGACAACCTGTCCTTCGTCATCGGCGACGACCTGATCGTGCGCAAGCTGAAGTTCCTCGACGGTGCCCTGGACCAGCTGGAGCATGCCGACGAAGACGGCCGCCGCGCCGAGTTCGACGCCCGCTTCGCCCTGCAGAGCGCCGAGATCCGCCGTCTGTTCCTGCTGCTGGAAGAAGCCTTCAAGCTCAGCAAGGCTGACTGAACAGGCAGCCCGACGGCCGCCGGTCATCCGGCGGCCCGAAGCGGCGCTATGCTGGGCGCATGAGCCGTCTGCTGCGCCGCCTGATCAGCCCGACCCCGCCCGCCACCGTACAGCGCGACACTGTTCGCCTGCGCCTGGAGGATGCCGAGATCGAGGTACTGCGCGTGCGTGATCCGCGTGCGCGCCGGATCAAGCTGAGCGTGGACGAACGCGGTGCACGCCTGACCCTGCCGCCGCGCGCAAGCCTGGTGATGGGCGAACGCTTCCTGGAACAGCACCGCGACTGGCTGGCACTGCAGCTGCGCCAGTACCAGGGCCAGGACCTGCCGGCACCGCTGCAGCCGGGCGAAGACGGCGTGCTGCCCCTGCGCGGCGAACTGTTGCCGCTGCGCTGGCAGGAAGGCCGCTACGCGCGCCTGGAGATCGACGCACACGGCGCCTGCGTGCAGTGGCCGACACGTGGTGGTGACGCCACCCTGCGTCGCCTGCTGCGCGAGTTCTACGAAGCACAGACCCGCGCCGACGTCGGCCGCTGGCTGCCGAAGTACCTGCCCACACTGCCGCGCGCACCCAGCCGCCTGCGATTGAAGGTGATGTCCTCGCAATGGGGCTCGCTCGCCCCCGATGGCAGCATGGCACTGGACCTGGCCCTCGTGCTCGGTCGTTCGGAAGCGTTCGAGTATGTGCTGGTGCACGAGCTCTGCCACCTGATCCAGCCCAACCACTCGCCCGCGTTCTGGCACGAAGTGGAACAACGCTTCCCCGCCTGGCGCGAACAGCGCGATTACTTCCAGCTCGAAGGGCGCCGACTGAAGGCGATGCTGCGGCAACTGCTGTAGCGCCAGCGCTACAGCAGTTGCCCACGCATTCTTCCTCTACCCCCGCCTTCGGCGCGCCCCTTCAACAGAAAGGGCTTTCCTCCAGAGAGTGGGCCGGGCAGTCGGGCAGGCTCGACGCTGCACAGGGTCTGCGCAGAGGATGAGCATTCCCCGCCCGGCCAAGCACGGCTTTGCCTTCGGATGCCACCCACCACGAGGGACTCAGCCGTTGGCCGAAATCCTCACCTCGCCCGCAACGCCGCCGCCGCCGCCCAGCGCGCCGCCACCCGCGGCGCCGTAATGCACACCGCCTGGTCGGTCACCGTCGTCACCGCGCGCTCCAGCAGCTGGATATCCGCCTCATGCTGGCGCGCCACGTGCGGATCCTCGAAGAAGATCGCGCGCTGGCAGCGCCCTTCCAGTACCCGGTCGGCAATCTGCGCATCGCCGCCCATCGGGCCGCTCTGGTAGCGCGTCACCCAGGGCGTATCGCTGGGCCAGCCACGGCTCCACGCCAGCTCGTTCAAGCGCTGGCCGGTGGTTCCGGTTGCCACCCGCTCACCGAACCGCGCCAGCACATCGAAGTGCTCATCGGCGAAGGCCAGCATCGCCGGCTTCATCGCGTCGTGCGCGATCAGCGCCAGCGTCTGTCCTTCGAACGCATGCAGGTCGTCGGCGCCAGCATCGGCAACCAGTCCGGCATGGATGCGTTCCACCTCGATCCAGTCGCGCGCGGTGGCCACGGTGGAAATGAAAGGCTTGCCGTGGATCACGCACTGCCGCTTCAGCGCCGTGGCTTCCGGAAACACCGAGGATGGATCGACCGGATCGATCAGGTAGACCGCGCCATCCAGTGTCCGATCCGGCCCCATGCCAACCACCTCGGCCACCAGCTTCATCAAGCCACCCTCGCGACCGTAGGGGTAGCGATGCAGGCCCGCGTATCCGGTCAGGAAGCCCTGACGCTGTATCGCGTCATGGGTGCGGCCGACCGCGTGCAGCGACACGCCCAGCTCGCGCAGGCCGGGTTCGCTGACGCGCAGCCAGCGGAACAGGGCGGCGCGCGCGTCGTGGTGATGGAGACGGTTGGCAGCCAGGCCGATGCGCATCGAATGCTCCGCAGAGACGGGTGAAAGCGGCAGTGTATGTCGCCATTCACCTATCTTGGCGTTTCTACAACTTTCTTCATTGCGCCCCGTCCACGCGCCGCTAGCGTAAGAGGCAGCGGTACCGCTGCGCGGCCGTTCATTCCGCCCGCCAGAAGAGGATGCCCATCGTGAACGCCGCTGGCCTGCGTGCCGCCACCGCGGTCGTGGCCGGCCTGCTGTTGCCTGCCCTGGCCGCCGCTGCGGATTGCAGGACGCCGCTGCGCATTGCCTGGCCCGCCGACCGCGCGCCGTTGTCCTCCAGCGAGCAGGGCCAGCCGCGCGGGCTCAGCGCGCAGTACCTGAAGCTGCTGGGCGCGCAGCGACCACTGCAGATGCAGCCATTGCCAACCGCCGCCATCGCGGAGGGAACGGTGCCGCCCGACGTCCAGGCACTGCTGGGCTGGTCGCGCTCGCAGTTGCCGACGGGGTGGGTGGCCAGTGCGCCCTACGTGCAGCTGCCACAGGTCATCGTGCGGCGCCGGGATGCATCGCCGGTGCTGGGTCTGGAGGCGTTGCGCGGAGGCACCGTGGCCAGTCCCGACCCGCTGTCGCTGGTCGGGGCGCTGACCGAACAGGCATCTGGCGTGCAGCTGTTGCCCCCCGCCCCCATCGACGACGCCCTGTCACTGCTGGGCACGGGCCTGGTCGATGCCGTGGTCGCCAATCTTGGAGAGGTCGAGGCCGCGTTGCGCCACTATCGGGGCGAGCCGCTGGTAATCGCTGCGCCGGCCGGAATCGACGACGCGCCGGTGCTGGCCACCGTGCCCGCCTGCGCCGACGTCATCCCGGTGTTCGAGCGGGCCGTGTCGCAGCTGACCGCGAACGAACGCGAGGCGATCCGCACGGCCTGGCTGCCGAACCAGCCGCGACACCCGCCCCCTGCGTCCCCCCTGCGCTGGCTGGTGCCGGCCTCGCTGACCCTGCTGGCGCTCATGCTGGTGTACGCCTTCGGCTATTGGCGCGTGCATCGCGAGAGCGAGCGTCGCCGCGTGGCTGCGCAACGCCTGCAGGAGGTGACCTCGAACCTGCCAGCGGTGGTCTATCAGGCGCGTCGCTCTGCCACCGGCCACTACAGCTTTTCCCAGATCGCAGGCGACGTGCAGGCGTTGTTCGGAATCAGCGTGGAAACCGCCCTGATCGATCATCAGCGCCTGCTGGCAGCGGTTCATCCCGATGATCGCTCGCGGCTGATGGACACCGTCGACGCCGCTGCCCTGGCGCGGGGCCCGATCGATGTCACCTTCCGCACGCGCTCGCCACTAGGCTGGCGCTGGGTCCACTCGCATGGACGGCCGCTGTCCCTGGACAGCGGCGACGTCGAGTGGAGTGGCTACTGGATCGACGTAAGCGGAGTGCAGGCGCGCACCCATGCGCTGGCCGAGGCGCGCCGTGCGGCCGAGCAGGCAGCGCTGGCCAAGGCCCACTTCCTGGCAACCATGAGCCACGAGATCCGTACGCCGATGAGCACCCTGCTGGGCATGCTCGAGCGGTTGGAGGACAGCGATCTGGATCATCGCCAGCAACAGGTCCTGGTGACCGTGGGTGATGCTGCCCAGATGCTGCGGCAGATCCTGGACGACGTGCTGCACAGCCAACGGCTGCAGGCACTGCCGCTGCAGCTGCGACCCACGAGCTTGGCGGCACTGGTGCGCGCGGTGCAGCAGTTGCTGATGCCGGTGGCGGCCAGCCGGGGCCTGCATCTGCGGATCCAACTTGATCCGGAATTGCAGGCCGGATCGCTGGCCGACGGCCTGCGCCTGCGCCAGATCCTGTTCAACCTTGCCGGCAACGCGCTCAAGTTCACCGAGCATGGCGGCGTGGATCTGCAGGTGCAGGTGCTGCAGCAGCACGAT
Organism: Stenotrophomonas sp. YJH_SMC_58; assembly: GCF_059369635.1. NCBI lineage: Bacteria > Pseudomonadati > Pseudomonadota > Gammaproteobacteria > Lysobacterales > Lysobacteraceae > Stenotrophomonas > Stenotrophomonas sp. YJH_SMC_58. The sequence continues at coordinate 126,940 of NZ_JCAFSW010000007.1, forward strand.
CGCGGCCAACGTCTTCGCCTGCAGGTCAGTGACAGCGGGGTGGGCATCAGCCCGGAACGGCAACAGGCGGTGTTCGCTGCCTATACCCAGGCCGAGGCATCGACAACGCGCCGTTTCGGCGGCAGCGGCCTGGGCCTGGCGATCTGCCGTGAACTGGCTGCATCGATGGAAGCAGAACTGTGCCTGCGCAGCGCGCCAGGCAAGGGCACCACCGTGTGGCTGGAACTGGATCTGGACGCCTGTGAGTTGCCTGCCGAGGCATTGCCGCTTCCGGCAGAGGCGGCGCGGCCACTGTCGTCGGCCCGGGTGCTGGTAGCTGAAGATCACCCCACCAACCTGCACCTGCTGGAGCAGCGCCTGCATGATCTGGGTCTGCAGGTGCACGCCTGCACCGATGGTCGCCAGGCCTTCGAGGCCTGGCAGGCGCGGGCGTTCGACCTGGTCATCACCGACTGCCACATGCCGCACATGGATGGCTTTGCCTTGGCACGGGCCATCCGCGCCGACGCCTGCGCGGTTCGCGCGCAGGTCCCGATCATCGCGCTCACGGCCAGCGCGCTGGATCGCACCCGCGAGGCCTGCCGCGAAGCGGGCATCGATCATTTCCTGGCCAAGCCGGTGGCGGCGCAGGAACTGCGGGGCTTGCTGGCCGTGCTGCTGGCGCCGGAATCAGTGCGCCAGTAGGCGGATGATGCTGGCGGCGGCGTCGCGGCCTTCGGCCACGGCGGTCACCACCAGGTCGGCGCCACGCACTGCGTCACCGCCGGCGAACAGGCGCGGGTGCGCGGTCTGGAATGGCAGGCGGTCCTTGCCGCCAGCCACGATGCGGCCGTTGGACCGGCCTTCCACGCCGTGCTCGGCCAGCCACGCCGGCACGGTTGGCGAGAAGCCGAAGGCGATGATCACCACATCGGCCTCCAGCAGCGATTCGCTGCCGTCGATCGGCACCGCATTCTGGCGGCCATTGGCATCGGGCTCACCCAGCCGGGTTTCGACCACGGTCACGCCGATCACCTCATCGTCGGCGCCGGCTTCGATCGACAGCGGCTGGCGGTTGAACAGGAAGCGCACGCCTTCCTCGCGCGCATTGGCCACTTCGCGCGCGCTGCCGGGCATGTTGGCTTCGTCGCGGCGGTAGGCACAGGTGACCTTGGCCGCGCCCAGCCGCACCGCGCTGCGCACGCAGTCCATGCCGGTATCACCGCCGCCCAGCACCACCACGCGCTTGCCGTTGAGGTCGGGCAGGGCAATGGTGTCTTCCCAGCCGGCAATCGGCCGGCCCTTCGGATCATCGCCGCCGACGATGCGGCTGTTCTGCACCAGGAACGGCAGTGCCGGCAGCACGCCCTTCAGGTCCTGGCCGTCGAGGCCACCGTCGGTATAGCGGTAGGCACCGGTACCGACGAACACCGCATCGTGGCTGTCCAGCAGCTGCTGCACGCTGAGGTCACGGCCGATCTCCACACCGAGGCGGAACTGCACGCCCATGCCCTCGAGCACTTCGCGGCGGCGGTGGATCACATCCTTGTCCAGCTTGAAGCTGGGAATGCCGAACTGCAGCAGGCCGCCGATCTGCTCGTAGCGGTCGTAGACCACGGCGGCAATGCCGGCGCGCGCCAGACGGTCGGCACAGGCCAGCCCGGCCGGGCCGGCGCCGATCACCGCCACGCTGTGGCCGGTCGGCTGCACCGCGCCCAGGTCCGGGCGCCAGCCCGTGGCCAGCGCGGTATCAACGATGTACTTCTCGACCGCGCCGATGGTGACTGCGCCGAATTCCTCCAGTGTGCAGCTGCCTTCGCACAGCCGGTCCTGCGGGCAGACCCGGCCGCACACTTCCGGCAGCGGGTTGGTGCTGTGGCACAGCGTGGCCGCTTCGTGGATGCGGTTTTCCTGCACCAGCTGCAGCCACTGTGGAATGGCGTTGTGCACCGGGCACTTCCAGCTGCAGTAGGGGTTGCCGCAGTCCAGGCAGCGACCAGCCTGGTACTGGGCATCTTCCTTACCGAACTTGCCGTACAACTCACCCCAGTCGCCGGACGTGCGCAGTTCCACCGGAATGCGCTGCGGCATGGTGCGGGGCAGGTCGAGGAACTGGAAGGCGTGCTTGCGGCTCATGGCGGGCTCTGTGGTGTTTTGCGGTTGCCGGCCAGCGGCCGGCACTACGTGGTCCTGGGTTGCCGGCCAGCGGCCGGCACTACCGTTACGCGGCGCGTCGCAGGGTTTCGGTCAGCGACTCGATGCTGGCGGCCTTCGGTTTGACCAGCCAGAACTTGCCGATGTAATCGCGGAACTCGTCCAGGATCTGCTGCGCCCAGATGCTGCCGGTCAGCTCGCGGTGGCGGCCGATCAGGCGGTGCAGGTGCTGGCGGTAGTTCTCGAAGCCCTCGGCGGAGACGCGATGGATGTCGATCAGCTCGTGGTTGTAGCGGTCGACGAAATCGCGGTCGACGTCCAGCACGTAGGCCAGGCCACCGGTGAAGCCGGCACCGAAGTTCAGGCCGACCTTGCCCAGTACCAGCACCACGCCATCGGTCATGTACTCGCAGCAGTGGTCACCGGCACCTTCCACCACCGCCAGCGCGCCGGAATTGCGTACCGCGAAACGCTCGCCGGCGCGGCCAGCGGCGAACAGCTCGCCGCCGGTGGCGCCGTACAGGCAGGTGTTGCCGATGATCGCGGTGCTGCGCGCTTCGAAGCGCGCGCCACGCGGCGGGCGCACCACCAGACGGCCGCCGGCCATGCCCTTGCCGACGTAGTCGTTGGCTTCGCCTTCCACTTCCAGATGTAGGCCGCCCACGTTGAACGCGCCGAAGCTCTGCCCGGCGCTGCCACGGAAGCGCAGTTCCAGCGGCGCCTCGGCCATGCCCTGGTTGCCGTGCGCGCGCGCCACCGCACCGGCCAGTCGGGTGCCGATGCTGCGGTCGGTGTTGTGGATCAGGAAGCGATGCTCGCCGCCGCGCTTGTGCTCGATGGCCGGCGCCAGCAGGCCATCCATCTGCGTGGCCAGGCTGTCCGGCGATTCGTACAGGCGCTGGGCGGCGCAGTGGCTGCCCTCGTAACGGGCATCGGCCAGCAGGCGCGACAGGTCCACGCGCACGCCGTCACGCGGCGCAGCCTCGATCTGCCGCAACAGGTCGGTACGGCCGACGATCTCTTCCAGCGAACGTGCACCCAGGTACGCCAGCCAGCCGCGCACTTCCTCGGCCAGCAGGCGGAAGAAGTTCTCCACGCGTTCGGGCTGGCCGGTGAAGTGGTTCTCGCGCAGGCGCTCGTCCTGGGTGGCCACGCCGGTGGCGCAGTTGTTGAGGTGGCAGATGCGCAGGTACTTGCAGCCCAGCACGATCATCGGCGCGGTGCCGAAGCCGAAGCTGTCCGCGCCCAGCAGCGCGGCCTTGACCACGTCCAGGCCGGTCTTCAGGCCACCATCGGTCTGCAGCAGGGTGCGCCCGCGCAGGTCGTTGGCCAGCAGCGCCTGGTGCGCTTCGGCCACGCCCAGTTCCCACGGCACGCCGGCGTAGCGGATCGAGCTGACCGGCGAAGCACCGGTCCCGCCGTCGTGGCCAGAGATGGTGATCAGGTCGGCACCGGCCTTGACCACGCCGGCGGCGATCGTACCCACGCCGGCATGGCTGACCAGCTTCACCGACACCAGCGCGGTCGGGTTGACCTGCTTGAGGTCGTAGATCAGCTGCGCCAGGTCTTCGATCGAATAGATGTCGTGGTGTGGCGGCGGCGAGATCAGGCCGATCCCGGGCCGGGCATAGCGCAGGCGCGCGATCAGTTCGTTCACCTTGTGGCCCGGCAGCTGGCCGCCCTCGCCGGGCTTGGCGCCCTGCGCGACCTTGATCTGCAGCACTTCGGCGTTGACCAGGTATTCGGCGGTGACGCCGAAGCGGCCGGAGGCCACCTGCTTGATCTTGCTGCGCTTTGCGGTGCCATAGCGGGCGGGATCCTCACCGCCTTCGCCGGAATTGCTGCGGCCGCCGAGGCGGTTCATGGCAATGGCCAATGCTTCATGTGCTTCCGGCGACAGTGCGCCCAGGCTGATCGCCGCGGTATCGAAGCGCGGGAACAGGGTACTGGCCGGAGCCACCTCGTCCAGCGGTGCCGGCGTGGCCGCCGGCACCAGTTCCAGCAGGTCGCGCAGCGCCGACGGCGGCCGTGCGTGCACGGCATCGCAGTACTGCTGCCAGGCACGCGGGTCACCGCTGCGCGCCGCGCGCTGCAGGGTGGTGACCACGTCCGGGTTGTACATGTGGTACTCGCCGCCGTGCACGTACTTCAGCAGGCCGCCCACGTCCACGTCCTGCTGCGCGTCCCAGGCCTGCACGCACAGCTCGCGTGCGTCGGCATCCAGGCGCGCGAAGCCAGCACCACCGATGCGCGAGGCGGTATCCGGGAAGCACAGGTCCACCACTTCCGGTTCCAGGCCGATGATCTCGAACAGCTGCGCGCCGCGGTAGCTGGCCACGGTACAGATGCCCATCTTCGAGATGATCTTCGACAGGCCCTTGTAGACACCCTTGCGGTAGCGGCGGCCGATCTGCGACTGCTCACCGCCCTTGCTCAGCTTGAGGATGCCGCGGCGGCCCAGGTCGAACAGGGTCTGGTAGGCCAGGTACGGGTATACCGCGGTGGCACCGAAGCCGAGCAGGCAGGCCATGTGGTGCGGGTCGCGCGCGGTGCCGGTCTCGACGATGAGATTCACGTCGCAGCGCAGGCCCAGCCGCGACAGGTGGTGATGGATGGCACTGGTGGCCAGCAGCGCATGCACCATCGGCCGACCGGCCACCGGGTAGCGGTCGGACAGCAGCAGCATCACCATGCCATCGCGCGCGGCCTGTTCGGCCTCGGCACAGATGCGCTCGATGCCGGCGCGCAGGCCCTCGTCCTCGCTGTAGGACAGGTCGAGTAGGCGGTTGGCCTGCACGTACTGCTCCATCTTCAGCAGCTGGCGCAGCTTGCGCTGGCTCAGCACCGGCGAGTTGAGGATGACGTGGTTCACCGTCTCCGGGCCGGCATGGAAGATGTTGGTCTCCTTGCCGAGCTGGGTGGACAGGGACATCGCGCAGTCTTCGCGCAGCGGATCGATCGGCGGGTTGGTGACCTGCGCGAAGGCCTGGCGGAAATAGTCGTACAGCGGGCGGCTGCGCTGGCTCAGCACGGCTATCGGCGTGTCGTCGCCCATCGAGCCGGTGGCTTCCTGCTCGGTCTCGGCCAGCGGCCGCAGCACCTGCTCCACTTCCTCGCTGCTGAGCTGGTAGAGCTTGTGGTAGCTGCGCAGGGTGGCTTCGTCGAAGGGTTCCTCCACCAGCGAGGGATCGATCAGCTCGGTCTGCAGGTAGGTGACGCCCTGCTGCAGCCACTGCTTGTACGGCGCACGGCCACGGTTGATGCGGTCCACCGCGTCGGAGTCGAGCAGGTCGCCGCGCTTGAGGTCGATGGCGACCATCTCGCCGGGGCCGAGCTTGCCCTTGCGCACCACGCGCTCGGTTGGCACTTCCCAGACGCCGGCCTCGGAGGCGACCAGGAAGTGGCGGTCGGCGGTCAGCATCCAGCGCGCCGGGCGCAGGCCGTTGCGGTCCAGCGTACACACCGCATAGCGGCTGTCGCAGGCGACGATGCCGGCCGGGCCATCCCACGGCTCGCTGTTCAGGCCGTGGAACTCGTAGAACGCGGCCAGGTCCGGGTCCTTGAACTCCAGCGACTGGGTGGCCGGCGGCACCAGGATGCGCAGCGCCTGGATCAGCTCCATGCCACCGGCGACCATCAGCTCCAGCATGTTGTCCAGGCTCTGCGAGTCCGAGCCGTGCATGGAGATCACCGGGTCGAATTCGGCGATGTCAAAGCGCGGCGTCTTCCACACCTTGCTGCGCGCCTGCGCCCAGCGGCGATTGCCTTCGATGGTGTTGATCTCGCCGTTGTGGGCGAGCATGCGGAACGGGTGGGCGAGCGGCCAGCGCGGCAGCGTGTTGGTCGAGAAGCGCTGGTGGAACACGATCGCGCTGGAGGCCAGCTCGCGGCGCTGCAGGTCCGGGAAGAAGCGGCTGAGCTTGTCCGGCAGCACCATGCCCTTGTAGCTGATCGCATCCGGGGTGAGGGTGGCGACGTAGAAGTCGGCGTGTTCGCGCAGTTGCTGTTCGCTGCGGCGACGGGCCAGGAACAGCGCCAGTGCGAAGCCGGCATCATCCTGGCCAACCCCGGCATCGACGAACACCTGCTCGATGCGCGGCAGCGTGTCGCGCGCCAGTTGGCCGCAGACGCTGTCGTCGGTCGGTACCTCGCGCCAGCCGGCGACCTTGCAGCCCACCGCTTCCACCTGCGCCTGCAGCTGCGCGCGGCAGGCCTGCGCCGCGTCGGCGTCGTGCGGCAGGAACACCAGGCCGGCGGCGAAGCGCGCGGCGACGGCAATGCCGGCCTCACTCGCCAGCAGTTTCAGGAACGCATCGGGGCGGCGCAGCAGCAGGCCGCAGCCATCACCGGTCAGGCCATCGGCGGCGACACCGCCACGGTGGGTCATGCGCGAAAGCGCGGCGATGGCGGTATCAACCAACAGGCGCGATGGTTGATCGTCGAGCTGGGCGACCATGCCAAAGCCACAGGCATCGCGCTCGGAGCGCGGGTCGTAAAGCCCTTGGCGGTTGCGGGGGGCCATCTCTACCTCGATGCGTATAGGGTTGGCGGCGACACTCGTCCCCGCTCATTCCCTGGAGCGCATCGTGAGGCCACCGGATGCCTCGACTAGATCACAGGTTGCTGCAACGCCGCAATACACGGTTGCAGGTGCAACGGAACGCGCCGGCAACCCAGTGCCGGCGCGGGGCGGGACTCAGCCGCAACGCACGCCGCTGACGGCGCCCTTGTCGTCCACTTCGATGTTCAGGCGGTCGCCGAGGAACTCCATCGTGGCCACATCATTGGGCTTGAGCACGCGCACCTGGCTGGCACCTGCATCTTCCTGTGCCTGCTTGCCGAGGGCATCGGTGTAGGCCTGGCCGACCAGGCTCTGTACCTGGCTGGCATCGCAGGTGCCGACCGGCGGAGCCTCGGTAGCCTTGCCGGCGTCGTCGGCCGGCGCCTTGGCTGCTTCGGCGGCCTGCTGGGCGTGGGCGGTGGCCGAATCCTGTTCATCCAGCGCCGGTGCCTGGCAGGCGGTGAGGGCCAGCACGGCCGGCAGCAACAGGGCGGAGAGCGAACGGGCGCGAATCGGGAACGACATCATGACTCCGGAAGGGGTTGTGAAGACCCGAGCATAGCGGCGAACCGGCCCTCACGTGTTTGTCTTGTGTTATCGACAGGATCGCGGCATGGCGACGGCGACACTGGAGACATGCCAACTCCCTCCACCCCCGAACGACAGGCAGCGCGCGCGGCCGGCCTGCGCTATGTCGACGACACCCAGCCGGGCATCAGCCGGCGCCGCGCCGGCAAGGGCTTCAGCTACCGCGATGCTGATGGCCACGCGATACGCGACGCCACCACCCTGCAACGCATCCGCGCACTGGCGATCCCACCGGCCTACACCGCGGTGTGGATCTGCGCCCATGCCAACGGCCACCTGCAGGCCACCGGTCGTGATGCGCGCGGTCGCAAGCAGTACCGTTACCACCCCGATTGGGCCCGGGAGCGCGATGCCGGCAAGTTCGACCGCATCATCGCCTTTGGCGAGGCGTTGCCTACGCTGCGGCGGCGGCTGTCGCGGGATCTCAAGCGCCCCGGTTTCCCGAAGGAGAAGGTGCTGGCCATGGTGGTCGCACTGTTGGCGGACACGCTGGTGCGGGTCGGCAATGAGACCTATGCGCAGCAGAACCGTTCGTTCGGACTGACCACACTGCGAAACCGGCATCTGGAGCTGCTGCGCGGTGGCCGCGTGCGCATGCGCTTCCGTGGCAAGTCCGGGCAGCTGCAGGAGGTCACCGTGGGCGACCGCAGGCTGGGGCTGCTGGTGCGGCGCCTGCAGCAGCTGCCGGGGCAGGCCCTGTTCCAGTACCGCGATGACGACGGTGCGCTGCAGCCGGTCGACTCCGGCGCGGTGAACGACTACCTGCGCGAGGTGATGGGCGAGGACTTCACTGCCAAGGATTTCCGCACCTGGGGCGGGACGGTTGCGGCGGTGCAGGCGTTCGCCGCCACCGAACTGCCGGAACCGGCCAGCCAGCGCGCACTGTCGCAGGCGCAGCGCGCGGTGGTGTGCGAAGTGGCGTCGCTGTTGGGCAATACCCCGGCGGTATGCCGCAAGGCCTATATCGACCCCTGCGTGTTCGCCGGCTGGGAGCGCGGCGAACTGGCCACGCTGGCCGGCCTGCGTGGGCCGCGCCAGTGGGAACAGGCGACCCTGCGCGTGCTGCGCAGGGCGCGCCGGCTCAGCCGCAGTAGATCGCGGTGATGTTGTTGGTACGGCCCTTTTCGATGGTCAGGCGGTCGCCGCCTTCGCTGGCCGGCGGCACCCGCGGGCCGTCGTGGCGCAGCACCCGTACGTGCAGGCTGTCGCTGTCCACCCGTGCGCGTGCGACGGTGGCGTCCGACGCGGCCAGGCCAAGTGCGCCGCGCACCCTGTCGCTGTGGCACTGGCCGGAAATCACACCGTCGATCGGCTGTACCTGGGCCACCGGTGTGCTGCTGCAGGCGGCGAGGGCAAAGCAGACGGCGGCGGTGGCGATGGCGTGTTTCATGAAGGCGTTCCTTGTGTGATTGCGTGCAGGGTGCGACGGCGCACGTGGTGGCGGAATGAATGCCGTGCACATCATGGACACGGCGCACTCACTGCCGCCAACAGCAGGGGTGGAGACACTGCAGGAGCGGCGGATGCCGCCCCCGGTACTGCGGCGCATGCGCCCGGTAGTGCCGGCCGCTGGCCGGCAATCCCATTCCCCCCCCCGAGGAGACCTGCATGGCCACCACCAGGAAAACCCCCGCCCGCCGCAAAGCCTCACCCAAGGTGCGCAAAGGCAGCACTGCAACCAGGACCATCGCCGACCCCGATCGCCCGCGCGTGGTGAAGACTGCAACCCGCAAGGCAGCCGCCAGCGATCCCCGCGCCGCCCGCGTTGCGGCACGGCAGCGGCGCCTGCAGGACCAGGAGAAGGCCAGGGACGCCCGTGCGGCCAAGAAGGCAACCAAGAAGGCAACAAAGAAGACCGCGACCCAGGCCGGAGCACGACGCCAGCCGGAGGCGATGCCGGCGCAGCAGCTGGCCAAGCCCGGGCACGAACACGAACTGGAGCTGGCGCCGCGTTTCCTTGCACCCGACTACACCGGCAGCGGCAAACTGCAGGGCATGCGTGCGATCGTCACCGGTGGCGATTCCGGCATCGGCCGCGCGGTGGCGGTGCTGTTCGCACGCGAAGGTGCCGACGTGGCCGTGCTGCACCTGGACGAGGCCGAGGACGCGGACATCACCCGCCAGCACGTGGAGCGCGAAGGCGGTCGCTGCGTGGTGATCGCCGGTGACGTGCGCGATCCGCGCTTCTGCGACGAAGCGGTGAAGCAGGTGGCCAAGGCCTTCGGCGGCATCGATATCCTGGTCAACAACGCCGCGTTCCAGCTGCACTGCGAGCGGCTGGAAGACCTGGAAGACGCGCACCTGCAGGAGACCCTGCAGACCAACATCGGCGGGTACGTCCAGATGGCGCGCGCGGTGCTGCCGCATCTGGGCGAGGGCGCCAGCATCATCAACACCGGTTCGGAAACGGGAATCTTCGGCAGCAAGGCGCTGATCGATTACTCGGCGACCAAGGGCGCGATCCACGCGTTCACCAAATCGCTGGCCAGCCAGCTGCTGCCGCGCGGCATCCGGGTCAACTGCGTGGCGCCGGGGCCGGTATGGACGCCGCTCAACCCGGCCGACAAGCCGGCGCAGGACGTGGCGGAATTTGGCAAGGACAGCGACATGGGCCGGCCTGCACAGCCCGAGGAACTGTCGCCGGCCTACGTGTTCCTGGCCTCGCCGGCCTGTGCCAGTTACATCAGCGGGGTGATCCTGCCGGTGATGGGCGGGCCACGAGGGTGAACAGCACTACGGCGTGGCGTCTGCTGAACGGGGCTTCGCGCAGGCGTGTGGCGTGTGTCAACGGCTGCGCCGGTGCGGTGGGGTAGGCTGGACTCCCATACCGATCACGTTCAGGGAAAGATCATGCCGGAGATGGATATCAGCGCAGCGGCCGATGAAGTCGTCGCCCTGTTGCGGCAGAACGATGCCCGTGGCGCGGCCGCCCGCCTGGAGGCCCTGCACAACGGCCAGCGTGCGGTGGTGCAGGAATCGCTGGATCGCTACATCGCGGCGCGGGGCGCCACCGAGCTTGAGGCGCTGCGACAGAGCGGTGGCGTATCCGCCACCGACGCGGCCATGGTCAACCCGATGCTGGATCGCCTGAGCGACGCGACGCGCCCACCGCGCATGCCCGACGCCGCGGAGACTGCGGGCCTGAGCCAGGCCCAGCAGTACGACGTGTATGGCAGCATCGTGGCCCAGCGCGGCAACGCCGCCGCGAACGATGCGATGGCCACGCAGGATCGCGTGGTGCTGGGGCTGCGCGACGAGAACCGCACCACCGAGGCGCGAGGACGTGGTGTCTACGACGACCGCATCGTGGTGCTGTGGAAGGATGCGCAGGGCCACGGCCATGTGCGCGAGTTCAACCAGGCCACGACAGAACCGACCGCCCAGTACGACGGACACGCCAAGACCACGCCACGCAGCCCTGGCTTCGGCAACGTGGCGCCGCGTACCAAGACCGAGGGCGAGGACGTCAACGGCGACCGGGTCAAGGATCTTGGACGGTTGGGCGAAGGCACCACCGAGATGCGCGCGACCACGCATCCGCGCAACGGCCATCCCGATGAGTTCGCGTTGCGCCCTTCGCAGGCGGCCATCACCGCCCGCGCTGGACGGGTGGAGCGCGACAGCAATGGTGATGGCTGGTTCGATGCGCGCGATACCCAGGGCGTGCAGGACCTCAACGACACCTTCAAGATCCATCGTGGCAGCCGGTCCAATACCGATTCGGCGGGCTGCCAGACCATCGGCGGCGGTGAGTACGACGACTTCGTGGCGACGGTACGCGGCACCCCCGGGCAGAACCGTTGGCAGTATGTGCTGACCTCGGTTGCGCCGGGCCAGGCGCGCGGGCTGGGACAGGACACACCGCTCGCGGCCAATGACGATCCCCGGCAGCCGCAGCATCGCGACCACGCCCTGCAGCAGCAGATCAGCACGCACCTGCAGGCCTTGGGCGGGCGCTACGCCGAGCACGCCGATGACTACAGCCTGGTGATGCTGCGCGAAGCGAAGGCCGCAGGCATCACCCGGGTCGACCAGATCGTGGCCAGCAATCCCAGTGGCGGCCGCGCTGCGGGTGAGACACTGTTCCTGGTGCAGGGCACTCCGGGCGACCCGGCGGCCGTGCGCGCAGGCGTCAACGCAGCCGAGGTGCGCGAGACTGCGGTGGAAACCAGCCTGCGCCAGCTGCAGCAGCAAGCGCGCGAACAGGGTGCACCCGTGCCCGCGCCGGCACAGCAGCACGAAACACCCGCGATGGGAGTACGTTGAAGGATGATCCGTCTACCCTTGATGTCCGGTTTGCCGTGGGTGTTGCTGCTGGCGTGCAGCGCATGTGCACCCGCCGGGGAGCACACCGTGCCGGTCGCACGCGCAGCGAAGCCTGAGGCGAAACCGGAGACCTTGCCTGCGCAGGCACGACCCACTGAACGCGGATTGCCTGCATTGCCGGAAGCTTCCGGCAGCGCCCATCCCGGCGGCCGCTACGCTGTGCTGCCCGAACCGGCCAGGCGGGTGCTGGCGCAGTTGAAGTGCAACGTGGAGAGTGCCGGCAATGCGCAGGTGCTTTCCATTCCCGCGCAGGGTGGCCAGCAGGATTTCATGGTCACCGATCGCAGCGGTCCGCGTTTCCGCTACTGGATGCGCTCGTTCTCCAGCAGTGGCGGTACCACCGGGTATCTCGTGCAGCTGCAGGACTGCCCAGCAACCACCACGGGCATGCGCGCCTACATCGCACAGGGAGCCGCACCGCTGCAGGATGTCACCGCGTCGTTGCTGGCGCAGGCCGAGCTGCCTGATGCGGTGACGATGACGGCTTACCAGGACAGGGGCGCGGGCGATCTGTTCGCCTTCATCGCGCAGCTGGACAAGGTACCGGTGGTGCGCTGGGTGGCCGAAGCCGACCCTGAGCAGCCATTAGCCGACGATGCGCGCAGCTTCGACCATGGCAATGCCATCCACGGCGGTTTCCTGCGCTGGAACCAGGATCACTTCGAAGTGGCCAGGACCGTGCCGGCCGGGCTATGGCCCTGCGATGACAGCCCGTTATTGCCGTGCAGGGGCGACCCGTTCGTGACTGGGCGTTGAGGCATCGCGCGCATAGAAATCGGCAATGCGTGGAATGAACTGCTGCGGATTGGCACCGACAAGATTGGTCAGCACCACCACCGCCACGCCGCGCTCGGGATAGACCACGAACGCCGAGCGCGCACCGCCGATACCGGCCACCTGAAGGTCGGGCGATGCGCGCAGTACCGGCCAGCCCCCCGCCCACGGGCCGGCACGGCCATCCGCCAGGCGCTCTGCGCTCCACATCCGCCGCAGGGCGGTCTCCGGCAGCAGGCGGCCTTCGATCAGCGCGACCAGCCAGCGCGCGGTGTCGTCGGCGGTGGTGAGGATGCCGCCACCGGCCCACAGCGAAGGCGGTATGTCGTAGAACCAGTGCGACAGGCGGGACGGTGCATCCGCAGCGTCGGTGGCACGCGGGGCCAGGCTGTACATCGTCGCCGCATCGGGAATCAGGTCGTAGCTGTCGCCGAAGGTGGTGCGGGCCATGCGCGCGCTGCTGAACTGGCCGGTGGCGAGGAAACGTTCGTAGGGCATGCCGGATTGCTTCGCGATGATTCGTGCCAGCAGTACGTAGTTGGTCTGGTTGTAGGCGAAGCGCTGCCCGGGTTCGGCTTCGAGCGGCTGCGCAGTGACGGCCGCCCACGCCTGCGCTTCTGAGCCACCGCCCAGCAGTCCCTTCGCATCAAGGATGTCGGGAAGGCCGGAGGTATGCGCCAGCAGCTGGTGTACGCGTACGTCTCTCCACGCTGGCGGAAGGCCATCCAGGTAGCGCGAGGCCGGTGCGTCCAGATCCAGCTGCCCCTGCTGGGCCAGTTGCGCGGCCGCCACGCCGGTGAACGCCTTGGTGGCCGAATTGAGCGGGAAGCGGGTGTCGCGCGAGGCAAGCACACCGTTCTCCACGTTGGCCAGCCCGTAGGCCTCGGACAACACCGTCTGCCCGTCCTTGACCACCGCGATCTGCAATCCCGGGATGCGCTGCTCCAGCATGATCTGGCGGATCAGGCGGCGGGTCTGGTCGTTGGCCTGGTCCTGGCTGGCAGAGACGGCGGCGAAGGGCAGTGCACTGATGAGCATGAGCAGGACTCGGAGCATTGGGCGGGACATGCGGAATTCCAGCGGGGCGTTGCGGATCGGATGCAGCGGGCGGATCAAAGGTTTAAGCGCTCGGTGGTGCCTACCGTTCGTCGGCCCATGACTTCCGGGGGGTTGACTACAGTTGTCGTCAAGCTGACAGTGACGACACGTGTAGTCAAGGGAGTGGTGTCATGCGTGGCAAGACCATCGGGGACCAGGAACTGGCCCTGCTGCAGTACATCGATGAACATGCGCCGGCCAGCGTCGGCGAGGTCGCCAGTGGCTACGGCGAGGCCCGCGGCCTGGCCCGTTCCACCGTGCTGACGATGATGGAGCGGCTGCGGGCGAAGGGGTATCTTCAGCGCCGGCAGCAGGACGGCGTCTACCGCTACCAGGCCACCCGTGGCCCGCAGAGCGTGCTGCAGGGTGCCGTGGCCCAGTTCGTCGACAACACCCTGCAGGGCTCGGTGTCGCCGTTCGTGGCCTACCTGTCGCAGCGCCAGCAGGTCAGCGACAACGAACTGGCCGAGCTGGAAGCGCTGGTCGCCCAACTCCAATCGCGTCGCCACGAGGGCTGAGCCATGGACACCACGATGCTGATTCCGATGCTGGAACGGTTGGGCTGGACCAGCCTGCAGACCGTGCTGCTGGTGGCGCTGGTGTACGGCCTGTGCCGCGCGCTGCCGTCGCTGTCGGCGGCGACCCGCTGCCGCCTGTGGTGGCTGGTCTCGCTGCAGGCCGTGCTCGGCCTGTTCTGGAGCCAGCCGTTGCAGTTGGCCTGGCTGCCGGCGCCGCAGGCGGTGGCGATGACCGCGACCGACGTGGCCGCTGACATCGTCTACCCGCTGGCCCCGGAGGCCTCTGCGCAGTTGCTGGCCGCGATGCCGCTGCCCACGGCCGATGTACCGGCAGTTGCATGGTGGGCGGTCGCACTGGCCGCGCTGTGGCTGTCCGGCGTGCTGGTGATGGCGCTGCGCACCTTCGGTGAGTGGCGCCGCTGCCGCGCACTGCTGGCTGCGGCGTATCCCTGCGAGGACGAGGCGCTGGTGCAGGCCCTGCAGCTGGCCTCCGACGCGCACGGCGTGCGCCCTGCGCCGCGGCTGTGGATGAGCGCGCAGGTGGACTCGCCGCAGCTGGTCGGGCCGTTCCGCCCGGTGCTGCTGCTGCCGGCCGGCGACAACGCCCTGCAGGGTGACGCGCTGGACCTGGCACTGACCCACGAACTGCAGCACCTGCAGCGCCGTGACCTGCAATGGGGCCTGCTGCCCGCGCTGGCCCAGCACCTGTTCTTCTTCCACCCGCTGCTGCGCCTGTCGGTGCGCGAATACGCCCAGGCCCGCGAGGAAGCAGTGGATGCGGCCGTGGTCGGCCAGCATGGCGCCAGCCGCCAGGCCTATGGCCGCCTGTTGCTGCAGCTGGGCGTGGCAGCGCAGCCGCATCTGGGCGTGGCCAGTGCCGCACCGAGCACCACCAGCCTCAAGCGTCGCCTGCTTTCGCTGCAGTCGCACCGGTCCTGCCCGCGTCTGCTGGCGATGGCGTTGACCGCCGTCGTGGTGGTGGTGGGCGTGGCGCCGATGCGGCTGGTCGCAGCGCCGGTGCCGCCGGCACCGCCTGCGCCTCCGGCCGCACCGAAGGTTGCTGTGCCGCGGCCGCCGAAGGCCCCGGAAGCGCCGCCCGCACCAGCCTCGGCCGCGCGCGTTCCGGCCGAGCCGGTGGCTCCCGCACCGCCCGCAGAACCGGCCGATATGGAAGAACCCTCCGGTCCTGACGATGCCGATGTGGCCGATGTCGACGATGCCGCTGGCATGGATGAGGACCATGACGGCACGACCACCACCTCCTCCATCACGACCTACGGTCGCCTCGATCTGGGCAAGTCGCCCCGGGAGGCCTTCGTGCTGGTCGATGGTGATTCGACCTTCGCCAACGGCGGCATGGACGACGTGATGGTGGCCCGCCGGCAGCTCGGCAAGGGCCCGGCGCTGTGGTTCCGCCAGGGCGACAAGCGCTATGTGGTGCGCGACCCGATGTTGATCCAGTCGCTGCAGCGCGCCTATGCCGGTGCGGCGGACCTTGGTCGCCAGCAGAGCGAACTGGGCCGCCAGCAGAGTGCGCTGGGCCGCCAGCAGGGCGACCTGGGCAAGCAGATGGGTGAGATGGGGCGTCTGCAGGGTGAAGAGGCGCGCCGCCTGGCACTGGCCGCAGCGGAGGCCGCGCGCAGTGCGATGGCCGCGCATGACATCAACCGCGAAGCGGCGGCCGAAGCGGCGAAGGCGGCGCGGGGCGCGACCAACGACGCGGCGGTTGCACGTGAGGCCGCACGTGAGGCTGCCGCCGAGGCGCGTCGTGCGATGCAGGAAGTGGACAACGAAACCGCGCGTGCCAGCCGCACCCGCGCCATGCAGCGCCTGGCCAGCCAGCAGTCTGAACTGGCCAGCCGCCAGGCGGCGCTGGGCAGCCAACAGGCCGCGTTGGGCGAGCGCCAGGCACGCGTGCATGCGCAGGCATCGCAGCAGGCGCAGCAGGTGATCGCGCGCGCACTGGCCAGTGGCAAGGCCGACCGACTCTGATCGGTAGTGCCGGCCGCTGGCCGGCAATGGGGGGTGCCGGCAAGCGGCCGGCACTACCCTGGGGCAATCAGTGCTGCAGCCAGCGTATCGGGAACGCGTCCGCCATCGCTGCATAGCCGGCATCACTGGGATGCAGATGATCCCCGCTGTCATAGCTGGGACGCAGATGGGTCGGGCGCTGTGGATCGCGCATGATGCGATCGAAGTCGATGACACCATCGACGCCCTGTGCTGCCCTGATCCAATCGTTCACGGCTTGCCGCTTGGTTTCTCCGGCGGCGTCGAAGTAGCCTGATCCTCCATAGGGCAGCAACGTTCCAAGCATCACCCTGATCCCACGTTGCCGGGCTCGCTGCACCGACGTGCGCAGGGCGTCGATCAACTGCGCTGCAGACACCGCCTGCGGCGGATGCAGCTGGCCGATGCCGATATCGTTGATGCCCAGCAGCAGCACGGCATGGCTGGCACCGGACACCGCCAGCACATCGTGCCCGAAGCGCGACACGCCTGCTGGCCCGACTCCATCATGCAGCCAGCGATTGCCGGCAATGCCGCCATTGACTACGCTGACCTTGCGCAGGCCTGCACTGCGGACACGGTCATCAAGCAGGTTGGGCCAGCGGAAATTGCGATCCACTGTAGAGCCGGCACCATCGGTGATCGAGTCACCGAAGGCGACCATGACCACCGGCTTGCCGCCAGCTGCTGGTACCGCCGATGGCTGGTTTCCGGCAACGTCAATGGCGTCCAGCCAATAATAGGCCCGCATGGGGTCGGCGAAGCGCAGCAGGGCCGCGCCGACCTGGTTGCCGGGCGCGCGGTAGTTGGTCTGCAGGCCGACCGAATGCGTGGTGACCACCGGCGTCGGTGCCATGACGTACAGGCTGACGGACAGTTCCGTCTGGTCAGCCACATGCAGGTTGATCCGATCACTCCAGCGCTCTTCGCCGGGGGCGAGCGTCAAGCGTGCTGCACCACTGAAACGCAATGAGCGCTGCTTGTGGAGGACGATACCATCGGCGCCCATGCTTGGCGCAATACGGAGGTCCTCCAATGTGACCGGGGCCTTGCCGAACCGATTGGAGAAGCGAACGCGCAGTGTTTCTCCGCCGCGCGAAAGACGTACGGTCATGCGTACGGTCTGGTCGGCCAGGGTGACGGGTGGGGGCGGGGGAACGATGTTGTCCGGAAAGGTAACGCCGTAGTCCTGCTGGGCGGCGAACCAGGTGGCGGACCATGGGGGCCGGCCCTCTTGTGCCGCCAGCGGGGGGGCGGCCACGCACAGCAGAGTGGCGAACAGACAGCCCAACCACCGTCGATACGGTTTCCCGTTGCGGAACCTCGGCATACAGCACTCCTTGCAGTGTGGCTGGAAGCTTATCCCGCTGGCGCGGGTGGATACCCGGTGCCAGCGGGATCGGTAAGGAACATCAACCGCAGCTGGCGCGCTCGATGCGGTTCTGCGCATTCACCTGCACGGTCACGCGGTCCTGGCGGAAGTCCATGGTCACCGCCATGCCGGGTTTGACTACCCGTGCACCGCGCGCGCCGCTGTCAGCCACCAGCTTCTTGATCGTGGCTTCGTCGGCGGTTTTGCCGGTGAACGCTTCCAGCGCCTCGGGGCGGCATTCGTGCGGGCCATCGGAGACTTTGGCCGGCAGGCTGCCGGTATCGGCGGTGCCGTTGGCACCGGCATGGCTGCAGGCCGCGAGCGGCAGGATGCTGGCCAGCAGCAACAGGGTGGTAGGGCGCATGGGCACGGCTCCGGTGAAGGGACAGGGGGCAGTGTCGCCGCTGCGCGTGTCAGTGGTGTCAACGCGGCCTGAATCCGTGCCTGGCAAGCGCCACAGTGTGTGAAGTCGTCGAAGAGCAGCGGATTGATGCCTGTGCGGGCAGCGGTTAGTGTCTTGCACCCAGTCAACTCAAGGCGCATGTCCGATGGTTGAGCGCGTTCAACGCCTGATCAATGCGGTTTCGTCCATTCCTGGCGTGCGCACCGCTTCGGTGACCAAGCAGGATTTGTCGGAGCTGGCTGTAGACGAATTGTCGCTATTGCCCTACGCGGATCTACCGCTGGCCGTATTGCGGCGTAGCGAAGGTACTCTGTCGCATGAGGTGCTGATTGGGATCGAGTTTGAACTGGACGGCGGCCCGGCAGGCTTGCTGGCGCTGGAGTTTCTGTCGTGGTGGGTGCGTGACGCTGCGCGCAGTGGAGCACTGATGCAGTTGCGCAGCCTGGCGTTGCCCCCCCTGGAGCAGCAGTTTGGCCAGACCCTGAAGTTCACCGTCGACTGGTTCCATGCTGACCCACAGCAGGACCTGGAACGGCTGCTGGTCGCCGTAGACGAACGGGCCGCAAACCTGGAAGCGACCTTGGATCACTTCGCCATTGCCGAGCGCATCAAGGCCGCCGCTGTCGATTCGTCCAGCAGCGACGTGCCCGCGCCCAGTGGGTTTGCTGGACGACTGCGGAAGTTCTTGACTGAGTGAATCGCGGGGAAAAAGCGGGCGCTGCGGTCAACGCGAGTCGTCCTGCCTGGCGACCAGCGCCAGCGTCTCGCGCTCGCGCTGCTCCTCGTGCACCAGCCGTTGCAGCAGCAGGGCCAGGGTTACCACGTCCTGGTGGTTGTGGTCGGCCACCCGGCGCAGGTTCACCGCGTCGCCGCCGCGCAGGAAGCGCAGCCATGCGCCGGGCGCTTCCGAGCCGGGCAGGTCGTCCTCGCGCACCACGCGCAGCAGCTGGCGCTCGATGGTGGACAGCCTGCAGTTCTCCCAGGTGCCGCGATAGCGGCGACGGGTGGGGTAGAGCAGGTCCACATGGTCCAGCGCGGTGATCGGATCGCGTTGGCGCGCCAGCCGGTAGCGCGCCTTCAGCAGCGGCGCATCGTAGCTGCGGCCGTTGTAGCTGCAGAACACGGTGGAGGGCTGCAGCCAGCTGGCGAAGGTGGCCAGCATCGCGTCCTCGGCGGCCATGGTGGACATCAACAATTGGCGGATGCGCAGGCCTGCGCCACGCTGCGGGCACACGTACCAGTCGGCCGCGCCGATCATGAAGGCACGCGTGCCGGTGCCACCGGCCAAGCCGGTGGTCTCGGTATCAAAGAACAGCAGGTCGCGCGCAGCTACGTGCTGGTCCTCGCGCTTGGCGAAGGCCAATGACAGCGGCGCAGTCGGGATTGGTTGCGGCTGCAGCGATTCGATCAGGAACAGGCCCGGCGCGATCTCCTCGCCGGGCAGCTGACGATCCTGTGCACTGGCGCGCGCCGGCGCGGCTCCACCGCGCGAACGCAGGCCGAGCAGGCGATGCAGACCGCCCACTTCCGGCCGACGCAGCGGTGCGGGTGCCGGTGTGGAAACCGCAGCGCCGGTCGGCTTGTGGCGGATCTCCTGTTCGACCCAGGCGAACACCGAACGTTCGGCCGGTGGTTGCCGCGCATCGTTCGCGGCCACGGGTGCCGGTGGTGCAGGGGGCACGTCCGGCGCGGCCGGTGTGCTCGCCTTCGGGTCGCCGGCCTGCCGGCGCAGCAGGCGCAGCTTGTCCAGGCTCAGGCTCACGGTGCCAGCAGCTCCATCGGGTCGCGCGTGGTCACCACCACGTCGGGCACGTGCTGGCAGGCGTCGGCATCGAACAGGTCGAGCACACGCAGCGCCAGCGCGCGCGGCGAAGTCTCATCGTCTTCCTGCGCGGCCAGCACCGGGCCCACGCAGGCCGGGCAGCCGGCCCTGCAGTCGCAGCGCTGCACCAGTTCGCGCGCGCGCTGCACCAGTTCGGCCTGGCGCTGCCACAGCGGTTCGCTGAGGCCGACGCCGCCGGGGAAGTTGTCGTACAGGTACACGGTCGGCACGAACTCCTGCAGCAGCTCCACCCCACCGGGATCGCCCTCGCTGCCGCGCAGCTGGCCGCGGCCGCTCTGGTCGGCGATCGCGAACCAGGAACCATCGCCGTTGCCCACCGACTTCTGCAGGTCGCGCGCATCGGCCATCACCGCCACGGTGGCGACGATGTGCAGTGCATACGCGGCGCCGAGAAAGCCATCCAGCGCATCCTGCTTGCTGGCGAACGCGCGCAGCAGCAGCGCCTGCGGCAGCTGCCACCACACCGCAGTGGTGTGCAGTTCCTGGTCGGGCAGGTTCACCGGCCCGTAGCCGATGTTCTCGTGGGTGTAATAGCGGATCTTCTTGTAGCCGGCCACGCGGCGCACCACGTGCACTTCGCCATGATGCGAATCGCCCCGGCCGGCCACGCCGCCATCGAAACGGTCCAGCACCTTGAGCTTGGTGAAGTCGATGCTGTCGGTGTAGTAGTCCACGTGGGTGCGGGTGACGTAGGCCTTGCGCCCCTCCCAGTCCAGCGTCTCCACCTGGTACGGGGTGGACTGCACCATGTGGATGGCGCCCTCGTACAGGGTGAGCGCGGCGGCGGAGTAATCGACCTCGGCGATGATCTGCTGGCGGCCATCGCTGCGGTCGACCACCACGAAGTTGCCGTCGGCCACCGCACGCAGGCTGACCGCGTTGGCCGGATAGCTGTCGGCGATCCATTCCCAGCGCTCGCCTTCGCGGTGGATCACTTCTGTCTCTGCCAGCGCTTCCAGGAATACCTCCGGATCGATCGGGCCGAAGCCATCGCCGACCCGGAACGGCAGCTCGAAGGCCGCGCAGCGGATATGGTCGAACAGGATCAGCGGCTGGTCCGGCGCGATGCGCGCGTGCTCGGGCGAGGCCTCGGCGAAGAAGTCCGGGTGGCGCACCACATACTGGTCCAGCGGCTGCGAGCTGGCCACCATCACTCCCAGTGCGGGTTGCTGGCGGCGGCCGGCGCGGCCGAAGCGCTGCCAGGTGGCCGCCACGCTGCCGGGGTAGCCGTTGAGGATGACCACGTCCAGACTGCCGATATCCACGCCCAGTTCCAGCGCCGACGTGCTGACGATGCCGTCGATGTTGCCGGCACGCATCGCGCGCTCGGTCTCGCGCCGCTCGGTGGGCAGGTAGCCACCGCGGTAGGCGCGGATGCGCGGCGGTTTGCGCGGGTCGTGGTCGAAGATGTCCTTCAGGTACTTGGTCAGCACTTCCACCATCAAACGTGTCTGCGCGAACACCAGGGTCTTCAGCCCGGACTTGATCGCGATGCGCGCGATGCGGTTGCTCTGTGAGCGCGCCGAGGCGCGCAGGCCCAGGTCCGGATTGATCACCGGCGGGTTCCACAGCAGCACCTGTTTCGGCCCGCTGGGCGCACCGGATTCAGTGATGGCAGTCACCGGGGCCTCGATCAGCGCCTCGGCATGCGCCTGTGGGTTGCCGATGGTGGCCGAGCACAGGATGAACTGCGGTTTCACGCCGTAGAACGCGCAGATGCGCTTGAGCCGGCGCAGCACGTTGGTGACGTGGCTGCCGAACACGCCGCGATAGGTATGCACTTCGTCGATGACGATGTAGCGCAGGTTCTCGAAGAACTGCGCCCACTTGGTGTGATGCGGCAGGATGGCCTGGTGCAGCATGTCCGGGTTGGACACCACGATGTCGCCATGCAGGCGGATGGCCTGTCGTGCATCGCCGGGCGTGTCGCCATCGAAGGTGAAGGCCTTTACGCCCAGATCGCCGGCGCGGTTGAGTTCCAGCAGCTCGGCCACCTGGTCCTGGGCCAGTGCCTTGGTCGGGAACAGGTACAGCGCCTTGGCCTTGTCCTGCATTGCCGCGCTGACCACCGGCAGGGTGTAGCACAGCGACTTGCCGCTGGCGGTGGGGGTGACGATGGCCACGTGCTCGCCGCGCTGGCTGGCCTCCCAGGCTTCGGCCTGGTGGCTGTAGAGCTGTTCGATGCCACGCGCCTTCAGGGCGGCGGCCAGGGCAGGCGGAACTGAATCGGGAATGGGCGCATAGCGGCCTTCGCGGCCGGGAATGGCAAAGCTGCCGGTGATGCGGTCCTGGTAGCGGCGCTGCAGGCGCGCGCTGAGCAGGGCGCCGTCGCGGGCGGGCAGGCCGTCGCGCGTGGCGAGCTTCTGCTCGGCATCGGCGGTGCGCTTGGCGAGTTCGTAGGCCATGGAAGATGGAGCCGGGACGGATTGCGAGGGGTCACATGGCACCACACTCACGTCTCAGGATGTGAGACACCGCACACGGAGGGCGTGAACCGTTCAGTGCCCGCGTCCCGTGGCGTCGCCGCATCTCCCCTGGCTGAACAGCTGCCAGTGCAGCAACGAAATCTGAAGCCGGCATCCGTATCCTTGGGCGCTGGACGCAACCAACAGGTGGATGGCTGTGGCACGACGTGGAACGCAGGGAGCCCTCTTGGCCGGCATGCTGCTGGCCGGCATCGCGCAGGCGCAGCAGGCCACGCCGGTGGCGGTGCCCGATCCTGCGCCCGTTCCCCCGGTGGATGCTTCGGCGGCAACCACCGCACCGATCTCCACCGCTCTGCCGCAGGACAACGTCACCACCCTCGGCGAAGTGCGTGCGCTCAAGCCGGAAGAGGAGCCGCTGGATCTTTACCGCTTCAAGAACCCGGTGAAGTTCGGCGACAACCGCTTCAGCCGTGACTGGAGCGAACCGCCATCGCCGGAGCAGGTGAGCATGGGCGGCGGCTACATCATGATGGGCGTGGTCAAGGGTGTGATGGCGGCGGCCAAGGGGATCAACAAACTCACCGGCGGGCCTTCGCAGATCCAGGCCGCGGTGGCGCGGCCACCGCCGGAGCTGAGTGCCGAACAGCAGCAGCGTGCGCTGCGGTTCTCCCAGGAGCAAGGTGCGGGTGATGCGTCGCCGGTGAAGTAGGCCGGTATATCCTGCCGGCTTCCCCACCAATAGTGCTGCCATGTTCCTGCGTTCGATCTGCCTGATGGCCGCGTTGCTGCCGGCCTCCGCCTTCGCTTCCGGCATCGCCGATGACGGCGCCTGCCGCAATGGCGCGTTCCCGTCCGAACAGAGCCGGTTTGCACTGGCGCGGGTGGTCGATGCACCGCGCCTGTACCTGCTTGGCGACATGGACGGCTGCCCGGCCAAGGGCGAGCCGGCCTGCCGACAGCGCAGCTATGTGGTCAACGGCGATACGGTGGTGACCGGGCGCGACCTGGGCGCTTATCGCTGCGCGTTCTTCCCGAACAGGGTGGGTGGCAGTGCCGGC
Source organism: Stenotrophomonas sp. YJH_SMC_58 (assembly GCF_059369635.1). Taxonomy (NCBI): domain Bacteria; kingdom Pseudomonadati; phylum Pseudomonadota; class Gammaproteobacteria; order Lysobacterales; family Lysobacteraceae; genus Stenotrophomonas; species Stenotrophomonas sp. YJH_SMC_58. The sequence goes on from NZ_JCAFSW010000007.1 coordinate 150,050, forward strand.
TGGGTGGACCGCAGCAAGCTGCAGCCATTGCCGGTGGCCGTGCCGTCGCTGCAGGACTGGGCGGGCAACTGGAAGGACGGCGACAACGGCCTGCGCATCACCGTGCAGGGTGGGCAACTGCATGTGGAGGGGGACGCCTACTGGCCCTCCGCCAACCCCACGCCGGAGCAGCGTCCCTACGGACCGAACATGGGCCAGGTGGAAGCGCGCGCCGCGCCGCGCGGTGCCGACGTCGAGTTCGTCGAGGATACCTGCAAGGTACGCGTGCATTCGCTGGGCGAGGTGCTGATCGTGGCCGACAACAGCGAATGCGGTGGCATGAACGTGCGCTTCAACGGCGTGTACCGGCGCGCGGGCTCGCGTTGAAGAACGCCTGACGGAGGGGGTCAGAGCCCTTTCGCGGGCGAAAGGGATCCGACCCCGGGTCAGCGCCGCCGTTCCAGCCACCATAGCAGCGATGCGCACAACACGAACGCCAGCCACCACGGCCAGCGTGAGCCCGGCACGGGCTGCATCACCGACGCGTTCGCCGACGTGCTGGAGGCCAACGCCTGCGTGGTCGCATCGATCATCGCCTGTCGATGCAGTGCGGGTGCGTGCTTCGGGTCGAACACATAGCGCCAGACAACGCTGTCGCCATGCTGCAGGCGCTGCCAGCCTGCCTCACGGGGCCACCAGCCGGCGCAGCGCAGCGCCGACGTTGCATCATCGGCGATCAGCGGCACGCTGTCGCCACGCGGGTTGAAGGCCTGCAGCGGCGCCTGCACGCCGCACAGCGCCTGCCGTTCGCCTGCCCAGCTGATGGGCTGTGGTGACCACAGCGCATCACCGCTGCCCTGCGCGCGTGCCAGCGTGGCAACCACGTCGCTCCACAGTTCGCCGTGGCGGTCATCACGGCCTGCCAGCACCCAGCGCCAGCTGTCGGTCAGCGGCAGCAGGCCGATGCGGCCCTTGCCGACCGCGCGCCAGCCGCCGACGGCCTGGCCGCCCCGATCGTGCAGCAGCGCGTTGCTGCCCGGCGCCTGCAACGCCAGTGCTTCCAGCGAAGGCAGCGCGGCACTGTGCGAGCTGCGGTCGGCCTCTTCGCCGTAGCCGGTCGGCAATGTGCCAGCGGCGAGCGGGCCACGGCGTGCGGCGAGGATCGCGCTTTCGCCATCGCCGGGAAGTTCGAGGGGGTGGCTGCTGCCATCACCCTGCACTGGCAGGCCCAGATCGCGAAGGCGTTGCCGCGCGCTGGCCGAAGGTGCGCCCGCACTGCGCACCAGCACGCCCAGTCCATCGCGCAGCGCCTGGCGCACGGCGGCCAGCTGGCCCGCACTCAATGCCGCCAGGCTGCGCTCGTCCAGCAGCAACAGATCGCTGCGCGTGAGCGATGCTGCATTGATCGACACCGCGCCATCGCCGATGCTGAGTCCGGCCCCGGTATCCGCCTGCACCTGCACACGGATGCCTGCATCGGCTGCCCAGCGCCGCAGGTACTTCAGCTCTGGACCCGGCGCGCCGGCGCGCACCAGCAGGCGCAGCGGTGCCGACGGCAGGGTCTGCTGCGGCACCGGTACGCTGTCCACCACATGGCCGTCGGCATCGAGCAGGCGCAGCTGGAACACGCTGCGGCCTTCGGCGCGGGCGATACCACTCAGCTGCACGCGGCCGTCGTCGGCAACCTCCGTGCGATCGACCACGCTGTCGGCCGGGTCGAGCAGTTCGGCCTTCGCCTTGGCCGCGCCACGCGCCTGTGCCTGCACGTCGAAGCGGGCACCGGGTGCGACATCGGCCGGCGGCTGCAGCGCGATCCAGCCGCGCGGCTCCGGTGCAGCCTGCCAACGCACATCCGGCGGCAGCACCGCGTCGCGGTCACGTGCGACCAGGCCCGCACCGACCAGCGTCAGCGTGGCGGCCGGATGCTGGCGCAGCGCGGTGGCCAGGTCGGGTACGCGCTGTGCGCCGGGCACATCGGCAGCTTCCGGCAACAGCAACAGCGGGCCTTCGCTGGCCGGGAGTGCGCCGGCCTTGCCGGCATCGACGCCAAGCACGACCAGCCCGCCTGCGGGTTGCTGGCGGTTGGGGGGCGCCAGGCAGAAATACAGCAGCGTGGCGACGACGATCTGCAGTGCGATCACGACCCACCGGCGGCCGGGGTGCGCTGTGTCCGCACGCAGCTGGCGCACGCTGGCGATGACCACGATCAGGGCGAGTGCCGGTGCAATCCACAGGTTCACAGCGGAGGCGTTCATGGCTGCGCCTCCAGCGCGTCGAGGTAGCGCTGGCCCATCGCATCGGCGGCACTGCGCCGCATCGCCTGTGGCAGCGGACGCTGCAGCGCCCGCCACAACTGTGCGCGCAGGCGCTGGCGACAGTCGCCGCAGTCGGGCTCGATGCGCAGCTGCTCGATGGCCGCAGCCAGATCGAGTGCATCGGGCAGGTAGGCGGCGTTGCGCTGCTGCCAGGCCGCCAGCGCATCGAGATCCGGTGCGCCGTTGTCTTCACCGAGGCGTTGCCAGGCTTCAACGATGGCCGGGTCCGGCGGGGTTCGCGCGGCCAACGGCAGTTCACGACTGGCCAGTCCGGCGCGATCACCGCCCAGCCGGCGGCTTTCATCGATGGGTGGCAGCTCCGGCCCGACCCGGGCCAGGTAGATGCGCTCGGCCTGCTGCACCTGCTTGATGAAGCCCAGCGCCTTGTAGGCAAATGGCAGCGCCTGCTCCGGGCGGCCCTGGCGCAGCTCGCCTTCGGCCGACCACATCTGGTCCAGCGCGGCCTTCAACGTGGCGCGGGTCTGCGGGTCGAGCAGGGTGGTCGCCTCGGCGTGGTCATGGGTGTGCCCGTATTCGGAAAGCACGTCGGTCTCGCTGCCGAACACCGGCGGGATATCTGCGTTGGCTGTACTGCCATGATCGTGGCCATGGTCGTCTTGCGCGCCGGCCTGCGCGCCATGGTCGTGTCCGTGATCGTCGTTGTGGCCGTCTGCGGTCGGCGCATCGCTGGTGGGCAGGTCGCTGGTCGGCGGCGGCTTCGCCGCACCTTCGCTTTCCTCGCCCAGGAACTGGCCGTAGCGCAGGCGCAGGATGCGCTGGTCGACACCGATCGCATCGCTGCGCTTCACGAAGTCCTCGGCGGCCAGGCTGCGTCGCTGCCGGATCAGCGCTTCGGCATCGATGATGATCTGCCGCTGGCTGCGGAAGTACGCAGGCAGGGTCTTCTTGATGCGGCCCTCGAGCTCTGCACCGAGCGCGACTTCGGCGCTGGGCAGGCGCAGGATCACGCTGCTGCTGCGCCCGGTCTGCGGGGTGGGTGCATGATTGTCGCGTACCTCCAGCTGGGCGATCACATCGTTGCCAGGCTGCGCGCCCAGCGCAGCCAGATCAAGGGTGTGGGCGAAACGCCGCGCGGTGGCTTCGCCGCTGCCGGCAAGCGTGACGCTGCGCTTCACGAAGGTGATGTTCTCACCGCTGCCCTGGGTAGTGGTGATCGACAGCGTTGCCTGCGCCGCGACACCGTAATCGTCGCTGGCCTCGAAGCGCAGTGCCCACTGCCGTTGCCCCGGCGTGCCCAGCACCAGGCTGGCCGTGGGCTCCAGTACGCGCACGCTGGGTGCACGGTCGGCCACCACATCCAGCCGATGCAGGCGGGTCTCTGCCAGTGCCGGTTCGCTCACCACGCGGTACAGCAGCGGCATACGTGCCACATCCTGCGCCTGCCACTGTCCTTCGCGCTCGCTCAGTGCCAACCGGCGACCATCGTGGAACTGCAGCCATGCCTTGTCCGGGGCGCGGTCGAAGCGCAGGGACCAGGACAGCCGGCTGTCGGCGGCAACCTTCGCATCCAGCGCATTCTGGGTGAGCGTGGCCTGGCCGGTATAGGCCGGCGCGTCGATGCGCAGGCGGGTGGACTGCAGGCGCAGCGGGCCCGCAGCAGCAGCGCTGCCAGGCGTCGGCGTGCGGACAGGCACGGAGCCGGGGCTGGAAAGTGGCCAGCCGAATGCCAGCACAACAATGGCCAGGCCTGCGATCCAGTACAGCGCCAGTGCCCCACGCGGCCAGCGCGGACGCAGCTCCGGCATCGCGTGTTCCAGCATGGCCAGCACATGCACACGCTGGCGCTGCTGCAGCGGATTGAGTGTGGTTGTGTCGGCGAACAGCAGATCGGCACTGTCCTCGCTGGCACCGCTGCCATCGAGCTGGCGCTGCAGCCACTGCCGGTCCAGCTGGCGGGCACGCGCAGTGACGAAGACCGCGCAGGTGAGCAGGCTGACCGTGCCGACGACGCAGGCGATATCGAAGCCTGCAAGACGCAGGGCCAGCACCGCGGCGGCCAATGCCCATGGCAGGCCCAACAGCAGGGTGATGAGCGCACGGCGGCGGCGTGCGCGTTGCCAGGCGTGCTGCAGGGTGTTCATGCGGCCACCCTGCGCCGGGTGCTGCTGGCCATCCAGCGTTCCAGCGCGAACAGCAGCACGACGGCCAGCAACAGCCAAGGCGTGGGCTCACGCAGCGGTGGTGTTGCAGCAGGCAATGCGGCCCGCTGCGGTGCCTGGTCACGTGCATCGCCCAGGCGCGGGGCCGTAGGCGGCTGCAGCGCCAGCAGCAGGGCACGTGGCAGGCGCGGATCGCGCAGCGCAGGGTTGCTGGCGGCATTCCAGCCACCCGGCAGCGCCAGCAGATAGCCGTGGCCGATGCGTTGCTGCCACAGCAGCGGTGCGCCCTCGGCATCGCGCAGCAGGATGCTCGTGCTGGCAGCAGGCTTGCCGGCAGTCATGACACGACCGCCGCCGCGCAGCCACGCCTGCCAGTTCGCCGGCAGTGCATCGCTGCGGCTCCACACGCCGATCTCGCCGCGCTCCGGCAGGGCATCCGCCGGCAGCGGAGCAAGCGGTGCCTGCACGCCCCACCCGCGCTGCAGTGCGTTCAACCAGCGCTGGGCAGTGGCCGAAGCATCGCTGTGCACGCGCAGGCGCGGCGACGTCGCGGCACTCGGTTGCGCAGTGACCGGTATCGGCTGCGTGTGCCATTGCACGTCGCGCGACAGCTGCAGGCGGGCCCCATCCAGGCTGGGCAGGGGATCGGGAACGTGCACGGTCAATGCGGTGCCAACGGGCAGCTGCGCGTCCAGTTCGCGCAACAGGCTGGGCAGGGGGGCGGTTGATGCAGATGGCGCCTGATCGATGCCGGGGAAGCCGGGTGCCAGCCAGTGCCAGTTGCCATCCTCGGCCGTTCCACGCAGGGCCGTAGCATCCAGTCCCGGCGCTACCACGGTCCATGCAGCGGGAGGCGCCGTCGGGCCAGTCAACGCAGGTCGTGCCAGCAGCAGGGCCAGCGCGGCCAGCAACAGCAGGCGCACCAGCAGCAACGGCCAGTCATCGAAGCGGATGCGCTGGCGCGGCCGCATCTGCGCGCGCAGCCAGCGCAGCGCGGCGAAATCCAGTGGCGTGTAGGGATGGCGACGGGCCAGGTGGATCAGCAGCGGCAGCAACCCTGCAGCGAGCGCGGCCAGGCCGAGCGGGAACAGCAGGGTCATGCATCGCCCCCACGGCCAAACAACGCCTGCAGCGCCTGGTCCAGCGGCTGGTCGAGCCAGCCTGTGGCACTGGCAATCCCGTTGGCCTGCAGGCGCGCATGCAATGCGCTGCGTGCGTCGGCGAAGCGCTGCAGGTAGTCAGCGCGGATCGCCGCGCCATCGCCCAGCAGTTCCTCGCCGGTCTCCGGGTCGCGGAAGCGGTGGCCGGCGTCGAACGGGAAGTCGCGCTCGTCGGCGGTGAGGATCTGCAGCAGTGCCACTTCGCGGCGCGCGCTGGCCAGTTGTTCCAGCAGCACGATGCCGGCGTCGTCGAAGCCATCACCGATTGCCAGCAGCAGGTCGCCCGGGCGCACGCGCTCCCACAGCGGGCGCAGGCGATCGGCCGCAGGCCAGGCGCCGCGCGCCTGCAGGGCGTGCAGTTGCAGATGCACGCGATCACGCTGGCGCGCGCCGTTCGCCGCAGGCACCAGTTGCAGGCCAGCGCCATTGATCGCCAGCAGGCCGAAGCGATCACCCTGTTGCAGGGCCAGTTCAACCAGGCACGCGGCCACGCCACGCATGTGGTCCAGGCGCGTGCGCTGCGGTACCGCGCGATCAGCCTGGCCGGCCGAGGCGGTGGCATCGAGCAGCAGCCAGACCGTGATCGGGCTTTCGCGCTCGGACTCACGCACGAAGAAGCGGTCCGAGCGTGCATACAGCTTCCAGTCGATCTGGCGGAGTTCGTCACCAGGCTCATAGGCACGGTACTGGGCGAATTCGAGGCCGGCACCGCGGCTGCGGCTGGCGTGCTGGCCGATGCCACTGGCACCGCTGGCCAGGCGCGGTCGCAGCCGCAACATGCGCAAGCGCGCACGCAGTTCCGGCGGCAGGGTCAACGGCGTACCTGCGTTCACGCGTGGCTCAACCCGGGAAGGGCACGGCCTGCAGCAGCGCGGCGACCACGTCGTCGGCACGCTTCTGCTCGGCCTCGGCGGCGAACGACAGCAGCAGGCGATGGCGCATCACCGGCGCGGCCAGCGCCTGCACGTCCTCGCGGGTGGCGGCGAAACGGCCCTGCAGCAGCGCGCGTGCCTTCGCTGCCAGCACCAGCGACTGGCCGGCACGCGGGCCGGCGCCCCACTTCACCCATTGGTTGATCGCCGCCGGAGCACCGTCGCCGGGCCGGCTGGCGCGCACCAGGCGGGTGATCCAGGCGAGCACATCCGGGCTGACATGCACCTGGCGCACCGCGGCCTGCAGCGCGATCACCGCGTCGGCATCCATCACCGTCGGCACCGCGTCGGTGGCACCGCCGGTGGTCTGTTCCAGGATCTGCCGCTCCTCGTCTTCGCTGGGGTAATCCACCAGCACGTGCAGCAGGAAGCGGTCCAGCTGCGCTTCCGGCAGCGGGTAGGTTCCGGCCTGCTCGATCGGGTTCTGCGTGGCCAGCACGAAGAACGGCGCGGGCAGCGCGTAGGTGGTACCAGCGTAGCTGACCGTGCGTTCCTGCATCGCTTCCAGCAGTGCGGCCTGGGTCTTGGGTGGGGTGCGGTTGAGTTCGTCAGCCAGCAGCAGGTGGGTGAAGATCGGGCCCTGCTGGAAGCGGAAGTGGCGATGGCCGGTGCCGTGGTCTTCCTCCAGCAGCTCGGTGCCGAGGATGTCGCTGGGCATCAGGTCGGGGGTGAACTGCACGCGCCGGAACTGCAGCTCCAGTGCCTGGCCGAGCGAGCGCACCAGCAGGGTCTTGCCGAGCCCGGGTGCGCCTTCCAGCAGGCAGTGACCGCCGGCCAGCAGGCCGATCAGCAGCTGCTCGACCACGGCGTTCTGGCCCACCACGGCGCGTGCGAGCGCGGCGCGCAGCTCATCCAGGCGCGGCAGCAGGGAATCGAGGTCGGGGGAGGTCATGGGCGTGCAGGTCCTATCAGTTGTTCAACGCGTACATCACGATGTTGACGCCGAAGCGGGTGTTGTCTTCGGCCAGGAAGCGCTTGTTGCGCCAGTCGTAGTCCCACTCGCAGCCGTAGTCCTTGTTGCTGTACAGCAGGCCCAGGCGGCCCTCGACCTCGATGCCCTTCAGGTAGTCGTGCACCAGGTCGTCGCCCCAGCCGTTGAGTTCGAAGCTGGTGGCAGGCGGGCCATCCGGGAAGCGGAAGAAACTGCGGTACAGCGGGTGGCTGTTGGGCAGCTTCTGCAATGCCCTGGGCCCGAACAGGCGACCCATCTGCGCCTCGAACGAGGTAGCGAACAGGCCGTCGATATCGTGGTTGCAGTCGTCGACGAAGACGAAGCCGCCATTGCGCACGTAGCGCACGAAGTTCTGCCGCTCGGCGGCGTTGAACTCCACCAGCGTGTGCCCGGCCAGGTAGCAGAACGGCGCTTCCAGCATGCGTGGGTCGGCCAGCGCCACCACGTGTTCCTGCGGGTCCACGCGCAGCGAGGTGTAGTCGATCAGCGAGGTGATCAGGTTGGACGGCATGCGCGCGTCCACGTCCCAGTCACCGGAGTCGTACTGAAGGCGGGTGAACCAGAAGTCGTAGCGCGAACTGCGCGGGCCTGCCTGTGCCCAGGTTGGCAGCGCCGCCGCCGAAGCGGCAGCGGCCAACCAGCGCAGGCAGGCCCGGCGATCCATCAGACCGCGTCGGACAGCGAAGTGAAGGTGAAATCGCGCAGCTTCATCGGCGGGATCATCATCACGTAGCTGGATTCATCACCGGCCACGCGCACCGGCTTGCCCAGCTCTTCGATGTTGTTGAGCATGATCACCGGCGATTCGTTGAAGCGGAAGTTCTTCACCGGATGCTTGATCTGGCCGTTCTCGATGTAGAAGGTGCCGTCGCGGGTCAGGCCGGTCAGCAGCACGGTCTGCGGATCGACCATGCGGATGTACCAGGTGCGGGTGACCAGGATGCCCTTCTGGGTGCCGCGAACCAGTTCGGCGGTGCTCTTGTCGCCACCGCTCATCAGCAGGTTGCCCGGCGACGCCTTGGCGGTCTTGCCCTGCTTCTGCGCCCAGAAGCGCGAGTAGTCCAGGTTGGCGATCCTGCCGTTCTCGATGATGGCCATGCGCTCGCGGGGCAGGCCCTCGTTGTCCCACGGCAGCACCGGTGCGTCCGGGTGCCATGGGTCGGCGATCATGGTCACGCGCGGGTCGTAGACCTGCTCGCCCAGCTTGTTGCCGCCGCCCTTCTTGGACAGGAAGCTGCGGCCTTCATCGGCCGAGCGTGCGCTGAAGAAGTTCATCATGAAGCTGATCAGGCCGGCCGCCGCAGCCGGCTCCAGGATCACCGTGTACTTGCCCGGTTCCAGCGCTTTGGCTTCGGCCGATTCGGTGGCCTTGCGCATGGCGATGCGGATGTCCTGGTCCGCCTTGAAGTCAGCCGCATCCTTCAGGTTGCGGCCGACCCAGCCCGAACCACGGCCATCCTCGGTGCGCACGGTGCAGGTGTAATTGAAGTTGGTGGTGCGCTGGTAGGCGAAGTTGCCGTTGCTGTTGGCAGTGGCCTGGAAGCCCTGGCCGTCTTCGAGGAAGCCGGCGGCGATCAGGCCATGGCCACGGCAGGGCGCGATTGAATCTGCGGCAACCTTGGCACGGAACGCCGGATCGATCGCGGCAGTGGATTCGCTGAAGGTGGGGCTGGCGCGGTAGGTCTGCTTGCCGATGGCCGGCATGAACTCCGGGTTTTCCGGGGCCAGGCGGGCCAGGTCTTCGGCACGGCGCACCACGCGTTCCAGCGCGGCATCGTCGAACTCGTTGATCGAGGCCGTGCCGACGCGCTTGCCGAAGGCAACGGTGACCGCCAGTTCGGTGTTGTCGACGATGCCGCTGGTGGAGACATTGTTCAGTGCGAAACGGATGTTGCCGTCGATCGCGCCGGCCAGCACGGCGGTGCATTCGTCGGCCTTGGACAGGGCGATGACCTTGTCGAGGATGGCCTTGGCCTGGGCTTCGGTGAAGATACTCATGGTGTAAGGGCTCCTGACCGATCAGCCGAGGCTGCGTGCGGTGTTGATGACGTTGATGCCGTTGAAGCGCGCGGTGGACGAACCGTGCGAGACCGCCGAGACCTGGCCCGGCTGGCCCTTGCCGTCGAAGAACGAACCGCCCAGGCGGTAGTCACGCTCGTCGGCCACGGCGGTGCAGGCGTTCCAGAACTCCGGCGTGCGGATCTGGTAGGCCACGTCTTCCAGCATGCGGGTGATCTGGCCGTTCTTGATCTCGTAGAACAGCTGGCCGCCGAACTGCGCGTTGTAGCGCTGCTGGTCGATCGAGAACGAACCATCACCGATGATGTAGATGCCGTTCTCCACGTCCTTGATCAGGTCCGGCACGCTCAATGGCTTCTTGCCCGGTGCCATCGACACGTTGGCCATGCGCTGGAACTGCACGCTGGACCACGAGTCGGCATAGCAGCAGCCGTCGGACTCGGTCTTGCCGAGGATGTGGGCCTGGTCGCGGATGGTCTGGTAGTCCACCAGCTTGCCGTTGCTGATCAGGTCCCAGCGCTTGCACTTCACGCCTTCATCGTCGTACGCCACTGCGCCGAGGCTGCCCGGCTGGGTCTTGTCGGCGAAGATGTTGACCAGTTCGCTGCCGTACTGGAAATGCTGTTCGCGCTTGTCCAGGGTGGCGAAGCTGGTGCCGGCGTAGTTGGCCTCGTAGCCAAGCACGCGGTCCAGCTCCAGCGGATGGCCGATCGACTCGTGGATGGTCAGCCAGGTGTGCGACGGGTCGAGCACCAGGTCGTACTTGCCCGGCTTCACCGACGGTGCCTTCAGCTTTTCCTGCGCCTGCCTGGCAGCGGCGATGGCGTCTTCCTTCATGTCGTAGGAAGAACTGTAGTTGACCACGCCATTGGGGCCGACCACCTTGCCCGCGGCGGCGCCATCCAGGTACTCGTAGCCCAGGCCCATCGGCGAGGACAGGCCCGAACGGGTGCGGAACTTGCCGCTGGACTTGTCGATGGCGGTGACCGTCATCGGCGCCCAGATACGGTGCACGTCCTGGTCGATGTAGGAGCCGTCGGTGGAGGCGAAGTACTTCTGCTCGTTGACCAGGAACAGCATCGAGTTGACGAAGCTGGCACCGGCGCCCATTGCGGCGGCGTTGACGTCCAGCAGCAGGCCGACCTTGTCCTTGATCGGCACGTCCATCGCATTCTTGCGGATCGGCGTGCGCCAGCTCACCTCACCGACGCCCGGCGCCTTGGCCAGCTGCACCGGCGCGGTCTGCACGCCGGCATTGGCCTTGGCGATCGCCGCCGCCTGCTGCGCGGCCTTGGCCACATCGGCCGTACCCAGCGCATTGGTGGCGGCAAAGCCCCAGGCACCGTTGACGATCACGCGGATGCCCACGCCGGTGGACTCGGTGTTCACCACGTTCTGCACCTTGTCCTCGCGGGTGATCACGAACTGCCGCAGGTAGCGGCCGATGCGCACGTCGCAGTAGGTGGCGCCGGCCTGGCGGGCGGCGGCCAGCGCCGCATCGGCCAGGCGCTTCTTCAGCCCCAGGTCCAGCGAGCTCTGCAGCTGTTCGGCGGCGATCACCTTGCCGAAGAAGGAGGGCACGATCAGCCCGCCCGCGGTAAGCCCGGTCAGGGCCAGGAAGTCACGTCTTTGCAAGGCTGCTCTCCATGTCGAAGGATGGGTGGCTCAAGCGCCGAGACTGCGCGCGGTGTTGATGATGTTGATGCCGTTGAAGCGGGTGGTGGACGAACCGTGCGAGACCGCCGAGACCTGGCCGGGCTGGCCCTTGCCGTCGAAGAACGAACCGCCCAGGCGGAAGTCGCGTTCATCGCAGATGGCGGTGCAGGCATTCCAGAATTCCGGCGTTCGGATCTGGTAGGCCGCATCCTCGACCATGCCGGCGATCTTTCCGTCCTTGATCTGGTAGTACAGCTGGCCGCCGAACTGCGCGTTGTAGCGCTGCTGGTCGATCGAATACGAACCGCGGCCGTGGATCCAGATGCCGTTCTCCACGTCCTTGATCATGTCCTCGACGCTGAGCGGCTGCTTGCCCGGCGCCAGGGAGACATTGGCCATGCGCTGGAACTGCACGCTGGACCAGGAATCGGCATAGCTGCAGCCATGCGATGCATCGCGGCCGAGGATATGGGCCTCGTCGCGGGTGGCCTGGTAGTCAACCAGGATGCCGTCGCGCACCAGGTCCCAACGCTGCGTCTTCACCCCTTCATCGTCGTAGCCGACGGCGCCGAGGCTGCCCGGCTGGGTCTTGTCGGCGAAGAAGGTGACGATGTCGCTGCCCCAGCGGAAACCCGCATCGCGCTTGTCCAGGGTGGCGAAGCTGGTGCCGGCGTAGTTGGCTTCGTAGCCGAGCACGCGGTCCAGCTCCAGCGGGTGGCCGACGTTCTCGTGGATGGTCAGGAACAGGTTGGACGGGTCCAGCACCAGGTCGTACTTGCCGGGCTTTACCGACGGCGCCTTCAGCTTCTCGCGGGCGTGGCGGGCGGCCGCGATGGCGTCCTCGACCGGGTCGTAGGAATCGCGGTAGGCGGTGATGCCGCCGGGCAGCTGCACCTTGCCACTCGCATCGCCATCGAGGAACTCGTAGCCCATGCCCATCGGCGAGGACAGGCCAGCGCGGGTACGGAACCTGCCGCTGGCCTTGTCGATGGCGGTGGCGGTGAACGGCAGCCAGATGCGGTGGATGTCCTGGTCGATGAACGAGCCGTCGCTGGAGGCGAAGTACTTCTGTTCGTTGACCAGGAACAGGGTGGAATTGATGTAGTCGGCACCCGCATTCAGCGCGGCGGCGTTGAGCGCCAGAAGCAGTTCGACCTTGTCCTGGATCGGCACCGCCATTGCGTTCCTGCGGACGGGCGTCTGCCAGCGCACCTCACCGACCGAGGGTGTCGGCGCCAGCTGCACCGGCCGGGTCTGGATGCTGGCGTTGGCACGGGCGATCGCCGCAGCCTGCTCGACCGCAGCGCGTACGGCGGCCTCGGTCTGCTGATGGGTCGCGGCGAAGCCCCAGGCGCCGTTGACGATCACGCGCACGCCCACGCCGGACGACTCGCGGTTGGTCACATTGCCGACCTGGTGTTCGCGGGTGATGACCGACTGGTTGAGATAGCGGCCGATGCGGACATCGCAGTAGCTGGCCTTGGCGGTGCGTGCGGCGGCCAGCGCCACGTCCGCCAGGCGCCTGCGCTGGGCGGTATCGACCGGGGCAAGCAGCTGCTCGGCGGCGATGGCACGGGAATGCGGCAGCAGCAGGCCCGCCAGGCCCAGACCGGAAAAAGCCAGGAACTCACGTCGTTGCACAGCGCTTCTCTCTCTCGCTTGCGTGCGGTTGGCAATGGGCCGGACCGATCACGTCAACTCCTCGACTTTCGCCAGCGCGGGGCGTGGGGACAAGTGACTGCAGTCATGGTTGGGGGTGTTTCGGCAGGGCTGCGCCCTGCACCTGCTCAGAGCCGGAGCAACAGCAACAGCAACAGCGGGCTTGCTGAGGGATGGCGGGGCGGTGTGGGTGGGCAGGACACGCCGTAAACCCGTCCCTGGGGCTCGATGGCGCCCTCCATGGCGCCAACGGTCCTGCCCACCTACCCCGCCATCCCACAGCAAGTCCGCTGTTGCTGTTGCTTTGGCTGTTGCCGTTGCTCCGGCTTCTGCGGGTGCAGGGCGCAGCCCTGCCGAGCAACACCCCCTCGTGCACAATGGAGCCGACCCCGCCTGGACCCCGTCCTGATGTCGAGCAAGCCGTATTCAGAAGCCTGCGAGCGCAACCGCGAACCCATCGCCACCGCACTCGACCCGTGGATGGGCGACCGCCGTCGGGTGCTGGAGATCGGCAGTGGCACCGGCCAGCATGCGGCCTTCTTCGCCGAGCGCTGGCCGTGGCTGCGTTGGCAGCCCAGTGATCATCCGGACCATCTGCCCGGCATCGAGGCCTGGCGTGCGGAGACCGCGCTGCTGAACCTGTTGCCGCCGCTGGCGTTGCAGGTGGAACTGCCACCGGCGCCTGGGCTCAGCCTGCCACAGGGCAGCACGTTCGACGCCGCATTCAGCGCCAACACGCTGCACATCATGAGCTGGGAACACGTGCAGGCACTGTTCGTCGCGCTGCCACCGGCGCTGCGTCATGGTGCGCTGCTGGCGGTGTATGGCCCGCTCAACTACGGCGGCCGCTACACCAGCGACAGCAACGCGCAGTTCGATGCCTGGCTGAAGGCACGTGATCCGCGCAGCGGCATCCGCGATAGCGAAGCGGTGCAGGCGCTGGCCGCCGACCACGGATTCACCCGACTGGGGGATGTGGCGATGCCGGCCAACAACCGCCTGTTGCTGTGGCGGCTGGGCTGAACCGCCGGTAGTACCGGCCGCTGGCCGGCAACCGATTGCCAGGAGGGATGCCGGCCAGCAGCCGGCACGACCATCAGGCCACCTGCACGATGTGCAGTGCCTTCGGGTTCCGCCACTGCGCCAGCAGCGTGGCTTCCCGCGCCTTGGCCTGCGCGAAGTGGGCTTCCTTGACGTGGCCGAAGCCGCGGATGTGTTCGGGGATGCTGGCAATCTCCACCGCCAGCGCCAGGCGGTCGTCATCCAGGCCATCCAGCAGCACCTGCACGGTCGCCTCGTAGTCACCGATCAGCTTGCGCTCCATGCGGCGTTCCTCGGTGCGGCCGAACACGTCGAGTCGGCCGCCACGCAGGAACTTCAGTTTCGCCAGCAGGCCGAACGCCTTGAACATCCACGGGCCGTATTCCTTCTTCAGCAACCGGCCCTGCTCGTCCTTCTTCGCGAACAGCGGCGGCGCCAGGTGGAAGCGCAGCTGGTAATCGCCCTCGAACTGCTGCTGCAGGCGGCGCTGGAAGTCACCGCTGGTGTACAGGCGGGCCACTTCGTACTCGTCCTTGTAGGCCATCAGCTTGAACAGGTAGCGGGCTACCGTCTCGGTCAACGCAGTGGAACCGCCGATGCGCTCGGCTTCGGCGGCGCGCACGCGCTCGACCAGGCTGCGGTAGCGGTTGGCATAGGCAGCATCCTGGTAATCGACCAGGAAGGCGGCGCGACGCTCGATCATTTCGTCCAGCGAACGCGACAGGCGTGCGTCGTCCAGCGGCAGGAATGCCACGTCGCCACCGTGCGAGGGCAGGCCACGCAGCTCGCGTTCGTCGCCGGTGTTGCGCGGTGCCGCGGTCGCACCCCATTCATTGCCTTCCCACTCGCCCGGCGGCAGCGGGTGCAACGGGCCGGGGGTGGACTCGGTATCGGTGTGGCGGTTGCGCACCAGGCCGGCGGCCTGCTGCACGGCCTGCGGGTCGACCACCGCCAGGCGGCCCCAGGCAAAGGCCTGCTGGTTCATCGCCACGGCGGCGCCATTGAGTTCGATGGCGCGCATCAGCGACTCGAACGACAGCGGCACCAGGCCCTGCTGCCAGGCGTAGCCGAGGATGAACAGGTTGGCGGCGATGGCATCGCCCAGCAGCGCGGTGGCCAGCTGGGTGGCATCGAGCAGCAGCGGCTCCTGGCCGCCCAGGGCTACGCGCACACCGGCGATGATGTCGGCGGCGGGGAACTGCATGTCCGGACGGGTGGTGAACGTGCCCGGCATCGCTTCGTAGGTGTTCAGCACCACCTGCGAACGGCCGGCGCGCACCTTCGAAAGCGCCCAGTAGTCGTTGACCACCACCATGTCGCAGCCCAGCACCAGGTCGGCTTCACCGGCGGCGATGCGCACGGCGTGGATGTCATCCGGGCGGCGTGCGATGCGGATGTGCGTGGTCACCGCGCCACCCTTCTGCGCCAGGCCGGTCTGGTCGAGCACGGTCGCGCCCTTGCCTTCCAGGTGGCCGGCCATGCCCAGCAGTGCACCGATGGTCACCACGCCGGTACCGCCGACGCCGGTGATCAGGATGTTCCAGGGTTGTTCCAGCGTGCCGCGGATGGTTGGTGCCGGCAGATTGTCCAGCAGCGTGGAGGCATCGCGCTTGCTGCCCTTGCGCGGCTGGCCACCGTGTACGGTGACGAAGCTCGGGCAGAAGCCGTTCACGCACGAATAGTCCTTGTTGCAGTTGGACTGGTCGATCTCGCGCTTGCGCCCGAACTCGGTTTCCTTCGGCAGCACCGACACGCAGAAACTCTTCTTGCCGCAGTCGCCGCAACCTTCGCAGACCAGCGAATTGATCAGCACCCGCTTCTGCGGATCTTCCAGCTTGCCGCGCTTGCGGCGGCGACGCTTCTCGGTGGCGCAGGTCTGTTCGTAGATCAGGATCGAAACACCCTTCACTTCGCGCAGGCGCTTCTGCACCTCCTCCAGTTCGCTGCGGTCGTGGAACTCCACGTCGCTGGGGAAGTGCTCGCGCTGGCCGGTCCACTTGCCGATGTTGTCCGACAGCACCACGATGGTGTGGATGCCTTCGGCGCGCATCTGCCGTGCGATGTCGGGCACGCTCAGCGGGCCGTCCACCGGCTGGCCGCCGGTCATCGCCACCGCGTCGTTGTAGAGGATCTTGTAGGTGATGTTGACGCCGGCCGCGACCGCCTGGCGGATCGCCAGCGAGCCGCTGTGGAAATAGGTGCCGTCGCCCAGGTTCTGGAACACGTGCGGGGTATCGGTGAACGGCGCCTGCCCGGCCCAGGTCACGCCTTCGCCGCCCATGTGGGTGAAGGTGTCGGTGCTGCGGTCCATCCAGGTCACCATGTAATGGCAACCGATGCCGGCCAGTGCCCGCGAGCCTTCCGGCACCTGGGTGGAGGTGTTGTGTGGGCAACCGGAGCAGTAGTGCGGCACGCGCGGGAAGCTGGCGCGCGGCAACGCAAGCTCGGCTTCCTTCTGCTGCATCCACTGCAGGCGTTGTTCAATGGATTCGTTGTTGAAGAACTTCTGGATGCGGCGGCCGATCACGCCGGCGATGGTGGCCGGGGTCAGTTCGCCGGTGGACGGCAGGATCCATTCGCCACTCTCGTCGTACTTGCCGACGATGGACGGGCGCTGGCCCCAGCTGGCCGGCCAGTTGAAGAACTGTTCCTTCATCTGGCGCTCGATGAAGGCACGCTTCTCCTCCACCACGATGATGTCTTCCAGCCCCTGCGCGAAGCGCGCGATGCCCTGCGGTTCCAGCGGCCAGGTCATGCCGACCTTGTACACGCGGATGCCGATGTCGGCGCACGCGGCTTCGTCCAGGCCCAGGTACTCCAGCGCCTGCAGCACGTCCAGGTAGCTCTTGCCGGTGGTGACGATGCCCAGCCGCGCGCGCGGCGCATCCATCACCACCTTGTCGATGCCGTTGGCGCGGGCAAAGGCCTGCGCGGCCTTCACCGCATAGCGGTGCAGGCGCATTTCCTGGTCCAGCGGCGGGTCCGGCCAGCGGATGTTGAGGCCACCCGACGGCATCTCGAAGTCTTCCGGCAGCACGATGCGGCGCGCCATCGGATCGACCTGCACCGACGCCGACGATTCCACCGTCTCGGCGATCGTCTTGAAGCCGACCCAGCGGCCGGTATAGCGGCTCATCGCCCAGCCCAGCAGGCCCATGTCGAGGATGTCCTGCACGCCGGCCGGGTTCAGCACCGGCATCATCGCGCTGACGAACTCGTCCTCGCTGCCATGCGGCAGGGTCGAACTGCGGCAGGCATGGTCATCGGCGGCCAGTGCCAGCACGCCACCATAGCGCGAGGTGCCGGCCGCATTGGCATGCTTGAACACGTCGCCGCAGCGGTCCACGCCCGGTCCCTTGCCGTACCACATGCCGAACACGCCCTGCACGTTGGCGCCGGGGAACAGGTTGGTCTGCTGGGTGCCCCATACCATGGTGGCGCCCAGGTCCTCGTTCAGGCCGGGGGTGAACTTCACCTTGGCCGCTTCCAGATGCTTGCGCGCGCGCCAAAGTTCCAGGTCGAAGCCACCCAGCGGGCTGCCACGGTAGCCACTGACGAAGCCGGCGCTGTCGATGCCTTCGGCGGCATCGCGCAGGCGCTGCATCAGCGGCAGCCGCACCAGCGCCTGCACGCCACTCAGGTAGATCCGCCCCTCGTTGCGGGTGTACTTGTGGTCGAGCGTGTAATCACGGTCGAGCAGGTCGGCGGAGGAGGGCGAAGTGAGTTGCGCGGTACTGGTCATGGCTGGCCCGGTAGGATCGGCTGGCACCGGCCGCGTGCGGGCACGCGGCGGGAAAGGCGCGAATTGTAGCAGCGGGGCCGTGGTGGGCCCGGCACTCGCGCCCGCGCCGCTGCTGGGGTTAGGATCGGGGCGAGAGAGGGAGGCTGCGGTTGTGCAGCCTGGGGAGAAGGGATGTCAGTTCCAGGAAAGATCCTGGCCAGCGTGCTGCTGGCCTCGGGAGCGGCCACGGCGTGGGCCGCGCCGGCCATGCCGGCACCACAGGAGTTCTACTTCGACAGCGACCTGGCGGCGGCACCGATGGTGGCGATGCAGGGCGAAGGCGATGAGCTGGTCACCCAGCTGGTGAGGTTGCGCGAGCGCGGCCGGCGCGCGGTGGAAGCCACCGTGCAGCTGGCTTCGGTGGCCAGCACCCAGGGCCGTGCCGAGCTGGCCGACCAGCTGTATGGCGAGGCCCTGAAGGAGGCGCCCGCACAGAGCAGCGCGGGCCGTAGCGTGCGTTGGAACTATGGCTGGGACCTGCTGCGCCAGGGCAAGCCGGAGGCGGCGCTGGAGCAATGGTTGTCGTCGGCCGGCAATGCGCGCAGCAAGCCCAGCTGGGTGCCACCCACGTACGCGCTGGCCCTATGGCGGATGGGGCAGAAGCAGGAGGCCGTGCAGTGGTATGCCGCAGCAGTGCGTACCGAGCCGTCGCAATGGAGCACCAGTGCCAATTACGCGCAGCTGCTGCCGCAGTGGCGCGAGGATGAGCGCGCGTCGTTGGCCGAGGTGCAGCAGGCCTGGGCGGCGGCCCCGCCTGCGTGGCCCTGAGGGAGGGGTTCGGCCGGGTTTACGGCGTCCCCCGCGAATCCACCCCGCCCGGCCAAGCGCGGCTTTTGATGTTCACAGCCAACCAGCCGCCACGAGGGGCTGCGCCGTTCGCTGGAAACCCCTCAATCGTCCGCGGAAACCGTCCGCCCCGATGCCCACGCCCGCAGCGCCTCGACCTGCTCGGCCATCAGCACCGACAGCGGCCGCGTCGCACGGATCTCGTTCATCAGCAGCTCGGTATCCAGTGGCCGGCCTTCGGCGTGCGCCGCATACAGCCCGGCCACGATCGCCTGCTCGATCTCCGCACCTGAGAAACCATTCGCCGCGGCCGCCAGCGCTGGCAGCGCGAAGTCGTCGGCATTGAGCTGGCGCCGACCCAGATGCAGCCGCAGCAGTTCCACGCGTACCTCCGGCGAAGGCAGGTCAACGAAGAAGATCTCGTCGAAGCGGCCCTTGCGCAGCAGCTCGGCGGGCAGCTCGTGCACCTGGTTGGCGGTGGCCACGATGAACACCGGTGCCTTGCGCTCGGCCATCCAGGTCAGCAGGTAGCCCAGCACGCGGCGTGACACGCCACCGTCCTCGCCACCGCTGGCCAGGCCCTTCTCGATTTCATCCATCCACAGCACGCAGGGCGCCAGCTGCTCGGCCGAGGTCAAGGCCTGGCGCAGGTTGGCCTCGGTCTCGCCGTGGTACTTGTTGTACAGCGCGCCCACGTCCAGGCGCAGCAGCGGTACGCCGAAACCGGCGGCGGTGGCCTTGGCCAGCATCGACTTGCCGCAACCCTGCACGCCCAGCAGCAGCATGCCGCGCGGTGGGTCCAGCCCGGCCGGTGCGGAGCCAGCGATGAACGCCACACGCCGCTGGTTGATCCAGCGCTTGAGCCGGTTGGCGCCGGCCACGTCGCCGAACCGCGCGCTGTCATGCTCGAAGAACAGGTGGCCGCTGCGGTTGAGCAGCTCGAACTTCAGCCGTGCCAGCTGCGGCAGGTCGTCGTCGCGCAGCGCGCCGTCGGCGTAGATCAGCTGCCGGGCGATGCGCCGGGCATCGACCAGGCTCAGGCCCTGCAGGTTCTTCAGGATTTTCTTCACCGCCTCGCTGTCGACTTCGACGCGGCGGCCGCCGTGTTCGCGGGCGTAGGCATCGGCCTCCTCGCGCAGCATCTTCAGCAGGGCGTTGGCATCGGGCAGGCGCGGGTTGAAGCGGACCGCCAGCGCTTCCAGCTCGGCCGGCAGTTCGACCTTGGCGCCGATCAGCACCAGCACGTGCGGTTCGCTGTGGCGGCGCTGGATCAGGTCGCGCAGGGCGCGCTGGTGGCTGGCATAGCCCAGGTAGGGGTGGAAATCGAGCAGCAGGTAGACCCCGCGCTGCCCGGCCTGGCGGATCATCTGCAGGGCCGCGCTGGCGTCGGGTGGCCCGGCCGGCGGATCTTCGCTGTCCAGGTCGATGCGGCGCAGGCCCTCGGTGATCGACCACCGGTGCAGCGCCCGCCAGAC
This sequence comes from Stenotrophomonas sp. YJH_SMC_58, assembly GCF_059369635.1. Taxonomy (NCBI): domain Bacteria; kingdom Pseudomonadati; phylum Pseudomonadota; class Gammaproteobacteria; order Lysobacterales; family Lysobacteraceae; genus Stenotrophomonas; species Stenotrophomonas sp. YJH_SMC_58. Next base: position 169,925 of record NZ_JCAFSW010000007.1, read on the forward strand.
GTGCATCAGCGTCTGCCGGAACAGGTCGACGATGCGACCCTCGTCCTGGGTCTCGATCACGATCAGGGGGGTGTTGGCGCGGATCAGTGCGCTCAGGTCCTGCAGCTCGCTCATGCCGGTTCGATCCTTCGGGGGCGCCACGATAGCAAAGGCGATGGCCGCAGGTTCAGCGCGGTGCTACCTCCCGTCACCACCGCCGGTGTACGCTCGGGGCACGTACCCGGAAGCGAGGCTGGCATGAAGACGATCCTGGTGGCCGGTTCCAAGGGCGGGGTGGGCAAGACCACCGTCGCCACCCACCTGGCCGCGTACGCGGCATTGCAGGGCAGGGCCACGGTGATCGCCGACGCCGACCCTCAGGGCTCCAGCACCCGCTGGGCGCAACGGCGGGCCGGGCTGGAAAGCGCGGTGCTCCCCATTGATGTGTATCGAAAGAAGCAGTGGGCGCAGAAGCTGCCCGATGGCACCGAAACCGTCATCATCGACGCACCGGCGGGCGCGTTGGCCGACGATATCCCCCATTTCCTTGACGCTGCCGACGCGGTGGTGGTGCCGGTGCTGCCCTCGGCGCTCGACATCGAAGCCATCGTCGGCTTCCTCAACAGCCTGGCCCAGAACCCGCGGGTGCACAGCCGCAAGCTGCCGGTGGGGCTGGTCCTCAACCGCACCAAGCCCTGGACCCAGACCTCGCAGCAGGCGTTGCAGATGCTGGCCGAATGGCCGTACCCGGTGGTCGCGCAGCTGCGTGACAGCCAGAGCTACGTGGTCATGACCGGCCTCGGCCGCAGCCTGTTCGACTACCGCTCGGCCCAGGTGCGGGAGCATCAGGCCGACTGGGAGCCGCTGCTGTCCTGGCTCAAGCTTTGATGCCTGCGTCACTCTTCCTGCTGCATCCTCTTCTTCATGGAAACCCGCGATGCGTGAACTGATCCTGCTGCGCCATGCCCATGCCGAACCGGCTACCCCCGGCCAGGCCGACCTCGACCGGCCGTTGTCGCCGGTGGGGCTCGCCGAAGCCGAAGCCGCCGGCAAGTGGCTGAAGGAGAACAACCTGCTGCCGGACTGCGTGCTGTGCTCACCGGCGCGGCGTACCCGCGAAACCCTGGAAGCCGTGCTCGGCACCATCGGTTACGTGGAAAAGCGCCTGGAAGACCGCATCTACGAAGCCACCCCCGGCACCCTGGCGGCATTGGTGGACGACCGCCGTGATCTCGACCGGGTGCTGATCGTCGGCCACAACCCGGGCCTGGAGCGGCTGGTGGCGTTGATGACCGAGGGCACCAGCAGCGACTACCGCGGCATGCCGCCGGCCGGCATCGCCGTGCTCGGCTTCCCGCGCGAGGCCTCGATCGAGCCAGGCGTGGCCAGCCTGAACGCATTCTGGTGGCCGTGATCCGATGAGCCTGGCGCGGCGCAGCCGCTATCTGCTGCCCGCGCTGCTGGCACTCGGCCCGGCCTGGGCGGCCGTGCCCACGCCGACCACCCTGCCACCGGTGGTCGCCGAAGCGCACCGGGTAATGCGCCTGGATACCCAGCGTTCGCAGATCGGCTTCGAGGTGCGCACCCGTTTCGGGCAGCGTATCGAAGGCCTGTTCCCGCACTTCGAAGGGCGCATCGAGATCCTCTCCGACGGCCGCCACCAGGTGCATCTGAAGATGTTCACGCGCTCGGTCGAGATCCCCGGCAAGGCGCGCTATACCGGATGGATGCGCGGCGAGGAGTTCTTCGATGCCGGCCGCCATCCGGTGGTCGAGTTCGACTCGCTGCCGTACTGGCCGGAAACCGTGGAGAGCGGTGGCGACATCAACGGCCGGCTGACCCTGCGCGGGATCAGCCACCCCGAGACACTGAAGGTCGAGAAGGCGGAGTGCGCCCGACCCGGCTATGATTGCGACGTCGTCAGCCGCGGTACCGTGCAGCGAGGCCGGTATGGCATGGACAGCTGGCAGCTTGCCTTGAGTGACCGAGTGACTTTCGTATTGCGTGCGCGTCTGAGCGAGGCGCCGAAACCGTGAACCTCCTGCTGCGTGTACTGGCGCTGGCAACCGTGTTGCTGGGCAGCGGTTGTGCATCGCTGTCGAATGCCGAGCGCGACCGCGCCGAGGCAATCGCCGTGCAGGCACGTTCGACCGTGGTCGACTGCCAGCGTGCAGACCGCTGTGCACAGGATTCGCCGCTGCGGGCGCTGGCCGGCCGGGCGTTCACCGAATCCACCCCGGAACGACCGCGCCACTACGCCACCCTGCTCGATGAGGGCGAGGGCGCCCTGGTCGCACGCCTGAACCTGCTGCGCAGCGCCACCCGCAGCATCGACCTGCAGACCTACATCTTCGACAAGGACGACAGCGCCCGTCTGGTCATCGACGAACTGCTGGCCGCATCGCGGCGCGGGGTGAAGGTGCGGCTGCTGATCGACCAGCTCTCGGCGATCTCCGACCTGCAGATCCTCGGCGCCCTGTCCGGCGCCCACCAGAACTTCCAGCTGCGGGTCTACAACCCGACCTTCGGCAAGGCCCGGCTGAACTACTTCGACTATGCCGGCAGCGTCCTGTGCTGCTTCCGCCGGTTCAACCAGCGCATGCACAACAAGCTGCTGGTGATCGACGATGCGATCGGCGTGGTCGGTGGCCGCAACTACCAGGACGACTATTACGATTGGGACCGCGAGTACAACTTCCGCGACCGCGATGTACTGATCGCCGGCCCGGAAGCACGTGCGATGGCGGCCAACTTCGACGCGTTCTGGCGCGCACACCGCAGCGTGCCGGCCGAGCGCCTCAACGACGTGGGCCGCACGTTGCTGCGCGAGGGCGTGCCAACGCTGCCGCCGGCCAGCTTCCGCCGCCCGGAACGGGTACAGCGGGTCAGTGCCGAAGCCAACGACACCGAGTTCGTCACCCGTTCCTTCGTGGATACCGCGCTACCGGTGGCTTCGGTGCGCTACGTGGCCGACCTGCCACGCAAGCATCGCCGCGAGAAGGCCGATGCACCGCTGGCCGGCCAGCATGTGACCGAGCCCCAGCTGGATGCGCTGATCGCCAGTGCGCAGAAGGAAGTGATCCTGCAGACGCCGTACCTGGTGCTGTCCAAGCCGGCGCAGAAGCTGTTCCGTGAACTGCGCAAGCGCCCGCAGCCACCGCGCGTGGTGGTGTCCAGCAACAGCCTGGCGGCGACTGACAACCCGATCGTGTATGCGTTGTCGTACAAGTACAAGCGGCGCAACATGCGCGAACTGGGCTTCAACATCTTCGAATACAAGCCGTTCCCGCTGGACGCGCCGGTTGACTACCGCAACCTGCTGCCCGACCCGATCGCTGCGCCCGGGGGGGAAGACGAAGGCGGTCGCAATCCGCTGATCGGTGGCAGTGCTGCCGGCAGCAACGCACGCGGTGGCAGCAGCAGTGGTTCGGATGCCGGCAGCAGGCAGGGCCCGTTGAATCGCCACAGCGATGGTGCCTACGACAACGCACGCGCACGCCGTCGCGCCGCCGGCAGCGAGGTGGAAACGCGCCTGCTGCGCACCGAGACGCGGCCGTCGTTCCTGGGCAGCAAGGCGGTCAACAAGCCGTTGCCGGTCACCCGCAAGGGCGCGCGCATGGGCCTGCACGCCAAGTCGCTGGTGGTCGACCGCCGCATCGGCGTGGTCGGCACCCACAACTTCGATCCGCGCAGCGAGAACTACAACACCGAAGGCGCGGTGATCATCGACGACCCGGTTTTTGCCGAGGAACTGGCGCAGAGCATCCTGCGTGACACCCACCCACAGAACTCCTGGACGGTGGCGCCACGGGCGAAGCCACCGGTGCTGTCGGGGCTGAATTACAGCGTCGGCAAGGCCTCCGAAGCGCTGCCCATCCTTGATTTCTGGCCCTGGCGCTACGCCACCGACTACGAGTTCAAGCCCGGCCCGGAGTGCCCGCAGCCGCTGCCGCGGCAGGATCCTGATTTCCATCGCTGCTACGTCGCCGTCGGCGACTTCCCCGAAGTCAACGTCGGCCCGAAGTGGCTGCTGGTGCGCATGCTGACCGCATTCGGCGCCGGTCTCGTTCCCATCCTCTGAAGGTACCCGCATGGCCCAGGTGTTCCGCGAAGCCGTTTCCATCGAGCAGCTCAACGCGCTCAGCCGCAACACGGCGATTGAATCCCTGGGCATCGTCTTCAGTGCCGCCGGCGAGGACTGGCTGCAGGCCACCATGCCGGTGGATGAGCGCACCCGCCAGCCCTACGGCATCCTGCACGGCGGTGCCTCGGTGGTGCTGGCCGAGACCCTGGGCAGCAGCGCCGGCAACCTGTGCGTGGATACCGGCAAGCAGGTCTGCGTGGGCCTGGAGATCAATGCCAACCACGTGCGTGCCGTGCGCTCGGGCACGGTCACCGGCACCGCCCGCGCGCTGCACGTCGGCCGCAGCACCCAGCTGTGGGAGATCCGCATCGAGGACGAGCAGGGCCGCCTGGTATGCATTTCGCGGCTGACCCTGGCGGTGGTGGCTGCCGGTCACGGCTGAGCCCCCCTGGGGCTCGTTGACGGCAGCGGAACCCAGCGTTCCCCGCCGATTGCCCCGGTCGATGGCGGTTATGGCCTAAATCGGCTGGCAGCGATGACGGCCCTCCGGTATCGTGCGCGGATGACTTCCCCCACTCCGGCCCCCCGTGGCGGCGTGGCGCGTGTGTGCCGTTACCTGTACCGCGTACCGCTGCTGTTGGTCCACATCATCGTGTTCCTGCCGCTCATCCTGATCGGCATGCTTCCGCCGTGGGGCGAACTGCGCGTGGGCGAGGCGACCTTCGGCGCCAAGGTGGTCAACTGGTGGCAGGGCGGGCTGATGTGGATCTTCGGCTTCCGCCTGGTGCAGGTCGGCGCGCCGCTGCCCGGTGCCGTGCTGTTCGTGGCCAACCATGTCAGCTGGGTCGATATCTGCATCCTGCACAGCCAGCGCATGATGGGCTTCGTCGCCAAGCGCGAGATCGCCAGCTGGCCGCTGGTGGGTTGGCTGGCCGCGCGCGGCCAGACCATCTTCCACCAGCGTGGCAACACCGAATCGCTCGGTGGCGTGATGCAGGTGATGGCCGACCGCCTGCGCGAGGGCAAGGCCGTGGGCGTGTTCCCGGAAGGGCGGACCCGCGGCGGTCACGAAGTGGGTCCGTTCCACGCCCGCATCTTCCAGGCCGCGGTCGAGACCGGCGTGCCGGTGCAGCCGGTGGCTCTGGTGTACGGGGCGAAGGGCGACGCGCAGACCATCGTCGCGTTCGGTCCGAACGAGAGCTTCTTTGCCAATTTCCTGCGCCTGCTCGGCGAGCCGGCGCGACGTGCGGAAGTGCACTTCCTGGCGCCGATCGGTGCACAGGACCTGGAAGGCCGTCGGCGCATCGCGGAAACCTCGCGCGCGCGCATCGTGGCGGCCATGAGCGCCGGGTGAGGCTGCGGTGGCCCTGATCCCGCCACCTGTCCTGGACGCCGGTACGCCGACGCTGCATGCGGCTGACTATCAGCCGCCGCGCTGGCTGCGCAATCCGCACCTGCAGTCGATGCTCAGCTCCAGCCGCATGCGCCTGCAGCGCGGCCTGCTGCTGCTGGCGGCCACCGGTGCGGTCAGCGAAGAGCTGATCCTCGATGGTGGTGATGGCGTGCGCCTGCAGGGCTGGCACAGCCATGTCGAAGGCCGCGAGCCCAAGGGCATCGCGCTGCTGCTGCATGGCTGGGAAGGCAGTGCCGAATCCAGCTACATGCGCATGGCCGCCGCGCGCATGATCGAGCAGGGCTTCGACGTGGTGCGGCTGAACTTCCGCGACCACGGCAACACCCATCACCTGAACCCCGGCATCTTCCACTCCAATCTCATCGATGAAGTGGTGCACGCCGCGGGCGATATCGCCCAGCGCTGGCCGCAGCTGCCGCTGGTGGCCGCCGGTTATTCGCTGGGTGGCAACTTCGTGCTGCGCCTGGCCCTGCGCGCGCCGGCGGCCGGCGTGCCGCTGCTGCGCGTCGCCTCGGTGTGCCCGGTGCTGGACCCGGCGCTGACGATGGAGAGCATCGAGAACGGCCCGGCGATGTACGACTGGTACTTCCGCCGCAAATGGGCCGGCTCGCTGCGCCGCAAGCGCGATCTGTTCCCCGAGCTGAGCGACTGCGACGACCGCGTGCTGAAGCTGGACATCCGCGCGCTGACCGCCTGGCTGGTCGAGCGCCACACCAGCTTCGGTTCGCTGCAGGCCTATTTCGACGGCTACTCGATCGCCGGCGACCGCCTGTCGTCCCTGCAGGTACCGGCCGACATCCTGATGGCGCAGGATGACCCGGTGATTCCGTACGCGACCTTCAGCAACTGGCAGCTGCCGGGCCAGGCGCGCCTGGAAACCGCCTGCTGGGGCGGCCACTGCGGGTTCATCGAAAACTGGCGCGGCGACGGCTTCTCCGAGCGCTGGGTCGCCCAGCGCCTGCAGCGGGTCCTGCAGGCCTGAACCGGCGACAGCGCGCAGCCCGCTACAATGCGGCTTTGCACTTGAACCGGACTGCCATGCAAGACCAGATCATCCAAGCGTTGCGCCAGAACCAGGCCGACCAGGCCGTGCAGCTGGCCCAGGCGTGGACCCGTGACGAACCCGGCCAGGCCAACGCCCACCGCTGGCTGGCGCTTGCGCTGCAGCAGCAGGGCAACGCCGAGGAGGCGATGGAGGCCCTGCAGCAGGCGCTGCGGCTGGCCCCGGACGACGCCCAGCTGCACCTGCAGCATGCCGGCCTGCTGCTGGCACTGCGCCAGTTCGAGGGTGCCGACGAAGCACTGGTGCGCACCACCGGCCTCGATCCGAACTCGTTCTCCGCCTATCTGATGCAGGCGCACCTGGCGATCGGCCGCAATGACTTCGACGAAGCGCAGCGCATCTCCACCCTGGCCGCGCGCGTGGAGCCGGACCATCCGGAACTGCTGACCATCGACGGCATGGTTGCACTGCGCCGCGGTGACGCCGACCGTGCACTGGCGCTGCTGTCGGCTGCCAGCAAGGCACTGCCGGACGATACCCGCGTGCTGTACGCGCTGGGCTTTGCCTACCTGGGCAAGGACATGCTGGCGTTTGCAGAGCAGTCGTTCCGCCGCGTGCTGGAACTCAATCCGTCGCTGTCCTCGCTGCATGGGCTGGTGGTGCAGCTGGCACTGCGCCAGGGCAACGTACCGGCCGCCGCCGAAGCCATGCAGGTGGCCCTGCAGCAGCCGGAGATGGACGTACCGTCGATGCGACGCCTGGCGGGTGAACTGTCGCTGCGCAATGGCCAGCCGCTGCAGGCCCTGGACTACCTGCTGCCGCTGCTGGAGACGCAGCCGGAAGACCGCCAGGTGCTGCAGCTGCTGCTGATGTCATGGCAGCGCCTGGGGCGCGAGGATGAAGCGCGTGCACGCCTGGATGCGGTATTGGATACCAATGACCAGCTGCACGATGTGTGGCTGGCACGGCTGGCCATCGAGCAGGTGGGCAGTGAAAGCGCCGTGACCGTGGTCGAGCGCTGGATGGCGGCGATGCCCGCGCATCTGCCGGCCCTGGAGGCGCGCCTGCGCCTGCATGACATGGCCGGCGAACATGCTCAGGCCGAAGCGATCGCCGAACGCATCGTCAGCCTGGAACCGGGCCGCGTCAGCGGCGAGACCCGGCTGGTCGAAGGCCTGCTGCAGCGCGATCCCGCCGCCGCCGTGGCCCGCGTGCAGGCGCTGATCGAGCTGGCGCCGGAAGAGCATCGCGCCGACCTGCGGACGTGGATGGGCGAGATCCAGGACCGCGCCGGGCAGCCGCAGGACGCCCTGCGCACCTGGCTGTCGCTGCAGGCTGACCAGGCGCCGCGGCGCTTGCCACTGCCGCCACAGGCCAAGTCCCCGCCGAGCTGGCCGGACAAGGGCAGCATCGACGGCGATGCCAGCTCCGCGCCGATCTTCCTCTGGGGCCCGCCGGGTTCGGGCGTTGAGCGGGTGGCGACCGGCCTGGCTGCTGCCAGCCCGGTGCTGCGCAGCGACCGCTACACCAACACGCCGCCCGATGATGCGTTCCAGAACTACAACACATTGCAGGACCTGGCCTCAGGCGTGCTGACGCCGGAGCGGCTGGTGCAGCGCTGGCGTGAACAGCTGCCGGCACGTGGCCTGCAGAGCGACACCGTGATCGACTGGCTGCTGTGGTGGGACAACGCCCTGCTGTGGGCGCTGCGCCCGCAGCTGCCGCAGGGCCGCCTGGTGCTGGTGCTGCGCGACCCGCGCGACATGCTGCTGGACTGGGTGGCCTACGGTGCCGCCGCGCCGCTGGCGATGACGTCGCTGGCCGAAGCCAGTGAATGGCTGACCCGCGCGCTGACCCAGATCGCCACGCTGCATGAGGACGACCTGTACCCGCACGTGCTGCTGCGCATCGACCAGATCGGCAACGATCCGCAGGCGATGGCCGAACTGCTGGGCCGCCTGTTCGAGCGGCCGATGCCGCCGGCGGCACAGCTGGGAGCCCCGCGCCTGCCGGCCGGCCACTGGCGCAACTACCGCGACGTGATGAGCGCCGCCTTCGCCCAGCTCACCCCGGTTGCGGTGCGCCTGGGTTACCCGGAAGAGTGAGGAGAGTCCGATGCAGTTGACCAGCCACAGCCTGACCAACGGCGCACCGATCGATCGTGAGTTCGCCGCGGGCGACGCCAATGGTTTCGCCCCGGACCGCAACCCGCACCTGGCCTGGAGCGGGGCGCCGGCCGGCACCCGTTCGTTCCTGCTGGTATGCGTGGACCCGGACGTACCGACCGTGCCGGAGACGGTTGGCCGCAGCGACATGAGCGTGCCGCGCGACCAGCCGCGCTGCGATTTCGTGCACTGGGTGATGGCCGATATCCCGGCCACGGTGCAGGAGATCGCCGCCGGCAGCTGCAGCGACGGCTTCGTGGTGAAGGGCAAGCCCGCACCCGCCGGCCCAGCCGGCAGCCGCCAGGGCCTGAACGACTTCACCGGCTGGTTCGCGGGCAACCCGGACATGGCCGGTGATTACCTGGGCTATGACGGCCCGTATCCGCCGTTCAACGACGAGCGCATGCACCGCTATTTCTTCCGGGTATTCGCGCTGGACGTGGCGTCGCTGGACCTGCCGCAGCGCTTCACCGCCGCCGACGCGTACCGCGCCATGCACGGCCACGTGCTGGCCGAAGCCGCACTGCACGGCACCTACACGTTGAACCCGGCGCTGGGCTGAGCAGCACACAGGGAAGATGCCGGCCAGCGGCCGGCCCTACCTTCCATCCGCTTGCAGCGCCGCCGGTTCGAACATTGCGGTGTCGCCCCTCGCGTTGCGCAGCACCAGCGCGCCGCGGTCGTCAAGCGCAAGCGTCGGTGCCGAGCCTTCGCCGTGCATCAGCTTTCCGGCGAGCTTCTGCTGCGTGGGCAGTCTCTGATCGACGCATAGCGCTGTGGTCTGCACGCCGTTGCGCAGGATCAGCAGGTTGCCCTGCAGCCGGTACTCGTTGCTGACGTGGTTGCACAGGTTCAACTCGCTCATGAAACCGGACTGGAAGCGCAGTGTGTAGGGCGCGCGACCGCGGACGAACAACGCGTCGATGCGCTTTCCTTGCGCGTTGGTGGCACGCACCAGTTGCCACAGGTGTGCTTCAAGCTGATCGGTGCTGGGCGTGCTGGCAGCGGCCACATTCGCGGACATGAGGAGCAGCGCAGCAATGATGAGGACGGGGACGTGCTTCATGCCGATCTCCCGATGCATCCGGGTAGTGCCGGCCGCTGGCCGGCCGCATCCGTGTGTTGGCAGTGCCGCGCAGGGCAGCCGGCCAGCGGCCGGCCCTACCGACCATGAAGAAGGGCGGCCTCGCGGCCGCCCTTCCATCGTTTTATTTCTTCTCGATGGCCGACTCGACCACCATGTCCAGCACGTACGCCTGCGACGGCGCATCGGCCGGCGGGTTCTTCACCTCGTAGCGCTTCACGCGCACCACGTTGCGCACGCCGTCTTCGTGGGTGTAACCCTCGATGTTGCCGTAGAAGTTCTCGAACTTGCCCGGCTCGCCCTGCTTCAGGCCCTTGTCGTCGAACTTCACTTCGCGCACCTGCAGGCACTGGTAGTCCGGGATCAGCGGGTGCGAGCACTTCTCGGTCTTCGCAGCCACTTCCAGGAACACGGTTTCGCCGGCGCCGCCGTAGCGGGTTTCAGCGGTCGGTTCCGGGTTGAACACCAGCACGTCGCCCTTGGCGGTGGTCAGGGTCAGCTTGCCATCGGCATCCTGCTCGGCCTTCAGCTCGCCCTGCAGGCGGCTCGACACAGCCTCGTCCAGCGCCATCAGCGCCTTGTCGTTGCAGGCCATCATGGTCGAGGCCATCGCACTGACCGTCAGCTTGCCGTCGGCCAGGGTGTAGCCGCCACCCATGTGGTTGCAGGCGTTGCTGACCGACAGGCGGCCATCAGCGAAGTCCAGGGTGACCGGCTTGTCTTCGCGGGCGAACAGCGCGTCGATGCGCTTGCCGTCGGCGCCGGTGGCCTGCTGCAGCAGCCAGTGCTGGCTCTGCAGGCGCTGCGCATCCAGGTGCGCCAGCGTCTGCTGGTCTGCTGCCTTGGCCGCGGCCGGGGCCACGTCGTCGCCGCCGGTGCCGGCCGGTGCCGGGGTCTGGCTGCAGGCGGCCATCAGGGCCAGCGGGAGGAGCAGGGTGAGCTTGCGGTTCATGGTGATTCTCCTTGGGGAACCGTGGGGGAAACGGGGTAGGGCCGGCAACGGGGTTGCCGTGCCCCAGTGCTGTTCAGCTGCCGGACGGCAGCCACAGCAGCAGCGCCGCGCCCAGCGCGATGCGGTAGATGGCGAAGGCGGTGAACCTGTGCGACTTGATGTAGCCCATCAGCCACTTCACTACGACGAAGCCGGTGACGGCCGCGGCAAGGAAGGCCACGCCCACGTCGGTCCAGTTCTCGCTGCCCAGCTGCCCAGCCTTGGCCATTTCCAGGAAGGTGTAGGCGCTGGCGGCGAACATGGTGGGAATGCCGACCAGGAACACGAACTCGGCGGCGGCCGCGCGGCGGCTCAGGCCCAGCAGCATGGCCAGGAAGATGGCCGAGGCCGAGCGCGAGGTGCCGGGGAACACGCCGGCCACGACCTGCGCCAGGCCGACACCGATCGCCACCGTCCAGGTCACCTGGTCGCGATCGGGCAGGCGCGCGGTGTAGGCCTCCACCAGCAGCATCCAGACGCCACCGATGATCAGCGCCCAGGCCACCGGGCTGACCGTTTCCGGCAGCGACCAGCCGGCCTTGCGTACCACCAGGCCGACCACCGCGGTGACCAGGAACGCCGCGCCCAGCTTGAACACGTACTCGCGGTTCCCGCGCTGGTTGAAGCCGGTGGCCAGCTGCAGCAGGCGCTGGCGGAACACCAGTACCACGGCCACGATGGCGCCGGCCTGGATGACGATGTTGAAGAAGTCCGAACGGGCACCCAGCCAGTGCTGGGCGATGAGCAGGTGGCCGGTGCTGGAGATCGGCAGGAACTCGGTCAAGCCTTCGAGGATGCCCAGCAGCAGGGCGGAGAGCAGGTCGGACATGGACGGTGCGTGCACGCGCGGCGGAAGGAGGAAGGGCGAGAGGATAGACGATCCGCGCTGCACCAAACGGGTGCGTCTGGTGGTCGGTGCACTCGTTTGGTGCGCCGCGTTCTGCACCCGCACGGGGCGGCCCTCATGAAATCAATGACTTGCGGCATCTGAAAAGTTGGCACGGTCGTTGCTCTACCTCAGCAGGCATTCATCCCCATCCGAGGTCGTACCGATGTCCGTGGAAAACGTTGAGAAGCTGATCAAGGACAACCAGATCGAATTCGTCGATCTGCGCTTTGTCGACATGCGTGGTGTCGAGCAGCACGTGACCTTCCCGGTCAGCATCGTCGAACCGTCGCTGTTCGAAGAAGGCAAGATGTTCGATGGCAGCTCGATCGCCGGCTGGAAGGGCATCAACGAGTCGGACATGGTGCTGCTGCCGGATACCGCCAGCGCCTACGTCGACCCGTTCTACGCCGATCCGACCATCGTGATCAGCTGCGACATCCTCGACCCGGCCACCATGCAGCCGTATGGCCGTTGCCCGCGCGGCATCGCCAAGCGCGCCGAGGCCTACCTGAAGTCCTCCGGCATTGCCGAAACCGCGTTCTTCGGCCCGGAGCCGGAATTCTTCATCTTCGACTCGGTCCGTTTCGCCAATGAAATGGGCAACACTTTCTTCAAGGTCGATTCCGAAGAAGCCGCCTGGAACAGCGGCGCCAAGTACGACGGCGCCAACAGCGGTTACCGTCCGGGCGTGAAGGGCGGCTATTTCCCGGTTCCGCCGACCGACACCCTGCACGACCTGCGCGCCGAGATGTGCAAGACCCTGGAACAGGTCGGCATCGAAGTGGAAGTGCAGCACCACGAAGTGGCCACCGCCGGCCAGTGCGAGATCGGCACCAAGTTCAGCACCCTGGTGCAGAAGGCCGACGAACTGCTGCGCATGAAGTACGTGATCAAGAACGTCGCGCACCGCAACGGCAAGACCGTCACCTTCATGCCCAAGCCGATCGTCGGCGACAACGGCAGCGGCATGCACGTGCACCAGTCGCTGTCCAAGGGCGGCACCAACCTGTTCTCCGGTGACGGCTACGGCGGCCTGAGCCAGCTGGCGCTGTGGTACATCGGCGGCATCTTCAAGCACGCCAAGGCCATCAATGCCTTCGCCAACTCGGGCACCAACAGCTACAAGCGCCTGGTGCCGGGCTTCGAAGCGCCGGTGATGCTGGCCTATTCGGCCCGCAACCGTTCGGCCTCGTGCCGCATTCCGTGGGTCTCCAACCCGAAGGCGCGCCGTATCGAAATGCGCTTCCCGGACCCGATCCAGTCCGGCTACCTCACCTTCACTGCGCTGATGATGGCCGGCCTGGACGGCATCAAGAACCAGATCGACCCGGGCGCACCGAGCGACAAGGACCTGTACGACCTGCCGCCGGAAGAAGAGAAGCTGATCCCGCAGGTCTGCTCCTCGCTGGACCAGGCGCTGGAAGCGCTGGACAAGGACCGCGAGTTCCTGAAGGCCGGTGGCGTGATGAGCGATGACTTCATCGACGGCTACATCGCGCTGAAGATGCAGGAAGTGACCAAGTTCCGCGCGGCCACCCACCCGCTGGAATACCAGCTGTACTACGCCAGCTGACCGGATGCGATGGCGGTGGGTTTCCCCCTCCCACCCGCCGCCATCGCTTCCGTTTTCGCGGCTGGGGAGCCGCGGTCAGGTCGGGGTCGGATCCAGTTCGTTTACGAATGGGCTCTGACCCCTGATCCAGGGGCAAGAGAGAGACCGGATACGCGACCAGGGCCGCCCTCCCTCCCGCGTCGGTCGTGCAAGGAGAGAGGCACGGCCGTCCCGGCCCTGTACGTGTCCGGTGCAACAGCCACGGTCATCATCCTGATGACCCGTGGTTGCCTGATGCCAACGCGCGCTGGCGCGCTGGCCCCATCCACCATCGGGACATGCGCATGAAACTGATCTCCGCCATCATCCGGCCGTTCAAGCTCGACGAGGTCCGCGAGGCCTTGTCCGACGCAGGCGTGTCGGGCATTACCGTGACCGAAGTGAAAGGCTTCGGCCGCCAGAAGGGCCACACCGAGCTGTATCGCGGCGCCGAGTACGTCGTCGATTTCCTGCCCAAGATCAAGATCGAAACCGTAGTCACCGACGAGCGTGCCGATGCGGTGATCGAAGCGATCCAATCGTCGGCAGGCACCGGCAAGATCGGTGACGGCAAGATCTTCGTCACCGCCGTCGAACAGGTCATCCGCATCCGCACCGGCGAAATCGGTGCCGACGCGCTGTAACCCCTTTCCGGAGACTCCCCCATGAAGATGCGCCTTCTCACCGGGTGGCAAGCCCGGTTCCATGTCGTGTGGCTGTTGATGCTGCTGAGTGCGCTGGCCGCGGGTGCCTGGCCGGGCAATGCCCACGCCCAGGCGCAGGTGTCGCCGCTGCCGAGCGAAACCGTTGCGGTCGAACCGCTGCAGGACCCTGCAGCTGCAGCCGCTGCGCCGGCCGTGGCCGAAGCGGCCGCCGCCTATGATCGTGGCGACGTGGCCTGGATGCTCACCTCCACCCTGCTGGTGCTGCTGATGGTCGTGCCGGGCCTGGCCCTGTTCTACGGTGGCCTGGTGCGTTCGAAGAACGTGCTGTCGGTACTCAGCCAGATCCTGGTGGTGTTCTCGCTGGTGCTGCTGCTGTGGGTGGCCTACGGCTACAGCGCGGTGTTCAGCGCGGGCAATCCCTTCTTCGGGTCGTTCACCGAGTTCGCCTTCCTCAAGGGCTTCACCCCCGAGTCGGTCGGCAACACACCGATCAAGGGCCTGCCGGACTATCTGTTCGTCGCGTTCCAGTCGACCTTTGCCGGCATCACCACCGCGCTGATCGTCGGTGCCTTCGCCGAGCGCATCAAGTTCCGCGCGGTGCTGCTGTTCTCGGCGCTGTGGTTCACCCTCAGCTACATCCCGATGGCACATATCGTCTGGGGTGGCGGCTACCTGGGTGAGCTGGGTGCCATCGACTTCGCCGGCGGTACCGTGGTCCACATCAACGCGGGCGTCGCCGGCCTGGTCGCCGCGTGGTTCGTCGGCAAGCGCCTGGGCTACGGCCAGACCGCGCTGAAGCCGCACAACGTGCCGTTCACCTACATCGGCGCGATGCTGCTGTGGGTGGGCTGGTTCGGCTTCAACGCAGGCTCGGCGGCAGCGGCCGATACCGTGGCCTCGCTGGCCTTCCTCAATACCGTGCTGGCTACTGCCGCAGCGGTGCTGGGCTGGACGCTGGTGGAGGCAATCAGCAAGGGCAAGCCGTCGGCACTGGGCGCTGCCTCGGGTGCGGTGGCCGGCCTGGTCGGCATCACCCCGGCCTGCGGCACCGTCGGCCCGCTCGGCGCGATCATCATCGGCTTTGTCGCCGGCGTGGTCTGCGTCTGGGGGGTGACCGGCCTCAAGCGCCTGCTGAAGGTGGACGACACGGCGGACGTGTTCGGTGTGCATGGTGTCGGCGGCATCGTCGGCGCGATTCTCACCGGCGTGTTCAGTGCACAGTCGCTGGGTGGTACCAAGGCGGATCTGGATATCGCCCATCAGGTCTGGGTGCAGGTGGTCAGCGTCGGCCTCACCGTAGTGTGGTCGGCGGTGGTGACCGCGGTCATCTTGCTGGTGGTCAAGGTCGTGGTCGGCCTGCGCGTGACCGAGGAGGCCGAACGCACCGGCCTGGATGTGACTTCGCATGGTGAATCGGCCTACGAGGCCTGACCGGTTTCACGGTTTCAAGGGCGTCCCGCCACTGCTGCGCTGCACGCAGTGGCGGGCGTCAGGTACAGGTTTTCCTTGTGCCACCGGCATCAGTGGACGCAATGACGGAGCTCTGCTGGTTCCAGTGTAGATCCAGGACTCTGCCCGCTGGCGGAATGCCCTCCGTCAGACATCACACTTTGCCTTGAAGGCTTGCGCCAGCGTGGTTCGCTGGTGCTTTTTCCTGCCACACGATTCCCTTACAGTGCTGCCTCTTCCAGCCGCATCTTCGTCGGTCTGGCAGTCATCAGCAGGGAAAAGCATCGTGGAACAGGGACGTAAAGTACGCAGCCGGGTGTTGCAGTGGCGGTTGTCCGTGGGCGTGGCATTGGCCATTACTGGCCTCCAAGCGCCGGCATGGGCACAGACGGTGTCACCGGAGCAGGAACTGCTCCGGCAGCAGGAGCGCGAGCGCGTGCTGCGTGAACAGCAGGAATCCACACCGGATGTGCGCCTGCAGCCAGCCACCGAAGACCTCGGCCGCCTGCCGGTTGATGAGTCGCCCTGTTTCACCATCACCACCATCGCGCTGCAGGGCGAGCTTGCCGACCGCTTCCGCTGGGCGCTGGCGGCAGCCGATCCCCGGAGCAACCCCGCCACCGGGCGCTGCCTGGGTACGGCGGGCGTGGACATCGTGATGAAGCGCGTGCAGAACGCGATCATCGAGCGCGGCTACGTCACCACCCGCATCCTTGCCGCACCGCAGGACCTGAAGGCCGGCGTGCTGACGCTCACGGTCGTGCCAGGGCGCGTCAACGCCATCCGCTTCGCTGACGGAGAAGGCCGTACCCCCGCCCTCTGGAATGCGATGCCGGTGAAGCGTGGCGAGGTGCTGAACCTGCGTGACATCGAGCAGGCGCTGGAGAACCTGCAGCGCGTGCCGACCGCCTCAGTGGACATACAGATCGCGCCACCGGCCGATGGCGCGGCCGCCAAACCCGGCGAAAGCGACCTGGTGATCAGCTGGAAGCAGGCGCGTCCGGTACGCGTCAACCTGACCCTGGACGATGCCGGCAGCCAGAGCACGGGCAAGATGCAGGCCGGTGCCACGGTGTCGGTGGACAACCCTGCGGGCCTGAGCGATCTGTTCTACGTCAACGTGGGCAGATCGGTGTTCAACGGCAGCGAACGTGGCACCGACAGCTGGGCGGCGCACTACAGCGTACCGCTGGGCGGTTGGCTGCTGGGTGCCAACGCCAGCAAGTACGACTATGAGCAGACCGTTGCCGGTGCGTTCGAGAACTACGTCTACAGCGGCTCCAGCCGCAATGCGGAACTGCGGCTGACCCGCATGCTGTTCCGCAACGCGCATGCCAAGACCAGCATGTACGCGCGTGGCTGGTACCGCGAATCGGACAACTTCATCAACGATACCGAGATTGAAGTGCAGCGCCGGCGCATGGCTGGCTGGGAGCTGGGCCTGGGCCACCGTCACTTCATCGGCAAGGCGACACTGGATGTGAACCTGGCTTACCGCAAGGGTACCGGTGCCTTCAACGCGTTGCGTGCGCCGGAAGAGGCGTTCGGCGAAGGCACGGCGCATGGCCGCATCTATACCGCGGACGCGCAGCTGGTCCTGCCGCTGCAGTGGGGCAAGCAGAGCCTGCGCTACATCGGCAGCTGGCGTGCGCAGTGGAACCGCTCGCCATTGGTGCCGCAGGACCGGTTCTCCATTGGTGGCCGCCACACCGTGCGTGGCTTTGATGGCGAAATGTCGCTGACCGGTGAGCGTGGCTGGTTGCTGCGCAATGAAGTGGGCGTGCCCCTAGGCGGCGGTGTGGAGGCCTACGTCGCCGTTGATCACGGGCGTGTCGCCGGCCCGTCCACGGCCCGATTGCTGGGCGACCGGCTCACCGGTACGGCCCTCGGGCTTCGCGGTGGCACCCGCCACATCAACTGGGATGCGTTCGTCGGCAGCCCGCTGTCCAAGCCGCGTGGCTTCCAGACCGCCTACACCACCTTCGGAATGAACCTGGGCGTCTCGTTCTGACGCCTGCACATGACCGGCCTGCGCAGTCCCCTGCGCGGCCAACACGATGCGGTACCGCGCAGCCTGCTGCGCATACAACCCAACAGCACCGAAAGGAATCAGCGCCGTGAACAAAGTCTACCGTCTGGTCTTCAACCGTACGCTCGGCGTCATGCAGGTCGCCTCCGAGCTGGTCAACGCTGCGCACGGCGGGATAGACCACCACGGCGGCAATACCGTCGGCACCCTGCGGCCGATCAGTTTCGCGCTCTGGCTGGTGCTGGGCTGGGTGGGATTGGTGCAGCCGCTGTCCGCGCAGCAGGCGCCGGCTGATCGCGGCCGTATTGCCGCCGACCCCGGCGCACCGGCAAACCAGCGCCCGACGGTGATCACCTCGGCCAACGGCACGCCGCAGGTGAACATCACCACGCCCAGCGCCGGCGGTGTGTCGCGCAACACCTACCAGCAGTTCGACGTCGGCCAGCAGGGTGTCATCCTCAACAACTCGCGCGGCGACGTGCAGACCCAGCTGGGTGGCTGGGTGCAGGGCAATCCGTGGCTGGCCACCGGTACCGCGCGTGTCATCCTCAACGAGGTCAACAGCAGCAACCCCAGCCACCTCAATGGCTACGTGGAGGTCGCGGGTGCGCGGGCGCAGGTGGTCATCGCCAACCCGGCCGGCATCCAGGTCAATGGCGCAGGCTTCCTCAACGCCAGCCGGGTGACCCTCACCACCGGCACGCCGATCGTTACCAATGGCGTGCTGGACGGGTATCGCGTGGAAGGCGGCAGCATCGGAGTCGGTGGTGCAGGCCTGGATACCAGTCGCGCCGACTACACCGACATCATCACCCGTTCGTTGCAGGTCAACGCCGGCATCTGGGCCAACCAGCTGCAGGCCAGCCTGGGAAGCAACGTGGTCAGTGCCGATCACAGCAGTGTCCAGGCGCAGAAGCCGGCTTCTGCGGCGCCCGTCTTCGCGCTGGACGTGGGCGCACTGGGCGGCATGTACGCCAATCGGATCTGGCTGGTCGGCAACGAACACGGCGTGGGCGTGCGCAACGCCGGCAAGATTGGCGCGCAGGCCGGTGAACTGGTGGTCACCGCCGATGGCTGGCTGGAGAATGTCGGCGCGATGCATGCGCAGCAGGACACCCGCATCGACGCCAGCGGCGGGATTGCCAATGCCGGCACGCTCAGTGCCGAGCGCGAGCTGCGCGTGCAGACCCCGGTAGACGTCGACAATAGTGGTGGCACGCTCAATGCGCGCCGCATCGAAGTGAACGCCGATGCGCTGCGCAATCGTGGCGGCAGCATTGAACAGCTCGGAACGCAGGCGCTGCAGCTGCAGGCGGCCGATGTCAGCAATCTGCAGGGCCGCATCGGCAACGTGGCCAGCGTCTCGCCGGGTACCGGCACCGGTACCCCGCCTGGCACCGGTACGCCCGGAACCGGGACGCCGGGCACCGGCACGCCCGGCACGGGTACCCCGGGCACCGGCTCTCCGGGCACCGGCACCCCGCCGGTCACGCCGCTCCCGCCCCTGGCAACCGGCATGCTCAACATCGCCGGAACCCTGAGCAACGACGGTGGCCGCATTGAAGCCAGCGGTGACCTGCAGCTCAGCGCCCGCAACAGCCTCGACAACAGCGACGGTACGCTGGGCGCCAGTACCCTGCAGGTACAGGGACAGGCGCTGCGCAACATGCGCGGCACCCTGCAGGTCCAGGGTGCGGCCAGCGCGCAGGTGCAGCAGCTGGACAACAGCGCCGGCCGCATGACCTTCGCCCGTGGCTTCGAGTTGAAGGCGCAGTCGGCGATCAATCGTGGCGGCAGCCTTGCCCACGGTGGCAGCGCGGCGACGACCTGGACGATCGGTCAGCTCGACAACGGCGAGGGCAGCATCTCCAGCAATGCCACGCGCCTGGGTCTGGACATCGGCACCCTGGTCAACACGAAGGGCAACATCAACCACGCCGGCAGCGAAGGGCTACTGCTGCGAGCGGAGGTACTGGAGGGTGTACAGGGCAGCATCGCTACCGCAGGCGCGGCAGACCTGCTGCTGGGCCGTGCCGACCACCGCGGCGCGCAGCTGGTCGCCCGCCAGCTCGAGCTGACGGCACGGGATTTCGACAACCGTGGCGGCCGCGTGCTGTCCACCGGCCAGCAGGCCAGTACGCTCAGCGTGCGCAATCATCTGGACAACAGCGACGGTGGCCTGCTGGCCAGCAATGCCGACCTGCAGATCGACGCAGCATCCTTTGGCAATGCCGCAGGTACCGTGCAGCAGGCGGGTACCGGCAACCTGCGCATCACCACCGCCAACCTGCAGGGCCAGGGCGGCACCGTCCTCAGCAACGGTACCCTGCAGCTGCACGGCGATACCCTCAACCTGCGCAATGGCACCACCGCTGCACAGCGCATCGATGTACGTGCCGGCGACCTGACCACCGCGGGCGGCACGCTGACCTCGACGGGCAGTGATGCATTGCGCCTGCAGGTCGCGCGCACCCTGGACAACAGCGGCGGCACCGTGGGTGCCAATGGTGCGCTGGACATCAACGGCGGCACCGTCATCAACGATGGCGGCAAGCTGATCGCCGCAGGCACCGGCACCAGCCGCATCCATGCCAGCCAGCGGCTGCAGAACCAGCGCGGCCTGCTGTCCGGCAATGGCGACCTGGACATCACGGCCGATGGCCTGCTGAACGAGGGCGGCAGCATCGACCACGCCGGCACCGGCACGCTGAAGATCAACGCGACCTCGGTGCAGGGGACCGGTGGCAGCATTGCCAGCAACGGTCAGCTGCAGTTGAGCGGGCAGCAGCTGGACCTGCAGAAGGGCAGCACCCGCGCCCATGACGTGAAGATCGATGCTGCCGGGCTGGACATCAGTGGCGGCAGCCTGCTGTCACTGGGCGAAAATGCGATGCAGCTGCAGGTGCAGGGCCTGCTGCGCAACGACGGCGGCAGCATCAGTGCCAACGGCGCCCAGCAGATCCACGCGGGCGCGCTGTCCAACCGCGGCGGCGCGCTCAACTCGGCCGGTACCGCGGCGTCGCAGATCCGGGTCGACGGCACGCTCGACAACAGCGGCGGCAGCATTGCCAGCAATGCGGGCAACCTGCAGCTGCAGAGCGGCGCCCTGATGAACGCAGGTGGCACGCTCAGCCATGCAGGTACCGCCGGCCTGGACATCGACACCGGGCGCCTGGACGGCGCGAAGGGACAGATCGCCACCGCCGGCGCACTGCAGCTCAACGCGGCCGAAGTCGATCACCAGGGCGCGTCGCTGACCGCCACGCAACTGGACATCACGGCAGCCGGGTGGAACAACCGGGGCGGACGCATCGTCGCCACTGGCACCGGCAGCAATACGCTGCGCGTGCAGGGCACGCTGGACAACGGCAATGGCGGCACCCTCGCCAGCAACGGCAACCTGGATATCCACGCGCGCACCTTCGGCAATGCCGGGGGAACCGTGCAGCAGGCCGGTTCCGGCAGCCTGGCCATCACCACGCAGGACCTGACCGGTGCCGGCGGCACCCTGCTCAGCAATGGTTCGCTGGACCTGCAGGGCGACAGCCTCGATCTGCGCGAGGGCACCACGACGGCGCAACGCATCAGCATCGATGGTGACAGCGTGATCACGGCAGGTGGTCAGTTGAGCGCGCTGGGCGCCCAGCCCCTTCAGCTGCAGGCCCGCAGCCTGCTAGACAATACCGGCGGAACGCTGGGCAGCAATGGCGCCATCGACGTACGCGCAGGGCGCTTTGTCAACGACCATGGCAAGCTGATTGCGGCCGGTGAAGCGGCCTCTGCGATCCGGGCTGCACAGCTGGAGAACCGCAGCGGCTCGATCTCTGCCAACGGCAACCTGCACATCGAGGCGGAAACACTGTCGGGCCAGGGCGGGAGCATCGGTACTGCCCGCGCGCTGGATCTGCAGGGCGGGTCGTTGGACCTGCGCGGCGGTACCGTGGCGGCCGAGCAGCTCGACATCGTGGCCGGCAGCCTGGACAACAGTGCGGGTGCGCTGCGCGCTACGGGCAGTGGAACGCTGGCGATGCAGATCAGCGGTCGCTTGGCCAACGACGCTGGCACCATCGCCAGCAACGGTGCCCAGAACATTCAAGCCGGCGAGCTTTCCAACCGCGGCGGCACGCTCAGTTCGGCAGGCAGCGCTTCCACCGAGCTGCACGTGGATGGCCTGTTCGACAACAGCAACGGCGTGCTGGCCAGCAATGGTGCGGCGCTGAAGATCGACGCCGGCAGCATGGCCAACGTCAAGGGCACGCTCAGCCATGCCGGCAGCCAGGGCCTGCTGCTGCGCACCGGGCAACTGGATGGCCAGGGCGGCACCATCGCCAGCGCGGGCGCCATCACCCTGCAGGCGGGCAGCGTGGACCATCGCGGCGCCACCCTGCAGGCCGAGCGCATCGCGCTGGACGCACAGTCCTTCGACAACCGGGCCGGCAAGGTCATGGCGACGGGTGCGGAGGGCAGCCGGATCGACGTGGTCGGCAGCCTGGACAACGGCGGGGGTGGCCTGCTGGCCAGCAATGGCGACCTGGGCATCCAGGCGGCGGTGTTCGGCAATGCCGGCGGTACCGTGCAGCACGCTGGCGAAGGCGTGCTGTCGATCAATGCTGGAACGCTCAACGGTACGGGCGGCACGCTGGTCAGCAATGGCAGCCTGCTGCTCAAGGGCACCACCACCGACCTGCGGGCGGGTGTCACCTCGGCCAAGCGGATCGAGGTGGATACCGGCACCCTGATCACCGCCGGCGGCACGCTGACCGCGACCGGCGGCGACATGCTGCGACTGAGCGCGCGCGAACGCATCGACAACAGCGGCGGCACCGTATCCAGCAACGGTGGGCTGGACCTGCGCAGCGCCGTGCTGGTCAATGCTGGCGGTACGCTGCAGTCCGCCGGCACCGCAGCGAGCCAGCTGAGCATCGGCCAGGACCTCAACAACCGTGGCGGCCGCATTCTGGCCAACGGTGGGCTCGGCATCACCTCAGGCAGCATCGACAACCAGGGCGGCACGCTGCACAGCGCAGCACGCCTGGTGGCAAAGGCCGATGGCCTGCTCGACAACAGCAACAAGGGTGTCATCGCCAGCGGTGCGGGCATGCGCGTGTCAGCGGCTTCGCTGGACAACCGCACCGGCAGCATCGAGCAGGCGGGCGACAGCCTGTTGCAGATCGATGCCGACACGCTGCAGGGTCATGCCGGCCGCATCGTCAGCAATGGCGAGCTGCAACTGAAGGGCGAGACCATCGATCTCAGTGCGGGCACCACGGCCGCGCAGCAGGTCAGCGTCGAGGCCGGCCAGCTGGACAACACGGCGGGCACGCTGACCGCTACCGGCAACCAGGCGATGTCGCTGCAGGTACGCGGCGCGCTGGGCAATGACGGCGGCACCATCGCTGCCAACGGTGCGCAGCAGATCAGCGCCGGTTCGCTGTCGAATGCGGGCGGTACCTTAAGTTCGGCAGGTACGTCCGACAGCCGGATCACCGTCACCGGCCGTTTCAACAACGGCGGCGGCACCCTCGCCAGCAATGCCGGCAACCTGCGTGTCGATGCCGGGCAACTGGTCAATGCCGCGGGCAGCATCGTCCATGCAGGGAAGGGCGTATTGACCGTACAGGCCACCCAGCTGGACGGCGCCGGCGGCAGCATCGCCACGGCAGGCGGATTGCAGCTGGATGCAGTGACCGTGGACCATCGCGGCGCCACCCTCACTGCCGATCACTTCGCCCTCAACGTCGACCGCTTCGACAACCAGAACGGCAAGCTGCTGGCGACGGGCGCGCAGGCCAGTACCGTGCAGGCCACCACGTCACTGGACAACGGTGGCAACGGCCTGATCGCCAGCAATGGCGACCTGACACTGACCAGTGCAGTGTTCGGCAATGCCGGCGGCACCGTGCAGCAAGCTGGCACCGGCATGCTGGCCATCAACACACACACCTTGAATGCCCAGGGCGGCAAGCTGCTCAGCAATGGCGCCCTGCAGTTGACCGGCGAAACCACCGACCTGCGTGACGGCACGCTGTCGGCTACCCGCATCGCCGTGGATACAGGCACGCTGCTCAACGCGGGCGGTTCGATCATCGCCTCTGGCAGCGATGCATTGAAGGTGTCCGCGCGCGACAGGCTGGACAACAGCGGTGGCACGCTTGCCGGCAATGGCACGCTGGATCTGCGCAGCGCGCAGCTGCTCAACAACCGGGGCACGATCCAGGCTGCCGGCGGCGGTATCAGCACCCTGGCGATCATCCACGCGCTGGAGAATCGCGGTGGCCGCATCCTGACCACAGGAGACGCCACCCTCACCGCAGGCGCGTTCGACAATCGCGGCGGCATCGTGCACAGCGATGGCAGCAGCGCATTGACCGTGCGCGTCGACGGCCTGCTCGACAACAGCGACAAGGGCACCCTGTCTGCCGGAGGCGCACTGCTGGCCGAGGCACAGTCCATCAACAACGATGGTGGCACCGTGGCTGCTGGTCAGGACATGCAGCTGACCAGCGCCGATGCGCTGCGCAACCAGGGCGGCCTGGTCCAGGCCGGCAAGCACCTGCAGGTCTCGGCCAGCGGCCTGAACAACAACAGTGGCCGGATCATCGCCAACGATCTGCAGCTGGATACCCGCGGCCAGGCACTGGACAACCGCAGCGGCATCATTGCCAGCCTTTCCGGAAACGCAGAGCTGCGCAGCGGTGCCCTGGACAACACAGGCGGCCTGCTGCAGTCGGCGGCAGCCCTCAGCATCAACACCGCCGGACAGCGGCTGATCAATGCCGGTTCCAACGGCAACGGCATTGTCAGCAGTGGCACGCTGCAGATCCGCAGCGGCGATCTGGACAACCGTGGTGGCGCGGTGTCCGCCAAGGCCGGTGCCGACGTGCAGGCCATCAACATCGACAACAGTGGCGGCGGCTCGCTGGTGAGTGCGGCCGACCTGCTGCTGCGCGCGCAGCAGCTGGCCAACACCGGTGGCAGCGTGACCGCCGGTGGCAATGCCGACATCAGCTTGCAGGGCGCGCTGCTCAACAGTGGCGGCCTGGTGGCCGCGACCGGCCGCCTCGACCTGCAGGCCGGCCATGTCGACAACCGCAATACGCTCAGCCCGGGCAATGGTCCTGCACTGGGGTTGCAGGGCAAGACCCTGCAGGTGACCACCAGCAACCTGGACAACCAGAACGGCCAGGTGATTGCCGACAACCTCGTGCTGCAGGTGAACCAGCGCCTGGACAACAGCGGTGGCCTGGTGTCGGCGGCGCTGGGCTCCGATGTCCGCGCCGATACCCTGGTCAACAGCGGCGGCACCCTGGTGGCCGGCAGGCAGCAGACCCTCCGCACCCGCGAGATCATTGGTGATGGCCGGCTGATGTCGCAGGGTGACATGACTCTGGAGCTGGGCCAGAGCCACACCAACCGTGGCGAGATGGTGGCCAACGGCACGCTGAGCCTGTCCATCCAGGGCAACCTGGACAACACCGGCAAGCTGGCCGGCGCCAACGTCAACATCAATGCGGGCAACATCACCAACGCCTCCACCGGCGAGATCAGCAGCATCGGCCTGACCCGCCTTGCAGCGGGCGGCGCACTGGTCAACTACGGCCTGCTGGACGGCAACGTCACCCATATTACCGCCGCGACCGTCGACAACATCGGCAGCGGCCGCATCTACGGTGACCGCGTCGCCATCCAGGCAAGTTCGCTCAACAACCTGGCAGCCAACATCGGCGGCGTGGACCGTGCAGGTACCATCGCCGCGCGCCAGCGCCTGGACCTCGGCGTCGGCACGCTGACCAACAGCGGCAAGAGCCTGATCTTCAGCGATGGCGACGCTGCCATCGGCGGTGCCCTGAACGGCCTGGGCGCGGTAGGCAGCGCCCAGAAGGTGGACAACATCGGCTCCACCATCGAGGTCAGCGGCAACCTGGACCTGTCCGCGCTGGCGGTGAACAACATCCGCGAGAACGTGGTCGTGGAGAAGGTCACCACCGTGCATGCACCGGTGCGGCTGGAACAACCCGGCTGGTTCAAGAACGCCAACAACAACAACCGGGATTTCCGCGCTACCTCGAATTACCAGCCGTATGAGATCTACTACCTCAACCCGGCGGACATCCTCGAAGACACCCCCTATGTCACTCCGGATGGCCAGCAGATCCGCAAGGCGGTGATCCGGCTGTCCAGCAACACCAGCGCCTATGCGTTCGCCCGCGGTGGCGTGCATGGCGCACGCGCGTCACGTGAGCGCCTGAGCGTGCAGGACGGCACGGTCACGATCTATTACGTCAGCCGCGCCGACAACCGCAACAATCCCGATCAGCTTGGCGCAGGCGCGGAAGATCCCTTCCGCGATCTGTCCACCCGTGGTCCGGGGTCGCCGCCGATCGAGTACGTGACCGATACCCTTCGGTACAACAACGCCTACGGCACCTGCACCACGACCTGCGTGCAGATCATCACCTATCCGGACTATGACAATCCGGACGCGACGCTGATCAACATGCAGCGTCACCCGCAGGAGACCAGCGGCAACGAGAAGACCCGCATTGCCACCCGCACCACCGTGGAAGACGTGGTGGTTTCGGCAGGAAACAACGCCGTGATCAACGCGGGCGGCAGCATGCGGATCAGCACCGATCGGCTGGAGAACCGTTTCGCCAACATCGCCGCGGGTCGCGACCTGGCCATCGTCGGCCTGAACCGCGATCAGTCCGAGGTGATCAATGCTGCCGAGCAGCTGACCCGTACCAGCACCTTCGACAACCAGTCCATCACCTACGGTGGCTCCTCCAGCCGCTGGAAGGCGGCACCGATCACCGAGAAGACCGGCGCGCTGGGTTCGTCGATAACCGCCGGTGGCAAGCTCACCATCGATGTCGGCAACCTGCGCAACGACAACAACGGGGGCAGCAACCCCAACGCCGGTGGTGGCAAGGGCACCGCGCAGCTGGATACCAACGGCCGCGGTGCAGGTGCGGTCGGCCCCGGCGCGGGCAGCGTGCAGGGGCCCGGCCAGAGCACAGGCCAGGGTGCCGGCAGCGTGGACGCACAGGGGCCGGGCACCGCTGGCGCGGCGCAGGGCGCCA
Organism: Stenotrophomonas sp. YJH_SMC_58; assembly: GCF_059369635.1. Taxonomy (NCBI): domain Bacteria; kingdom Pseudomonadati; phylum Pseudomonadota; class Gammaproteobacteria; order Lysobacterales; family Lysobacteraceae; genus Stenotrophomonas; species Stenotrophomonas sp. YJH_SMC_58. The sequence goes on from NZ_JCAFSW010000007.1 coordinate 196,351, forward strand.
ACGGTGGTCATCAGCAGGCGGTCGCCCAGACCGACGGCGTGCGCGCGGACGCGACGGGTGCCCAGGGCCCGAGCCAGGCCGGCAACGCCGGGGCGGGTGCTGGCACGGCGCAGGACATCAATGCCGCCCAGGCCGGGCAGGCCAATGCCAACGGCCCGGCGGCGGTGCGCGCCGGAGAGCATGCCGGCAGTGGTGGCAATGCCGCAGTGGATGGCAAGCAGGCCACGACGACAACCGGTGCTGATCCGCGCGTGGTGATCACCACCAGCCCGAATGCCAGTGCACCCACCGCCAGCCTGTTCAATGTGGACGCCAACCGTGGCAACCACATCGTGGAAACCGACCCGCGCTTTGCCAGCTATCGCGATTGGCTCAGCTCGGATTACCTGCTGCAGCGCGCAGGCTTCGATCCCTCGCAGACGCAGAAGCGCCTGGGCGACGGCTTCTACGAGCAGAAGCTGGTGCGCGAGCAGATCGGCGAACTCACCGGCCGCCGCTTCCTTACCGGCCATGCCAGCGACGAGGACCAGTACCGCGCGCTGCTCGAGGCCGGTGCCACGGTGGCGAGCGAATGGGGCCTGCGCCCAGGCGTAGCGCTCACCGCCGAGCAGATGGCACGCCTGACCAGCGACATCGTCTGGCTGGTGGAAAAGGACGTCACCCTGGCCGATGGCTCGGTGGTTCGCGCGTTGGTCCCGCAGGTCTACCTGCGGGTGCTGCCGGGCGACCTTGGCAACGATGGCGCATTGCTGGCCGGCGCGGAGGTGGACGTCAAACTGCGCGGTGACCTGGTCAACAGCGGCACGATTGCCGGCCGGCAGCTGGTCAGCATCGATGCCGGCAACATCCGCAACCTGTCCGGCGGCCAGATCAGCGGTGCCCAGGTGGGCCTGTCGGCGCGGCAGGACATCGACATCATCGGCAGTACCGTCAAGGCTACCGATGCGCTGGCGTTGAAGGCCGGCGGCAACATCACCGTGGCCTCGACCACCACGGAATGGAAGGATCAGGGCGACCGCCTGTCGCAGCAGAAGACAACGCTGGATCGCGTGGCGGGCCTGTATGTCACCAACTCCGGTGGCGATGGCGTGCTGTCGGTGGTGGCCGGCGGTGACATCGGCCTCAAGGCTGCAGAGATCCGCAATGCCGGCAGCCACGGCATCACCCAGCTGGTTGCCGGTGGCAACCTGGACCTGGGTGCGCAGACGTTGGGCCAGAGCAGTGCGCTGAACCACGACAGCCGCAACCACACCAGCAACAGCCAGACCACGCATGCGGTGACGTCGATTGAGGGCGCTGGCGATGTGGTGCTGGCGGCGGGCAAGGACATCAACCTGGCTGCAACCCGCATCAAGGCCGATGGCGGCATGGCCCTGCAGGCCGGTGGCGATATCAACAGCCAGGCGCTGGTGGACAGCCGCAGCAGCGACTTCAATGCAGGTGGCAAGCGCAGCTCGCTGCAGATCAGCCAGAGTGATGAGACCGTGCGTGGCAGCCAGTTGCAGGCTGGCGACAATGTAGTGCTGAGAGCGAACCGCGATATCAACCTGACTGCCACCCAGGTTGCCAGCTCGGATGGCACGCTGAGTGTGGCGGCCGGTCGCGACGTCAACCTGCTTTCGGCCAACGAAACGCATGACTTCAGCCTGGACAGCTACGACAAGAAAAAGAAAACCCTGTCGAGCACCACCACCACCCGCCACGCCGAGAGCAGCGACAGCTACGCCATTGGCACCGGCCTGATGGGCGAGAGCGTGAGCGTCACCGCCGGCCGCGATCTGACCGCCGTAGGCGCGGTGGTTGATGCCACCGGCACAGTGGTCCTCGGTGCGGGCAACAATGTGCTGATCACTTCTGCGGAAGACCATCACAGCAGTGAGTCCAGCGAGACCAGGAAGAAGTCCGGCTTCACCGGTGGCTTCTCCAATGGAACCGCTTCGATCGGCTACGGCAGCTCGAAGAACAGCAGCAGTTCTGCCGAGCAGTCGACCACCCAGGTCGGCTCCGCCATCGCCTCGCGCGAAGGCAGCGTGCTGATCAACGCCGGCAACCAGCTGACGATCGCCGCGTCCGACGTGGCCGCAGGCAAGGACCTGACCTTGGTCGGCAAGGACATCAACCTGATTGCCCGCCAGGATACGGTGGATACCCAGGCCAGCCAGTCGAGCAAGTCCAGCGGGTTCTCGGTGGGCGTCACCTACGACCCGGCCAAGGCGTACCGCACTGCACGCGACAACGCCACCGAAGGCATGGCCGACAGTGGCACGATGATGGGCCGGATCACGCGTACCGCTGAAGGCGTAGCGGCCGGCGTGTCGGCGGCCGTGCTGCCGGCGATCACGGCCGGCAGCCAGCGCTCGAACAGCAACCAGAGCCACTCCACCAGTGACGCCCGGGTCAGCAACCTCAATGCTGGCGGCAATCTCTCGCTGATCGCCAATGGCGGCTCGATCACCAGCCAGGGTGCGCAGATGACGGCCGAGGGCAATGCTGTCCTGCTGGCCACCAAGGACATCGTGTTCGATGTCGCGCACAACACCGAGCGCAGTGACAGCGACAGCCGGGGCAAGGGTTGGGGTATCGCCACCAACTCCGCCGGTCTGCCGTTTGGCACCAACAATTCGCGCAGCGAGGGCGCCGGCCAGAGCGATACCATCACCGGCACACAGCTGTCGGTGGGTGGCGGTGTACGCATGGCCACCACAGAGGGCGATATCAGCCTGACCGCCGCCAACATTGCGGCGGAAAAGGACGTCAGCATCCGCGCTGCGGGCGACCTGACGATCCGTAGTGGGCAGGACACGGTCAGCAATGCCAACCGCTCGGACAGCAAGGCGATCGGCACTGTGCAGATCTCCGATACCGAGAAGTTCTCCGGCTGGCATCGCGAGCAGCATCGCGATGACAGCGCGCAGGTCTCGCAGGTAGCCAGCACCATTGGCAGTCTCGGCGGCAACGTCAACCTCACCGCCGGTGGCAAGTACACGCAGAGCGCCAGCAATGTGGTGGCGGCCAAGGACGTGAACATCACTGCCGCTGAGATCGAGCTGCTGACCGCTGACGAAAGCGGTCACTACTCGCAGAGCGACAAGGACCTGAAGATCGGCGCCTTCGCGCGGGTGAAATCGCCGTTGATCGATCTGCTCAACAACGTCGACGCCGCCCGCAAGTCCGACGACCGCCTGCAGAAGATGCAGGGGCTTGCTGCTGGTGCCAATGCCTATCAGGCCGCCAGTGCCATCTCCAGCATGGCCGGCAAGGGCGGAGGCGGGGCACTGATCAGTGCCGAGGCCGGCGTTGGCTTCAAGACCTCCAGCAGCAGTGCCGACGGCAGCAGCCAGGTCTCGCGTGGCTCTACCATCCAGGGCGGCGGCAACGTCAACCTGACCAGCACCCAGGGCGACATCCACGTGGTGCAGGGCAACCTGAGCGCGGGCAACACGCTCAGTCTGGATTCGGCCGGTGACATCCTGCTGGAAGCCGGCAAGGCGCATGTGGCCGACCGTAGCAAGAGCAGCAATGCCGGCGCCGAAGTCGGCGTGGGCGTTGCGGTGGGTGCGCAGACCGGTGTGTATGTCTACGCCGAAGCGAGTGTGGGCAGCAGCAAGTCCAATGCCGAGAGCAGCACCTGGCAGAACACCACGCTGACCGGCAAGAACATCTCGATGAAGGCCGAGGGCGATACCACCCTTCGCGGCGCGACCGCCACCGCCGACCGCATCGACGTCAAGACGGGGGGCACGCTGACCATCGAATCGCTGCAGGACGTCGCCGAGAGCATGTCCAAGAACAGCCAGGTGGGCGGCCGCGTGCAGGTCTCGTTCGGCACCGCGTGGAACGCCGACGGCTACGCCAGCGGAGGCAAGGCCAACGGTAGCTATCAGGGCGTTGGCCAGCAGAGCGGCCTGTTTGCCGGCAATGGTGGTTATCACGTGGATGCTGGCCACGTGAATCTGGTGGGCGGCGCGATCGCCAGCACCAATGCAGGAAACAGCGAGCTGACTGCGGATTCGCTGACGTTTACCGACCTGCAGAACCATATGGACTACAAGGCCACGTCGGGCAGCATCAGCGGTGGCTTCGGCAGCAGTGGCAAGGGCCCGACGGACAAGAGTGTGGGAGCGGTTGAGCAGCTGCAGGGTATCGGCAGCAGCATCAAATCCGGAACGTTCGGCGGCGTGGATGGTGTCGGGTTCGGCGGTGGACTGCCGATGCATGAAAGTGGCAGCGACAGTTCAAGCACGCGTGCAACACTGACCGAGGGCAATATCACCATCGGCGGCAGGAAGACCACAGCGGCCGAACTTGGTGTCAATACCGATGCAGCTGCGGCACACCGCGCGCTGGAGGCAATGCCGGATGCCAACAAGATGCTGGCCGATCAGCAGGCGATGGCGAATGCAGCAGGCACGGTACTGGCCACCAGCAAGCAGATCGCATCGGACATTGGAAGCTACGGGATCAACAAGATCACTGATGCCTACCTGGAAGGGAAGAGCGCCGCAGAGAAGGAGGCGTTTGCCAACCTCAGTTCCAAGGACCAGTACGCCGCCCTTGCCGGATTTGACAGCTCCTACCCTGATGCACTGGTCACGCAGCAGAAGTGGGCACCCGACGGTACCTACGGCCGTGCGCTCAACGCGGTCTCCACCGCGCTGGTCGGCGGCGTGGCAGGGCAGGCAGGTGGTCAGGTCATCCCGAACACACTCGCGCCCTACGCCGCTGAGCTGATTGGAAAGACATTCGATCCAAACAAGCAGAGCGCCGTCCCAAGTGAGGCGATGCAGATGCTCTCGCACGCGCTTCTTGGCGCGCTGCTTGCGGAGGCGAATGGGGGTTCGGCGGGTACCGGAGCCGCTGCTGCAGGAGGTGGTGAACTGGCAGCCAAATTCCTGGGTGACTACTACGCGCGGCAGAATGGCGGGCAGCTGACTCCGGAGCAGGAACAGCAGATCAAGGCATTGGGCCAGGCGGTCGGCGCGATGGCTGGTGGGATTGGTGGAGACGGAGCCATGGGTGCGGCGTTGGGAGCCACCATCGCCAAGAACTCCGTCGAGAACAACTACCTGAATCATGCAGAGCGCATGCAGTTCCTGGACGCCATGCTTAGCTGCATGAAGAGCGGGGAGCGTTGCGGCGAACAGAAGGAGCTGGCAGCGCTGTCGGATGCGCGCAATACGGCACTGATTGCAGCATGTACCGCGGCTGCCGATTCGCCTGCCTGCCGCGCAGAGCAGTCGAAACTGGGTGACGCCTATTGGTCACTTACCCAGAATGATTCCACCTATCTGCGATGGATCAACGACAATGGCCTTGATCTGGCCCAGGCGGCACTGACGAAGGGCAATGGTGGCCAGCTCGCCTCCGATCTGCTGACGCATACGTCTTCCCTGGATGCCCGTTACAAGATCACCTGTGCAGCGGCAGGGCGCTGCGATCCATTCACCGCCGGCATGCTCGCGTTGAATGGGAAGACACAGGAGGCGGCGGCCAACGCGGCACTGAATCTGCTGTTCGACAAGGCGGGCTCGGGAGCAGGCGTGGTGACCAACGCGGGTGGAATGGTCATGGACATGGCGAAGATGAATGCCATCTACATGTCCATTGAGAGCACCAAGCAGGCCTTGAACGACTTCCAGCGCATCGGTGAAATTGGCGGCTGGGGTGTCATGAAGGAAAAGGGCGCCGGCGCCTGGTCGTCCATTTCAGGCTACTTCGGGAACGGCTGGGATGCGGCGACCTACGAGCTGGGCCTGAACCAGAAATGGAACCTGGCCGATGTGGCCGCAAACGGATTCACCAAGGGTGACATGGGGCTGGACGTCGCATTGGCTGTGATCAGCCTGGGTGATGTCACCGCGATGCGGGCGGCCGCGAAGGCCAGGAAACTGGCGGCGTTGGAGTCAGGCGCCGCTGCAAAGCCGGTGGCACCCGATCTGGTCCCCCCGCGACAGCCGGCAGACGTCCCGGCGCCTGTGAACAAGCCGTTGGCACTGCCTTCGCCAGAGTTCAATGTTCCCAACGGTTACACGCTGGTCAAGAACGCCGATGGCACGGCCAGCGTTACTGGTCCGCGAGGAGGAACCTACACCTCGACCGGGAGATATACGGATGAAGGCAAGCCGATCTTCAAAGACAATAGTGGGGGTTACGTCACCTTGGATGGTGCGCGTTCATCGGTCCCCGCTCCCGTCGATTTCGAGTCTGCTCCCAAGCATCATATTTGCACCAATAAATGTCTTGTGGGGGCCAATGGAAAGGTCGCGTGGACCAAAGAGTACATGCGGTTCTTCGAAGGCGCAGGGCTTGATATAAACAAGTCTGTAGAGAATCTGGTTGCAGTCAAGGGCCATCGTGGGCCGCACCCTGAGGCATACCATCAGTACGTATATGATAATCTTGACAGAGCGACCAGTGGCTTGAAGCCTGGCACGGCAGCGTACAACTCTGCAGTCACAAGAACGCTGGAGAGGATGAAGGCAGAAGCGGTTATCGTGGGAAGTCAGGTCAACAAGTGGTTGACGAGGAGTTGAGTTGAAATACTTTCGCATCAGGCCCGACATGAGCATTGCAGAGCGATGGACTCTAGGGAATATCAATCATGTGGATAACTGGCTCTTCATAGATCCTCCCGTCAACTTCATGGAACCTGGGACCTACAGCCTTGATCTCGTGAATTGTGGGGTTGAGGTCGATTACTCTCTTGCCGGGTATGCAAGTGTTCCAGTGGTAAGTGCGAGATTTCGAGATGCGCTTGTTGGCTTGCCTGAGTTCGATGAGCCCTATATGAATGTCGTTGTCGAACCATTGATCATCGAGGGTCAGGATGTTCGTGGCGAGTACTCTGTATTGATCGTGGAGACGCGCGTTGACTGCGTAGACGAAGGTCGTTCCGATTTCATGAAGTTTGAAGAGGATGATCCGGTCAGACCGGATCTCGCGGGTCAGTACAGGGCGTTCACGAAACTCATTGTCGATCGAGAGAGGATCGGCGCGAGGCATATTTTCCGAATCGAGAAATTCATGGGCGCGTTGATCGTGAGTGAAGAGGTGAGGCGTCGCCTGGATGAGGCTGGGGTGGTTGGTGCGGTCTACGATCCTGTTACTGAATGAGTAATCAATCAGTACATGGAAAGTTGACAAAATGCGTGGCGCTACCGACCTGTTATGGGTATGTATCTATCCATCTGGTCGGCGTGCTTGGTCGCAGGGGCGATTGTCTTCCTCGATTCTGAGTTCCGAATCAGCTCCCTCCGCTGCGGTCAGATGCGCGTGGTGGCACTCATTCCATGTGATCTACTGTGGGGTTTGGTTCGCTGTATCCTCATGCTTGGGTTGGTCACCCTACCTGTCCTGAGTATCGTGGCGATCGTGCGCTTCATGCGGCACCGCAGCTGCGGGCGTCCTGAACTATTTTGCTTATTTGTTCGTTGGTTGTTTTCGGACTTTCCGCGACGTACTTCACTTCCTGCTGGATATCCGCTCAGGGCCAAGGGGGGGGGCAGCGGTGCTTCGGGTGATCGGCGTCCGGCAAGTGCAGACTCCATATGAATGAAACAGGTTCAATCAGCTCGGCAGTAGCGATATGAGCAATGTGGGCAAGATGACGAAGTGGTCGATCGCGCTTCTGTCAATCGCCAGTGTACTGGCTACGATTTGTCCATGATCAGTTCCCGCCTCCCTGTTTCCGCACCGCTGGCACTGGCCCTTGCGGCCTGCGCGGCTAGCGCGCCGGTGCAGCACACCCCGTTCGTCACCTGGGTGTGGTCGCCGAACCAGAACGCGCACACGCCGGATGGAATGGATGATGTGATTTCTGTGAGGACGAGGAATCAGTGAGTACTGAGGGCATTGCAATCCATCTTCAGGCACGGCCTGACAGAGCCATCTCGATTGCCGAGAGGCATCTCCATGTCATGGATAGGATGTCGGCAATCGAGTGCCCATTGGGATTCCATGCTCTCGAGCTGCCGCCTGTACCCGACTGTGGAGGAGAATTGCTGGCAAGCTATGAGATCAAGACTGGACTGAAAGGTCTGTCGATCATCGGTACATACGCTTTCAGGGGGACCGGGTACGACTACGCGGATGTGGCTGCGTTGGACGAGATCATTCTGTATGGGTTCAGAAGCAGCAACAAGGCACGGGACTATCCGAGCGTTCTGACGAACTGCGTCGCTTCTGTTGCCGAGGCGTTCGGTGCGTACAGAGTGAAGGTCACGTACGGCATGCATTCGATGGACTATCAGGACGGTGTGGGCCGAGAGGGGCCAACCCTTGAGGATCTGAAAGCTGCTGGAGTCAAGGATTTCGACGGCAGGAAGAACATCCTGACGATGTACCCTGCCCAGTTCTGGGATGCCCGGCTTTGCAGCGACGCACTTGGATTTGGACCCGAGGAGGTTTCCTCCCGCCTTGAAGGTAAGGTTGATAAGGTGGAACTGACAGCGAGTGGTGTCTACATTCTCCTGAGTGACAAGGTTGATCTTTCCTATGAGGAGTATCTGTAGTTCAATCGCCGCGCAAAAGCGCTTCTGGGTTTGCAGTAGTCCGGAGCGTGACGGGATGACCCGACGGGTTACGTAACGCACCTCATCGATCCGAGCACCAGTAGTCTGATCAACATCACGGTGCCTGGAGCACATGCATTGGATCCGGGCTTTGTGATCCGACAGGTGCATACGAATGGATCCGGTGGATTCTCAGTCTCAACCAGAGGCTGGGGTACGGGTTCGAGTCCAATGTTCAACTAGAATTCGTGGGCCGATAGACAAGTGTGGAGTTCCAGTACGCGCGATATTGGTAGCGAAATTGGCAAGTTGCAGTGGCTTTGGAGTACTTTTCCCTCGAGGCAGAAACGCATGAGCTACCGGGGCCCTGATGGAAAGATGGTGGAGGTCTGCCAGTGAGTGAGCGTGAGTTGGGGGCAAAGATTGTGTCCGTGATTGCCAGTTCCGCGCTTGGAGGGGCTTTATTCATAGGCATTCCGCTGAGTTATCGGATAGGCAGTCTTTCGCAGGCTGCAATTTTCGCATCGCTGGTTTGCGCCATAGCTGCTGTGTTGGGCCTCATCTTCGGTGTGCCTGGGGTTATGCTTGTGGATAAATTTCTTCCGCGGCTCAAAGCTCGCCATGTTGTAGCTGCACCAGTCTGTGCCTTGTTGGCGTGGCTCGCGTTCGAGGGTGCCTTCTCTCCTGGCGCTTGGATAAAGGTCTGGACCAGTCCTTCCTTTTGGCTTGAGTGGGCTCCCAGGCGCGCTGGCATCATGCTTTTCATTGGGTTGGCCGCGGGTGCCTTCTACATGTTGATCTGGCCGCGGATTGGACGAATGATGAAGGTCAACACGGCCTGTGATTGAGGGCGATGGAATCGGGTGCCTGTGCGCAGCAAGGTGGCGGCGGCTGACAGCCAGGCATACAGCGGCGCGGGGAAGTGGGGCGCCTCGATGACTACAACCGTGCACTGAACGCAGTGACGACGGCGCTGGTGAGTGGTGTGGCGGGACAGGGCGCTGGTCAGGTCGCGCCCAATGCACTGGCGCCATATGCCGCTTACTTCATCGGCAGCAAGCTGGACCCGAGCCACGGCAGCGATCCCAATGCGACTCTGCACTTTCTGTCGCATACGGTGTTGGGTGCGCCGCTGGCGGAAGCCAATGGAGGCAGCGCGGGAACCGAAGCGGTGTCCGCGACCGGCGGCGAGTTGGCCGCGAGAGTGCTGACCAATTCGTTGACCGGCGGAAACCCCGCCAAGCTGAGCCCGGAACAGAAGGAGGTGGCGCTGGCGCTGTCGCACGCGGTCGGAGTACTGGCGGGTGGCTTGTTAGCGCAGGATCTGGCTGGGATCACGTTGAATGCGGGGATTGCCAAGAATTCGGTTGAGAACAACTTCCTTGCGGAAGAACAGGCTCGTGCAATGAAGCAGCAGCTCGACGAGTGCGGCGGCGACACTTCATGCCAGAAGACGGTGCGTGATGTTGTTAAGCAACTGTCGGAGCGAATGGACTACGGGCTGCTATCGGTGTGTAGCGCGAACTCGTCGAGCCCTGCGTGTCAGGTGTTTGTCAATGCGGCCGTCTCCTACAAGTACGGCTCGTGGCCCGGAGTGCTTGGGCTGTTCGATGAACTTGGTCACAGTAGCGAGGCGCTTTCCTCGTTCGGCCACTCCCTGAACGGACGTGCCTATCGTGAGCTGATTTTTGAGAGTGGGGGCTCCAGCCGGTCTATATCCTGCCTCAAGAACACACTGTAGCTGCACTGGCGGAGTAGGCCGGGAATCTTGACAGGACGATTGATCAGTACGGCCTCTTCTCGAAGGAATCATCAGCTGAGCTGGGGCTTGGACTTTCGAAGGTACTGCTTCGAAAATATGGCGCTGTTACCATAATCGAAGGGAGCGGAGGCCTCGGGAAGGGTGCGAAGGCGGGCAGTTCTGAAGCACTGCGATGATGAGTTTGGAAGAAAATTCTCTGGCGAAGAAATTATTAATGGAAAGTGGGTGGCTTTTAATGTCGGATAGTTTCGAAAAATTCTCTTGCATTGATTTTACGGCTCTGTATGGAAGTGTGGTTTCGTTGAGGGCTTTTCTTGTTGTTCGTGGTAGGGAATGCTTTCTGGTGGATAGTCGTGATCATCAATTTTCTGATCTTAGGATGGATGTGTGTTCACCTGGTCTCGAAAGGTTGCTTGATGAGGCAGTGGGGGGATGGGTTGGTGGTGTTTCCTCATACTTTGATGAGATCCTCATATCGGGAGTAGTTCGCGAAGCGACGACCCGGAGAGACCTTGCGTCCATTGCGGAAGTTTCAAGACTTACACTTTTCAGGGATGAATTGGTGTTTGAAGTGATAGTTTGATGTTGGTTGTTTGCGGATACTGATTGGTACTTTGTGGTCTGATTGAGGTTGTGGGTTTTTGATTATTTTGGTTGTCATTGGAGAGTGGGGTTGTGTCTAGTGTCGGGCGAGGTGTTTGCGTGCAATTGTTTCTATGGGCTCGTGCGGGTCATTAGGCGAATTGTGGTTGTCGAATATCCGGTTTCAGGGCCAAGGGGTGTCTGGGAGATCGGCACTTCGCGCCGAACGACTGCTGCAGTCCATGGTTACAATCCGTCCATGATCAGCCCCCGCCTTCTGGTTTCCGCACTGCTGGCGCTCGCCCTGACGGCCTGCACCGCCACCGCGCCCGTGCAGCACAACCCGCTCGCCACCTGGGTGCCGTCACCCAACCAGAACGCGCGCACGCCACTCATCATCGTCATCCACCACACCGAGCAGAAGTCGGTGCAGCAGAGCCTGCATACGCTGCGTACCGCCAACAGTGGTGGGCCGGTCAGTGCGCACTACCTGATCGGCGCCGATGGCCATCGCTATCAACTGGTCGCCGATGAGCGCCGTGCCTGGCACGCCGGTGCCGGGCGCTGGGGCACCATCACCGATCTCAACTCGGCTTCGATCGGCATCGAGCTCGACAACGATGGCCGCAGCCGGTTCAGTGCGGCGCAGATCGAATCGCTGATCGTGCTGCTGCGCGACCTCACCACCCGCTTGAACATCCCGCCGCGCCAGGTCATCGCCCATGCCGACCTGGCGCCGACGCGCAAGCAGGATCCGAGCCGTTTCTTCCCGTGGCAGGAGCTGGCCGAGGCCGGCTTCGGCGTCTGGCCGCGCGCGGCCGACGGGGCAGCACCGGAAGGCTTCGACGCGTGGAATGCGCTGGCCCGCTTCGGCTATCCACTGGACAACCGCGAAGCCACCGTCGCCGCCTTCCACCGCCGTTTCCGTGGCCGCGACGACCTGCCGAAGACGCTGGATGCCGAAGACGCGCGCATCCTGTACTCGCTGCTGCTGCAGACGCCGTGACCCCGCGCATGAACGCTTGGCCCCGCGCTGGGTTGCCGCCCAGCGGCCGGCCCGCCACCATGGCGGCATGATCGATTCCGCTACCTTCTTCAAGCGCAGGCACTGGACCCTGTTGGCAGCGGCGGTGCTCGCCGGTTGCGCCACCACCGCTCCCCGCACGGGTTCCGAAGCGCCCACGCCGACCTCACCGCCGGCGGCCACCTACGCCAGGGTCGACTGGAAAGCCCTGCCAGCGGTCTCCAACAGCGATCTGCAGGCCGGTTTCGTTGCCTGGCGCAGCAGCTGCACCCGCCTGAAGAACGATGCCGTCTGGGCCAGACCCTGCGCCACGGCCGCTGCGGTATCAGACAAGGACCCGGCCGCGATCCGCCAGTTCCTGCAGCGCGACCTTGATGCCTATGCGCTGCGTGCCGGTGGCCACCAGGCCGACGGACTGATTACCGGCTACTACGAGCCGATCTATGCCGGCAGCCTGACCCGCACCGACAAGGCGACGGTGCCGGTCTACGGCACTCCCGATGATCTGGTGGTGGTGCAGCTGGAGAGCCTCTACCCGGAACTGAAGGGCAAGCGCCTGCGCGGTCGCGTCGAAGGCAAGGTGCTCAAGCCCTATGACGACGCCGGCACCATCGCGGCCAAGGGCGCCAACGCCCCGGTGCTGGCCTGGCTGACCGACCCGATGGACCTGCAGCTGCTGCAGATCCAGGGGTCCGGCCGCGTGCGCCTGGCCGATGGCAAGCAGGTGCGGCTGGCCTATGCGGAACAGAATGGCCACCCCTACCGCGCCGTCGGGCGCTGGCTGGTCGACCAGGGCCAGCTGAAGAAGGAAGACGTCACCATGGACGCGATCCGCGCCTGGGCCCGGGCCAATCCCGCGCGCGTGCCGGAACTGCTGCGCAGCAACCCCAGCTACGTGTTCTTCGTGCGCAACCCGGACAGCCCGGAAGGCCCGCGTGGTTCGCTGAACGTGCCGCTCACCGCCGGCTACAGCGTGGCGGTGGACCGCAGCGTGGTGCCGCTGGGCAGCCTGCTGTGGCTCTCCACCACGCGCCCGGACGGCACCCCGGTGGTGCGCCCGGTGGCCGCGCAGGACACCGGCGGCGCCATCGCCGGTGAGGTGCGCGCCGACCTGTACTGGGGCAGCGGCGATGCCGCCGGCAAGCTGGCCGGCGACATGAAGCAGAAGGGCAATATCTGGATGCTGTGGCCGAAGGGCGTGCCCCTCCCGAACTGAACCAGCAGGGGTCGGATCCCTTTCCAAAGGGAAGGGCTCTGACCCCGGATGCCTGATAATGGCGCCATTCCGAACTTTCCGGCCGCGCCTGCGGCCAGGACCCCTGCAATGACCTACGCAAAGCACAACGCAAAACCCGGCGCGAAGTCCGCCGCAAAGAAGTACTACAAGCACTGGGCCGAATCGGGCCTGGGCAAGGGCAACGTGCTGATGGAAGCCCGTGGCGAGAAGATCGTGCGCCAGGTGGAAATCTACGGCACCAAGATGGTCTGGGCCGACGAGCAGGCCCACAGCGACGACCGCTTCCTGCTGGCCGACCAGCCAGTGTCGTTCCTGGATTTCGACGAGGACGACGAAATCTCCGCGCGTGAATTCGAAGCCGCCTGGAAGAAGGCACGGGAAGCCACCGGCTACCCGGTGTAATCCCAGCCCCCGGCACCCGCCCTTGTAGCGCCGAGCCTTGCTCGACGCTGCAAAAGCGGGCATGTGAAATGTTATATGATTACATTTCACCGCAGCCGCCCCTTCCCATGAAGACTCCCACCCTTGTGGCCGCCCTCGCGGCCGCTCCGTTCGCCCCTGAAGCTTTCGCACAGTCCGCCGATGCCGCGCTCACCCTCGGCAAGGTGCAGGTGCACCAGCATGGCGAAGGCCAGCTCAGCGCGCGCCAGGTGCTGACTTCGGTGGACGTGCTCGGCGCGGACCAGATCGAAGACCGCAACGTCTCGCACAGCTGGGAGCTGCTGGGGCAGATGCCCGGCATCCAGCTCACCGAAACGCGGCAGGGGGCCGAATCGGGCAAGGTCAGCTTCCGCGCCTTCAACGGCGAGGGCTACCTCAACGCCATCAAGACCCTCATCGACGGCATCCCCAGCAACGTCAACAGTGGCAACCAGCGCTTCATCGACATGCTGTTCCCGCTGGACATCAGCTACATCGAAGTGGTGCGCGGGACCAACGACCCGCGCTATGGGCTGCACAACATCGGTGGCAACGTGAACTTCGGTACGCGTCAGGGCGGCAGCTACACCGATGCGCGCCTGGCCTACGGCAGCTACAACACCCGTGATGCACAGCTGGCGGTTGGCCGCGAAGCCAATGGCTTCGCGCAGAACTATTTCGTCGGCACCCAGGCCAGCGATGGCTATCGCGACCACGACACCTCGAAGAAGTACTCGCTGGGCGGCAAGTGGTTCTTCGGCACGCTGGACGAAGGGCTGCGCGTGGGCCTGACGGCGCGCGCCTATCACCATGAGGCCGACGAACCCGGCTTCATGACCGCCGAGGAACTGCGCACGCACCGCCGTGGCAGCGAGCTGCGCAACGGCAATGATGGCGATGACCGCGACATGCGGCAGATCGCCGCGCACGTCGACCTGAAGCTGTCCGACGCACTCACCTTCGGCACGCGGCTCTACTACAACCGCTATGAAGACGACCGCCGCGTGACCTTCAGCGACCTGCCCACCGGCAACCTGCCGCGTCAGCGCCGCGTGTGGGATGAGCGCCAGACTGGCCTGTTCAGCACGCTGACCTGGCAGGCCAGCCCAGCGCTTACCCTTGAAGGCGGCTTGAACTACGAGCAGCAGGACAACGGCTATATCCGCGAGCGCTACGCCTACGCCGAACCCACCGATTTCAGCCAGCCGCCGGCGCGGGTGCAGAACAACGATCGCCACAGCTTCGACAACTGGGGTGCCTACGTGCAGGCCGTCTACCAGCCGGTCGAGGCTTGGAAGATCGTGCCGGCCTATCGTATCGATCGCTTCAGTGGCAGCACGCACCTGATGAATGGCGTCCGCGGACGCCTGCAGGACTACGGCACCATCGGTCAGCCCAAGCTGAGCGTCATCCACAGCCTGGGCCAGACCACCCACGTCTACGCGAACTGGGGCCGCACCTTCCAGGTACTGACCGGGTCCACCGCGCCGGCCTACCTCACCCCCGGGCAGGCACCGATGCAGCCGTCCACCAACACCGGCATGGAGCTGGGCCTGAAATTCCAGCCGTTTGCCGGCAGCCAGGCACGCCTGGCGGTGTGGCAGCAGGACGCGGAAAACGAGGTATCCAACATGCCGGCCACCGGCACCACGGTCACCCTGGGCAAGACCCGCCGACGCGGCGTGGATGCGCAGCTGAGCCTGCAACTGGGCGACGACTGGACGGTATGGGCCTCGCACGCCTACCAGGAAGCGAAGATCACCCGCGACGACCGCGATGCCGGCATTTCCCTGCAGGGCCGCGAAGTGGCTGCCACCCCGCGCCATATCAGCAATCTGGGTGTGGATTACCGCGCCGCTGATGCGCTGCGGCTGGGCCTGCAGGCCCGTGCACAGGGCGATTACTACCTGGAAGAACGCAACGTGGCCGGCAAGTTCGGTGGCTTCGCCGTGCTCGACCTCAGTGCGGCCTATCAGCTCACCCCGCGTTTCAGCGTGGACCTGCAGCTGAAGAACGTCACCGGCCGCCAGTACGCCTACGCCTGGTACGACAGCTTCTTCTGGGACAGCGCCCGCCCGATGTTCTCGCCGGCCCCGGGCCGCAGCGTGTTCGTCGGCCTGAACATGAAGCTGTAACCGGCCACGCATCTGGTAGTGGTCGAGCTTGCTCGACCTGCGGCAGGGGTCAGAGCCCTTTCCTGACGGAATGGGATCCGACCCCGGATCCGCGTTTTGCACTACATTGGTGCAATGTCCGACCCCGCACCCCCGCCGTCCCTCGATGCCCTGGGCACGCCGCTGGCCTGGGCCGGGGCCGATGGCTGCATTGCCGGCTGCAATCCGGCCTTCGCCCGCTGGCTGGGCGTCAGCGTCCGGCGCCTGCTGGGTCGGCCATTGGCCGCCTTGGAAGTGCAGGGCGAGGCGTTGGCCCATTTCCTGGCCCGCGACGAGCGCGACAGCCTGCGCCTGAACCGGCTGGCGCTGGCGGTGCCCGGCGAGGCGCCGCGCTTCGCCGAGGGCTGGATGAGCCGGCGCGACGATGGCGGCTGGCTGCTGGAGGCGCATCCGGTCGATGAGTTCCCAGGACTCGATCCCACCCAGGCGCTGCCCAGCGCGCTCAGCGCGGCGCTGAAGGGGCTGGCCCACGAGCTGCGCAACCCGCTGGCCGGGCTGAAGGGCGCGGCCCAGCTGCTGGCCCGCCGCGCGGCGCAGCGCGACGCCAGCGAACGTGAGCTGATCGAACTGATCGGCTCGGAGATCGAGCGCCTCAACGGCCTGCTCGACCAGCTGCTGTCGCCGGCCCCGGCGGCGCCCCACGCCGAACTGAACATCCATGCCGCGCTGGAGCGCGTGCTGCGCCTGGCCGAGAGCGAAGCCGGCTGGGCGGTGCGCCTGCAGCGCGACTACGACCCCAGCATTCCCGAATTCCATGGTGACGCCGACCGCCTCACCCAGGCGGTCTGGAACCTGGTGCGCAACGCGATCCAGGCCGGCGCCGGCAACATCACCCTGCGTACCCGCGTGGAGCATGGCGTGCGCATTGCCGAACAGCTGCACACGCTGGCGTTGCGCCTGGAAATCGCCGACGACGGCCGTGGCGTTCCCGAGGAACTGGCTGAACACCTGTTCCTGCCCTTGGTCAGTGGCCGTGCCGAAGGCACTGGCCTGGGTCTGGCGCTGGCCCAGCAGGTGGCGCGCGAGCATCGCGGCACGCTGACCTACCGCTCGCGCCCGGGCCATACCGTGTTCACCCTGCTGCTGCCGATCGTCAGCGGCGCCGCCCCGGCCGAGGAGGCCCCGCGCGATGTCTGAGTCCTCTTCGTCCCCGCAGTGCATCTGGGTGGTCGATGACGATCGGGCCGTGCGCTTCGTGCTGTGCACCGCGCTACGCGAGGCGGGCTACCAGGTCGTCGATTTCGACAGCGCCGCACCCGCCCTGCAGGCGTTGAGCGAAGGCCCGCCACCGGCGCTGCTGTTCACCGATGTGCGCATGCCCGGCGACGATGGCCTGGTGCTGCTGGACAAGCTCAAGGCCGCGCTGCCGCAGCTGCCGGTGGTGGTGATGTCGGCCTATACCGATGTAGCCAGCACGGCCGGCGCGTTCCGCGGTGGCGCGCATGAGTTCCTGTCCAAGCCGTTCGATCTGGACGATGCGGTGGCACTGGCGCAACGGGTGCTGCCGGCCGTCGCACCGGCATTGGCGGCGGCCACACCTGCGGCCGAAGCGCATAGCGACCAACCGCCGCAACTGGTGGGCGATACCCCGCCGATGCGCGCGCTGTTCCGCGCCATCGGTCGCCTGGCGCAGGCACCGCTGGCGGTGCTGATCACCGGCGAGACCGGCACCGGCAAGGAGCTGGTGGCCAATGCGCTGCATCGCGAATCACCGCGCGCGCAGGGGCCCTTCGTCGCGCTCAATACCGCTGCAATCCCGTCCGAGCTGCTGGAAAGCGAGTTGTTCGGCCACGAAGCCGGCGCCTTCACCGGCGCACAGCGCCGCCATATCGGCCGCTTCGAGCAGGCCGATGGCGGCACGCTGTTCCTGGATGAGATCGGCGACATGCCGCTGCCGTTGCAGACCCGGCTGCTGCGCGTGCTGGCGCAGGGCGAGTTCTTCCGCGTCGGTGGCCGTGAACTGATCCGCGTCGACGTGCGCGTGGTCGCCGCCACCCACCAGGACCTGGAAGGGCTGGTTGCACAAGGAAAGTTCCGCGCCGACCTGCTGCACCGCCTCGACGTGGTGCGCCTGCAGCTGCCACCGCTGCGCGAGCGCCGCGAGGACATCGCACAGCT
Organism: Stenotrophomonas sp. YJH_SMC_58; assembly: GCF_059369635.1. Taxonomy (NCBI): domain Bacteria; kingdom Pseudomonadati; phylum Pseudomonadota; class Gammaproteobacteria; order Lysobacterales; family Lysobacteraceae; genus Stenotrophomonas; species Stenotrophomonas sp. YJH_SMC_58. The sequence goes on from NZ_JCAFSW010000007.1 coordinate 214,178, forward strand.
GGCCAGTACGTTCCTGGCCGCCGCCGCGCGCAAGCTGGATACGCCGCCGAAGCGGCTGACCGCGGCCGCACTGCAGGCGCTGCGCGAACACGACTGGCCGGGCAACGTGCGCGAACTGGAAAACGTGTGCTGGCGGATGGCGGCGTTGGCGGCCGCCGACACCATCGGCGTGGCCGACGTCGATACCGCGCTCAACCGTACGCGCGGTCGTCGCAGCAGCACCACCAGCGCCGATCCAGGGCAGTGGGAAGCGCTGCTGGCCGAATGGGCACGCCGTCAGCTGGCCGAAGGCGTGGAAGGGCTGCACGCGCAGGTGCGCGAGCGGGTCGACCATGCCCTGCTGGAGGCCGCGCTGCAGATCACCCACGGCCGCCGTGCCGAAGCCGCGGCCCGCCTGGGCCTTGGCCGCAATACCCTTACCCGCAAGCTGGGCGCCGGACGCCGCCGCGGGGGCCATTGAACGGCCCCTGCACGCGATCCTCGCGCCCGCTTGCCGAACTGTTGATCGTTCATGGACGATGCAACGCTTAGTGTCATCTGCAAGGAGTCTTTGATGCGTCTGTCCTTTGCCATCCTGCCGTTGTCCGCCGCCGTGCTGCTGTCTGCCTGCGGCAGCGCGCCGAAAAAGACCGAACCTACTCCGCCGCCGCCGACCGTGGTCAGCGCAGCGAAGCAGGGCGAGGCCAATCTTGCGCCGGCCTCGGCCAGCATTGTCAGTGGCCGCATCGCACTGATGGTGGAGCCCGGCGGCATCCACATCACCGGCCTGATCGGTGGCCTGCAGCCGATGCAGCAGGCCGGCTTCCACATCCACGAGCGCGGCGACTGCAGTGCGGTGGATGCCAGCAGTGCCGGCAATCACTTCAATCCCGGTGGCGCTGCGCATGGCCGCGCCGGCACCGGCAAGCACCACCTGGGCGACATGGACAATCTGCGTGCCGACGCCCAAGGCCGCGCCAACGTCGATATCCACCTCAAGGGCGTTACCCTTGGCGGAGGCGCCGCCACCGATATCGCCGGACGTGCACTGGTCGTGCATGCCAACGCCGACGACTATCGCAGCCAGCCCGCCGGCAATGCCGGCGTCCGCATCGCCTGTGGCGTGATCCGGGTTGTCCGCTGATCACTGCAGGCATCATCCAGGGAGAGATTCCATGCGCTTGATCCACACTTCGCTGTTCGCAGCCATTGCTGCGCTGGGCCTGGCGGCCTGCAACCAGCAGCCGGCCGCGCCGCAGGCTGAAACCCCGCCGGCCGCGCCGGCCGACGGTGCCACCACCGAACCGGCTGCAACGCCGGCCCCGGCGGCTGCACCGGCTGCCGATGCTACGGCCAGCGCCGAGCTGGCACCGACCCAGGGCAACGAGACCAAGGGTAGCGTCACCTTCAAGGTGGTCGATGGCAAGGTCCACGTGACCGGCCAGATCAGCGGCCTGAAGCCGGGCAGCGAGCACGGCTTCCACATCCACGAGAAGGGCGACTGCAGCGCCCCGGACGGCATGAGTGCCGGTGGCCACTTCAACCCGGGCAAGCAGGATCACGGCAATGTCGCCACCGATCCGCACCACGGCGGCGACATGCCCAACATCAAGGCCGACGACAAGGGCGTGGCCACCATCGACGGCCCGGTGTCGAGCAACGTCAACATCGGCAAGGGTGATGACTTCGACATCATCGGCCGTGGCCTGATCGTCCACGCCGATGCGGATGACTACAAGACCCAGCCGACCGGCAATGCCGGCGCGCGCCTGGCGTGTGCGGTGATCCAGAAGGCGCAGTAAGCGCGCTCCTGCTGGAAATGGAAAACGCCGGCGCAAGCCGGCGTTTTTCTTGCATCCCTTCCTGTAGAGCCGAGCCGATGCTCGGCTGCCTTTGCTGCGGTCAGGGGGATCGCAGCAATGTGTCGCGTCGCCGCCGCAGTTCAGCGCATTCGGCAGGGCCGCTTTCACACAGGATCGAGATATCGGTCTGCATGTGGGCCTTGCCCGTCTTGGCATCGATCACTTCGCGCTTGAAGGTGCGCACCACGGCCGGTGCCGTGCGGTGGGGCGGCACCATCACCAGCCAGTGGGTCATGGTCACCGGCTTCAACCGTCCCTCGGTCATCTCGATTTCCCGCATGATCGCGCCAAGACTGGTGTTGTAGAGCGTCATCCCCGGCTGACTCGACTGATCCGGCGCAAGATCTACACCCTTCATCTTCGGCAGCGCTTCGACGAAGCCGGCGACGGTGCCGAATTCCAGCAGGGCATCATTTGCAATCACCACATCATCTGGCTCCGGCTCTGATGCCTCCGTGGCCGCTGGCTGGCGCCGCGGTTCGAAGTTGAATGACTGGGTGAAGCTGATCCAGGGGTGCTTCACGGGCGCGTCCGGCGGGCAGGTCAGCCGCCAGTTCCGTGCGGCGTTGAGCAGCGTGTCATCAATGCGTGCATCCCCGCTGCTCCGGCCGATCTTCACCTCCGTTTTTGCCGGATCGCCGGCCACCGGGCGCAACCAGACTTCCGCCGAGCCGCGCAAACCGCTGGACCGCACTGCGCTGGAGAACCTGGGTTCGTTGTCCGCCCAGCTCAGGCGGTCCAGCCGGCAAGCCGGTTCCGGAACAGGCACGACCGGTTGCGCGATGCCGCCCGGGCCCGTGCACTGATACTTCCAGCTGAGGGCCGCCTGCCGGGCTGCATCATCCAGCACCCGGTTGCGGGAGCCGTTCAGCACGCGCGCATCGTGGGCGCGGCCCTGCGCATCGACGTTGACCTGCACCTTGACCGTGTTGCTGAAGCTGATATGGCTGTCATAGACCTCGGGCTCCGCCACGGCAGCAGCGAAGGCCGGCGCAACTGTGCAGGTGGGTGTCGCGGCAACCGGTGCCGCTGCCTGGGCCATGATCGGAAGGCCACAGACGGCTGTGGCAAGCAGGGTCAGCCCTGCGCATTGAAGTGTATACAGCATGCAGTTCGTCCTTGATCGCGCATGAGTATCCATGCACAAGCCCGCAATGGTGGCACATCGCGCCGCCGAACCGGTTGGCGGCGCGTGGTGCGGCTTGATCAGCGCGCCAGCAGTTCGCGCGCGTCCTGGCCGGCCTCGCAGTGCACGAACAGTACCGGCACGCCATGTGCTTCCAGCACCGCGGCCATCTGTCGCTGGCGCATCAGGAACTGCTCGTAGATGCCCTTCAGGCGGTCGCAATCGTTCTTGCCGTAATCGTAGTGCGCGCACCAGCCGGCCGGATCGAACAGCGCCATGCGTGCTTCGCCATGCGTGTAACGCAGCAGCGGCTCGGGCGCGGCGTTGAGCCATTCGTCTTCACCGGGGGCCATGATCGCGGTCTCGATCAGCGGCCACAGTGCGGCCAGGCCCTGGTTGTCGTACTGCATCGACATCATCGCGGCCAGATCATTCACAGTGAAATAGCGCGCGTGCTCGATGCGGGCACCGAAGGTGTTCTGCGCCATCAACGCGGTGTCGGCATGGGCCATGCCGTTGGCCAGCAGCGTGTCTTCCAGCGCCTCGGCCACCGCATTGGTCGTCGCCACGTCGCTGCCGGTCAGCAGGAACGGCACCACGCGCAGGCCGCCGCCCACCAGGCTGGCGTCGGCCTGGAACGGTAGCGGCACGTCGCCCTGGGCGTCGGTACCAAAGGCCAGCAGGCGCGGGCCCTGGTTGCGGCCCGGGGCACGCATCTGCAGTTCTTCCAGGCGGCGGTGGATCGGCCAGCCCGGGCGCAGCACTTCGGCCGGGTCGAAATGGGCGGCGGCGAACACCAGGTCCAGCTCGGCCACCTGCGGCACCAGCTTGGACAGGTCGCGGCCGACGCGATCGGCCAGTTCACCGGCCTGTTCGGCGCTGAGTACCGCCTGGCGGGGGATTTCACCGCCGGCCAGTTCCAGGGCCAGCACGCCAAGGGCATTCATCGCGGGGTCGGGTTTGCTCATGGTTCCACGGTTGGCCCATCACAGGGCGGCAGCTACACTTGGCTCCATTATGCCTGCTCCGCCGTGCAGGCCATGTTGCAGACACCCTCATCCATGCCAGGTATCTCCATGCCCAACGCTCGTCCCGTCGCCATCCTCGGTGGCGTCCGCATTCCGTTCTGCCGCCAGAACACCGCGTATTCGGATGTCGGCAACCTCGGCATGTCGGTCCGTACGCTGGGCGCGCTGGTCGAACGGTTCGGCCTGCACGGCCAGCAGCTGGGTGAAGTGGCGATGGGTGCGGTGATCAAGCACTCCAGCGACTGGAACCTGGGCCGTGAAGCCACGCTGTCGTCCGGCCTGTCGCCGCTGACCCCGGGCATCACCCTGCAGCGCGCCTGTGGCACCTCGCTGGACAGCATCATCACTGTCGCCAACAAGATCGCGCTGGGCCAGATCGAATCGGGCATCGGCGGCGGTTCGGACACCACCTCCGACGTGCCGATCGTCTACGGCAAGAAGCTGCGCGCGCGCCTGCTGGCCGCCAACCGTGCCAAGAGCACCGGCGACAAGATCCGCGCGCTCACTTCCGGCTTCAAGTTCTCCGAGCTCAAGCCCGAGTTCCCGGGTGTGGCCGAGCCGCGCACCGGCAAGAGCATGGGCGACCACTGCGAGGACATGGCCAAGGAATGGAACATCTCGCGCGACTCGCAGGACGAGTGGGCGGTGTCCTCGCACAAGAAGCTGGCCGCTGCCTATGAGCGCGGTTTCTTCAACGATCTGATCGCACCGTTCCGTGGCGTCGAGCGCGACAACATCCTGCGTCCGGATACCTCGCTGGAAAAGCTGGCCACGCTGAAGCCGGCCTTCGACAAGGTCTCCGGCCGTGGCACCCTGACCGCCGCCAACTCCACGCCGCTGACCGATGGCGCCGCCGCGGTGCTGCTGGCCAGTGAAGAGTGGGCGCGTGCGCACGGCCATGAGCCGCAGGCGTACCTGCGCGATGCGCACGTCTCTGCGGTGGACTTCGTGCATGGCGAAGGCCTGCTGATGGCACCGACCGTGGCCGTGCCGGAGATGCTCAAGCGCAACGGCCTGACCCTGCAGGACTTCGACATCTACGAGATCCACGAGGCTTTCGCTGCACAGGTGCTGTGCACCCTGCGTGCGTGGGAGAGCGAGGATTACTGCCGCAACCGCCTGGGCCTGGATGCGCCGATGGGCCGTATCGACCCGGACAAGATCAACCTGCTGGGCTCGTCGCTGGCTACCGGCCACCCGTTCGCCGCCACCGGCGCCCGCGTGATCGCTACCGCAGCCAAGCAGCTGGCCGAACGTGGCGGCGGCCGCGCGCTGGTGTCGATCTGCACCGCCGGCGGCATGGGCGTGGTGGCGATCGTCGAACGCTGATCGTTGCGACCGCGCGCCAACCAAGGTTGGCGACTACCGGGTTCCACACATGAAAACGCCGCCCAATGGGCGGCGTTTTTTTGTTGCTCCGGTGGGCTCCGACCGTTGGTCGGCACGCCTCACGGCAACCGCGGGTTGCCGAACTCGTCGCGCTCTTCATTGGCGTCATACACCGGCGGCTGCACCGCGATCGGCTGCTCTTCCACCGTGGCACGCAATGGTGCCTCGCTGCCGCGCACCAGCGCCACGCTGTCCTCGCCGCGCTGCAGTCGCAGCGCATTGGCCAGGCACTGCGCGGCCAGCGCGTGCTCGCCACGCTGCGCGAACAGTTCACCCAGTGCCTCCCACGCCGGGGCACCGGCGCCGGCGGCGATGGCCTCGTGCAGGAACGTATCGGCAGCATCCCACTGCTGCTGGGCCAGGGCGACGCGGCCCTGCGCCAGATGCAGTGCGGCCGAGCCATCATGCACATTGCGCCAGCGCGCCAGGTTGGCCTGGCGGGTGGCCAGGCGCTCGGCCGGCAGGCGGCCGTACAGCGCGACCAGTTCGTCGTCCCAGCGCTGGTCCAGCGCCTGTTCCAGCGCCAGCAGCGCCGGCTCATCCCAGTTCAGGGCCACCGCACGGCTGGCATAGGCGCCCACCACGTCCGGGGTCGGCCGCAGCGCCTTCGGCGTGGCTTCCCACTGTGCGGCCAATGCATTGACGTCGGCCGCTTCCAGCAGCGCCTGTGCGGCCAGGCGGGCTTCCAGTTCGCTGTTCGATTCGGCCGGCAGTACCTTGCTCTGGCGCAGCGCACCCAGCTGGCCATAGGCCTCGTGTGCGCGGCCGGCACGCGCCAGCGCTTCGGTACGCAGCCACAGGCCGCGCGGCGGCAGCGGCTGGATCGCCGCCACGTCCAATGCGTTGATCGCATCCACCGGCAGATCGCGCGCCAGCAGCTGTTCGGCGCGCAGCAGCGCCTGCAGGGTGGCATCGCTCTCGCCAAGACGCTGCAGCAGCGCTTCACCGGCGGGGCCGTCGGCACGTGCCTGTGCGCTGCGCACGGCATTGGCCAGCGCCACCGCGCTCACTTCCGGGTCCTTGGCAGCGCCATCCAGCAGCTTCTCGGCACGCTGCCACTGGCCGTGCTCGTAGGCCTGCAGGCCGTCGATCAGGCGCACCCGGCCCTGCTTGCGGCGGTAGCGGCCCCAGGCGCGGAACGGTGCGGCAATCAGGCTCCACAGCAGCCACAGCACCAGCACTGCGATCACCGACAGCAGCGCCACCTTCGGCAGGTTGCTGTGGTAGTCGTAACCGCCGTAGCGCAGGGTTACTTCACCGAAACGGTTGAGGTCATCGGCGCCCAGCCATTGCGCGGCCACCACGCCGATGGCCACCGCCAGCAACAGCACAACCAGGGATTGCAGGGGTTTCATGCGGGATTACCTCCGGTCGGTCTGGGTGCGCAGTTGCTGCAGGGTGCTGCCAAGCACGGTGTTGCTGGCCTGCAGCGGAAGCTCGCGCAAGGCCTTCAGTTCAGCACGTTGCGCGCGCAGGGCCGGTGAATCCGGCCAGCGCCGCTGTGCCCAGTGCTCCACGCGTTCCAGTGCGGTATCGCGGCCCGTGCGGTCGCCGCGTTCGATCGCGGCGCGCGCCAGGGTCAGTTCCAGCTGCAGGGCGTCGTCGGCATTGCGACGTTCGGCGGCGGTCAGCGGGCCATTCTGGCGGCTCGGGGTGATGTCCACGAACGGGGCCAGCGTCGATTGCCACCACGGTTTTGCGGTGTCGGTCGCAGCGTTGCCGGTCACCTGCGACGGCAGCCCCTGCAGTGCCCTGGCCAGGGCGTCCAGCCGCTGCAGCGACTGCACGCGCGGGCCGGCGCCCAGCGCATCCAGTGCATCGCGCTCCTGCACCAATGCCTGGCGCAGGTTCAGGCCATCGCTGTCGGGCAGATCGGCCAGCGCGGTGGCGGCCTGTGCATACAGGCGGCGCGCGCCTTCCACGTCGTCGGCATAATTCAGCCGCTGCGCCGCCTGGGTCAGCAGCAGTTCGGCCTCATCGCGCTGTACCGCCTGGCGGCCCTGGTTGGCGCTGTCGGCCAGCTTGGCCAGGTTCTCTTCCAGCAGCGCACTGCGCTGCGAAAGGCCCAGCATCTCGTCGCGCAGCACGCGGTTGGTGGTCGCCGCATCCTGCAGCCGCTGGCTGGTCGCGCGCTGGTCGCGGCGCAGTGCATCCAGCGTCGCCTCCAGGCCCTGCAGCTGCACGGCCATGGTCTGTGCCTGCGCCTCCTGTTCGTGCTGTTGCTGCTGCCAGACGTACCAGCCGGCATAGCCGCCCACGCCAAGCACGACCACCCCGGCCAGCGGCAGCAGCCAGCGCACGGGTCGACGGGGCGGGGAAACGGGCGGAGTCTCGTTCATGGGGCTTCCTTGTCGGCAACGTCGCCGGTCAGGATCCGGCAGGCCGCGTTGTGCACAGCATCACTGTTGCCGACCACAGCGGCAAGCGTGACCCACGTCCCTGTTCAGGTCGCTGCCGGGACGGTGAGCGTGGCGTGTGCAGCGGCCACCAGCTGCGCAGCGGTGGGGCCGGCGCTGCGTGTGATGCGCTGCAGGCCGAGCGCCTGCGCCTGTTCGCCGAGGCGGTCACTGGCAACCACCACGCGGGCAGACGCCCGCAGGCGCTGCTGCCCGGCCGGCGGAAGCTGTTGCCAGAAATGCTGCAGCGCTTCGCCACTGCTCACGGCCAGTACCCACGGCTGTGCTGAATGCGCCAATCGCGCCAGCGTTCGCGGGGGCAGTCGCAGCAGGCGGCGCTGGTAGACATCGGCACGTTCGATCGTGGCGCCTGCGGCCTGCAGGTGTGCAGCAATCAGCCCGCGTCCGCCGGGCGCGGTGACCAGGCCGATGCGCAGGCCCCGCGCCTCGGCCAGCACCGGCAACGCCAGCAGGCCCTCGCTGTCCATCCGTTGCGGTGCATGCACCTCGCCGACGCCCTGCGCCCGCAGTGCGCGCGCGGTGCCTTCGCCCACGGTCAGCCACGGGCTGCGTTGCGCCTCGGCCAGTGGCAGCAGGGACGCGGCTGCGGCAACGGCGGCCGGGCTGGTGAACACCACCCGATCGCAGTTCAGCGCGCGTTGCAGCTGACGCACCACTGGCATGCCGTTCAAGCGCTGCAGGCGCCAGGGTGGCAGGGCCACCACATGCCCGCCCAGCCCAGCAACGGCGCGGCGCAGCGCGGAATTCTGGCCCTGCGGTCGCAGCGAAATGAAGGTCCAGCCCGGCTCGGAACCGGCGGCGCCAGTGGGTATCGTATGGTCGGCCATTGCCTGCATTATGCGGGCCCTTCGTTGTCGTGGTCTCTGCTCCGATGTCCGTTGATGCTCTGACTTCCTCGCTGGCCGCCCTGCAGGACGTGCTGGACTGCATGCCGGCGGTCCGCGCCATGCAGATCCAGCTCGACGGCTATGCCGATGGCGTGCTGCGCATCACCGCGCCGCTGGCCGCCAACGTCAACGACAAGGGCAACGCCTTCGGTGGCAGCCTGGCCTCGGTGCTGACCCTGTCCGGCTGGGCGCTGGTCAGCCTGCGCCTGCGCCTGGCCGGCCACGATGCCGAGGTCTACGTGGCCGACAGCAACCTGCGCTACCTGGCGCCGGTCTACGAAGACCTGCACGCCCACGCCGAAGCGGCCGAGGCCACCGGCTGGGACGCCTTCCTGAACACCTTCCGCCAGCGCCGCAAGGCCCGCATCAGCATCATCGCCACCCAGCCCGGTGCCGATGGCAAGCCTGCCGCAGAGTTCAGCGGTCGCTTTGTTGCCTTCGCCAAAGGGTAGGATGGCAGGCTGACGTTCTGGGGAAACCACCGATGCGCCGCCTCATCCAGTTCCTGATGTGTTCCCTGCTGCTGGTCAGCGCCGTGGCTTCGGCCGACGACCTGAGCCGCAAGCAGCGCAAGCTGCTGGAAGAGACCCAGATCGCCTACGGCGCCACCATCCGCTGGGGCAGCATGGACGATGCCATCGGCTATCTGGACCCCAAGCTGCGCAAGGAAAAGCCGCCTACCGAGTTCGAGCTCAACCGCTACGCGCAGCTGCGCGTGTCGTCTTACCGCGAGCGCAGCAGCGCGGCGCTGGAAGGCGGCCTGGTCGAGCGCCGGGTCGAAATCGGGGTGATCAACCAGAACACCCAGGCCGAACGCACCGTGATGGTGGTCGAGCGCTGGCGCTGGGATCCGGAGGCCAAGCGCTGGTGGCAGACCGCCGGCCTGCCGGACCTGTGGAAGGGGCAGTGACGGGCCGCGTCCGGCTTGTGCGACAATCGGCGCCCGCTTAATCGACCCGTGACCTGAGTGAATTACGAAGAGTTGCTGGCCTTTGCAGGCCGAAACCCGATGCTGTCCGCGGCCCTGGTCGGCCTGACCGTGGCCATCATCGTCACCGAGATCCGCCGCCTGTTCCGGGGCTTCAAGGGCATCAAGCCCGCCGAACTGACCCAGCTGATGAACGCGGGCGGCACGGTGGTGGTCGACCTGTCGGCCAGCGGTGACTTCGAGAAGGGCCACATTGCCGGCAGCCGCAACGCCCAGGCCAGTGCCTTCGGCCCGGACCACAAGCTGGTGGCCAACGCCAAGCAGTCGCCGGTGGTGCTGGTGTGCCGCAGCGGCAACGCCTCGGAAACCGCCGCCAAGGCGCTGAAGAAGGCCGGCTTCGAGAAGGTCTACGTGCTCGACGGCGGCATTCCCGCCTGGCAGCAGGCCGAACTGCCGCTGGTCAAGGGCCGCAACTGATTGCCGCGGGTGGCGGATCCGGCCTTGTATGGGCCTGATCCCGCCCCCATCGCAGTAATTCGACCATCGTTTTCATTGCATTCATTGGAGTTACTGGAAATGTCCGAAGAGATCACCAACGGCGCTGCTGCGCCGGTCGATGCCGCCACCGGCCCCGCTTTCACCGTCGAGAAGATCTACGTCAAGGACGTCTCCTTCGAGTCGCCGAACGCCCCGACCATCTTCAATGACCAGGTGCAGCCGGAGCTGCAGCTGAACCTGAACCAGCAGGTGCAGCGCCTGGGTGAGAACGCCTTCGAAGTCGTGCTGGCCGTGACCCTGACCTGCCAGGCCGGTGAGCGCACCGCCTACGTGGCCGAAGTGAAGCAGGCCGGCGTGTTCGGCCTGGTCGGCCTGGACCCGCAGTCGATCGACGTGCTGCTCGGCACCCAGTGCCCGAATATCCTGTTCCCGTACGTGCGCCAGCTGATCAGCGACCTGATCCAGGCCGGCGGCTTCCCGCCGTTCTTCCTGCAGCCGATCAACTTCGAAGGCCTGTACGCAGAAACCCTGCGCCAGCGCCAGGAGCAGGGCGACGCACCGTCGCTGGCTGACTCCGAGCCGGCTGGCAACGCCTGATTCCTGCCGCGACGTCACGGATGAGCACTACCGCTGACAAGATCGCCGTGCTTGGCGCCGGTTCCTGGGGAACCGCGCTGGCCAGCCTGCTCGCACGGCACGGTCATCCGACCGTGCTGTGGGGGCGCGATGCTGCCGTGGTCGAAGCCATCGACCAGCGCCACGAGAACCCGCGTTACCTGCCGGGCATCCCGCTGCCGGACAGCCTGCGTGCCACCACCGACCTGGCGTCGGCGGTGGAGGGCGCGGCCTGGATCCTGGTGGTGACCCCCTCGCATGCCTTCGGCGAAACCGTGCGTGCGCTGGCGCCGCTGCGTCCTGCCGGTGCCGGCGTGGCCTGGGCCACCAAGGGCTTCGAACCCGGTTCGGGCCGCTTCCTGCATGAAGTGGCGCGCGAAGTGCTGGGTGAGGACGTGCCGCTGGCCGTTGTCACCGGGCCGTCGTTCGCCAAGGAAGTGACCCAGGGCCTGCCGACCGCGATCACCGTGCACGGCGACGTGCCCGAGTTCGCGCAGATGGTGGCCGAGGCGATGCATGGCCCGGCGTTCCGCGCCTACACCGGCGACGACATGGTTGGTGCCGAGCTGGGCGGCGCGATGAAGAACGTGCTGGCCGTGGCCACCGGCGTGGCCGATGGCATGCAGCTGGGCCTCAACGCCCGTGCCGGCCTGATCACCCGTGGCCTCAACGAGATGCTGCGCCTGGCCGCTGCCATCGGTGCCAAGCCGGAAACGCTGATGGGCCTGGCGGGCCTGGGCGATCTGGTGCTGACCTGCACCGGCGACCTGTCGCGCAACCGCCGCCTGGGCCTGGCCCTGGGCCGTGGCCAGACGCTGCAGGATGCCGTGCGCGAAATCGGCCAGGTGGTCGAGTCGGTGCAGACCGCCGACGAAGTGATGCGACAGGCGCGCCGCCATGGCATCGACCTGCCGATCTCCGACCGCGTGCGTGCCGTGCTGCATGGCGAGCAGACGCCGGAAGAAGGCCTGCGCGCATTGCTGGCGCGGGAACAGAAACCGGAATACCCGGACACGCTGTTCAAGTGAATCGAAAAACCCCGGCTACATGCCGGGGTTTTTTTTGTGCGCGCCCCATCCACGCATGGCGTGGATCTACGACGGACCCCGCTTCTGGTAGCTGCCAACCTTGGTTGGCAACCAGCGGCAGCAATCACCGCGCTCGTGGCGGCGCGCTGGTGTTGTCCATGTCCGAAAAGATCAGCCACGGCCCATCGCCCACGCGCTTCAACGTGAGCGTGAACTTGCCGGTATCGCCCACGTTGTTGCCGTAGCTGTACGCACCGACGATGTAGCCCGTGTTGCCCTCCATCGAATACGCCAGCGCACGCAGCCGCAACGGGCTGCCGCCCTGGCCGGCATACGCGGCCTCGATCGCACTGCGGCCGCGCACCGGCGGCTGGTTGCTCTGCAGCACAAAGCCATCCTCGGCGAACAGCGCACCCAATGCCTTGACATCACCCGTGCGCCACGCCTGCTCGTAGTCGCGCAGTACACGGTCCAGTGGTGCGGGCAGCGCGATATCGGGAAGCGGCTGTGCGGGCTTCGCGCCTTCTGCATCGTGGGCAGTTGCCGGCGATGCCATCAGCAGGGCACTGCAGAAGATCATGGCGAGTCGTGTGCGGCGCATGCGTCCAGGCTCTGGCGATGACGGGAAGGCTTCAGACGCATCCTAGCGCGCCGCTGGTTAGAATCACGCGGCCGCCGATTCGGCGGACGCAGCGCAGATCAGACAAGGACACGGAATGAAGATGCGAATCACAGGGATGGCGATGATGGCCGCGCTGCTGGCAGCCTGCGGACAGGCACCGGAAAAGACTGGCGAGACTGCACCTGCTGTGGCGCCAGCGCCGACCGCCGAAGCACCGGCCGCCGCGGCGGCGGTGGTCGAGAAGGAACCGTCCGCCGAAGACGGTGTGGACCCCTCGGTGTGGGACAACGAAGGCGAACCGGAAGACCCGAGCGCCGGCGGGGAACTCACCTGCGCGGACAACCCGCTGGCGACGCATTTCTTCACCCTGGTGGGCGGCAATACCGTGGACGACTGCGGCCGCAAGGATCCGAAGGTGCTGGCCGCGTTCAACGCCCTGATGAAGAACACGGCCGCAGCCGAATCCGCTGACAAGGAGATTCCATCGCTGCGCGAACGCCTGTTGAGCGGGCCCAGCGGTCCTGGCGAACTGGTAGTGCTGCAGGGTGAGCCGTGGTGGTTCTACACCGCCTGCCAGGCCCACGACTGCCCCGGCACGGCGTTGGCGATGCTGTATTCGCCCGATCAGTCGAAGATGGTTGGCCGTCTTACCGCGCGCTGCCGTGTATGGTGGCTGGGCGAGCCGACGGCGGAACAACGTGCGCAGATCGAACAGCGCCAGCCACTGCAGGATGCCGCGTTGAAGGAGGACAGCGCACTCTGCGAGTGATGTGGCGCGCGCCGCAGCGCCGGGCCGTGCCCGGCGTTGCAGTGAGCGTTGTTCCCCGTATCACCCTTCCGGCCGCATGCGTGCGCTGACCTGTGCTGTCAGCGACAGACTGACCATCATCAGGCCCTCCATCAACCGGTCGCCCACGTACTCCTCGTCGGGTCCGTTCTGGCGCACGCGCTCGGCAGCCAGCAGCATTTCCAGCGCCACGCGCAGGCCGGTCAATGCGCAGTCCGCGTCGGCCAAGGCCATGCGGCGGCCGGGCATCTGATGACGTTCCGGCCAGGGCTGGCCGTCGGCGGCGGCGCCCTTGCCGATGCGGTCGAGCGTGGCGATGAAACCGTGCGGATCGTGCGGGTGCAGTGCTTCCGAGGGCGCGTCCGCGTTGGCGGGCACGGACTGCGCGCGCAGGCGGGAGGATTCGTGTGTGCTCATGGCAAGGGCTCCGTGCAGGACAGACGGTAACCGCCACATAGAGGTGGCGGGCGGAGACGTGGCTCGAAAACCGGGAGATCACGAACGAGACCGGCAGGCGCAAGGCCTCCACGTTCCGCCCGCCATAGCCGGCAGACGGAATGCCAGCCGGCGCCACGCGGGGTGACGCCGGCTGGCAAGCGCAAACAACGTTCGTGATCTAACGGGTTTTCGAGGCCCGGCCACCCATTTTCCGGCGGCCCACCATCTGTACCGCCGTCGCTGCGCAACGCCAATCAGAAGAGTTGCATTCAACGCTGGATCAAAGACGCTTCTGGCATTTTTGCATGCTGTTAAGCCGTCGCAGACGCAGGCGCCGCAACGTCCGTAGCGGCATGGGGAATATGCGACATGGGTCGAAGTTGATGACGTGGCGTACGGGCACTCCACCAGGCCGATGACGACAGTGCGGGGCGAAGAACGTAAATCGACTTCGGCGCACTCCGGTGTGTCAGTGCTCTTCGCGTCTCTCGTACCAGGCTTGAGTACGGTTCACGATCCGCACCACAGACAACATGACCGGCACCTCGATCAGTACACCCACCACCGTCGCCAGCGCAGCCCCCGAATGCACGCCGAACAGTCCCACCGCGGTGGCTACCGCCAGTTCGAAGAAATTGCTGGCACCAATCAACGCCGAAGGGCCGGCCACGCAATGCGCCACGCCCAGGCGACGATTGAGCAGGTAGGCCAGGCCGGAAGTGAAATAGACCTGGATCAGGATCGGCACTGCAATCAGTGCAATCACCAGCGGTTGCTTCACGATCTGCTGGCCCTGGAACCCGAACAGCAGCACCAGCGTGAGCAGCAGCGCAGACAGCGAGACGGGCCCAAGCTTGTGAAGCACCCGCTGCAATGCTGCCTCGCCACGACGCAACAGGATTCCGCGCCGCAGCAGGGCGGCCACCAGCACCGGCGCCACGATGTAGAGGCCCACCGACAACAGCAGCGTGTCCCACGGCACAGTGATCGCCGACAGGCCGAGCAACAGCGCAACCACCGGTGCGTATGCGACCACCATGATCGCGTCGTTCAAGGCCACCTGGCTCAGGGTGAAGTTGGCATCGCCGCGGCACAGGTTGCTCCAGACGAACACCATGGCAGTGCAGGGCGCCGCTGCCAGCAGGATCAGCCCGGCGATGTAGCTGTCGATCTGTGCTGCGGGCAGCCAGTCCGCGAAGGCATGGCGCAGGAACAGCCAGCCCAGCAGCGCCATCGAAAACGGCTTGACCGCCCAGTTGATGAACAGTGTTACCCCGATGCCCTTCCAGTGCTGCTGCAACTGGCGCATTGCGGTGAAGTCGACCTTCAGCAGCATCGGGATGATCATCAACCAGATCAGCGCGGCAACCGGCAGATTGACCTTGGCGATTTCGGCCGAAGCCAGCTCCGCGAAAACAGCGGGTAGGAAGTGGCCCAGCAGCGTGCCGACCGCAATACAAAGCCCGACCCAAAGCGTCAGGTAGCGCTCGAACAGATTCATGGGGGCAGTCACGGCATGTGATCAGTCGGCTGCAGCTGTCCGATCCGATCCAGCGTGTGCTGCAGCGCCTCGCGGTCGGACCACAATGATTCGGGCAAGGCGAGCAATGCACGCAGGCGCGCTTTCACGATGGCATGGGCCAGCGAGAACGCCGCGGCTTTGTCGGCATCGCTGCCCGCCACGGCCGCTGGATCGGGCAGGCCCCAGTGGCTGCGGATGAAGTCACCGAACACCACCGGGCAGGCCTCCGCTGCGGCTGAGTCGCATACGGTGATGACCAGATTCATGGGCGCTGCATCCACGAACTCATCCCATGATTTGCTGCGCAGCCCTTCAATGGGCATTCCTTCGGCATGCAGTTGTGCCAGCGCGAACGGATTGACCTGGCCGGTGGGCTGGCTGCCCGCACTGAATGCCGTGAAGCGATCGCCGCCCCAGGCGCGCAGGGTGGCTTCAGCCAGCACGCTGCGGGCGCTGTTGCCGGTACAGAGGAACAGGACATTGCGGGTCATGGAGCAATTGCCTTGAGTGGAGAGGATCTGTGTGGGGTCAGCCCTTGCAGGCGGGCGCCGTGGGCATGCATTGCTCGGTTGGCGAGCCCGCGCAGCAGTTGTGCGTCAGGTACTCGATCAAGCCGTTCATCGCATCGAAGTTGGCGCGGTAGCAGACATGGCGACCCTGGCTTTCGCTCTCCACCAGGCCGGCCTGCACCAGCTCCTTCAGGTGGAAGCTGAGCGTGGCTGGGGGCACCTGCAGGGCCGTGGCGATGTCGCCCGCCATGCGACCTGCCGGGCCAGCCTCCACCAGCAGGCGGAAGGCAGCCAGGCGGGTGGCATGGCCCAGGGCAGTCAGGGCAGCAATTGCATTCAACGTTTCCATATTTCTATAATAATCGAATGAATAAGCCCATCACAAGCCCCCATCTACCGAATCTGGTAGACGCCTCGCTGCCCCAGCCCGATCACCACCAGCTCGCCGCGGCAGATCCGAAACCGCCACGCATCCTCCTGCTCTACGGCTCGCTTCGGCCGCAGTCGTTCAGTCGCAAGCTGGCGCTGGAAGCCGAGCGATTGTTGCGTCACCTGGGGTGCGAGACCCGCGTGTTCGATCCGCATGCGCTGCCCATGCTGGACAGCGTGCACCCGCACCACCCTGAAGTGCAGCGACTGCGCGAATGGTCGCAGTGGTCGGAAGGCCAGGTCTGGGTCAGCCCCGAGCGGCATGGCACGGTCACCGGCGTGTTCAAGAACCAGATCGACTGGTTGCCGCTGGAAGATGGCAGCGTGCGGCCCACGCAGGGCAGGACGCTGGCGGTGATGCAGGTGAGTGGTGGCTCGCAGTCGTTCAACACCGTCAATACGCTACGCGTGCTCGGCCGTTGGATGCGCATGCTGACCATCCCCAACCAGTCGTCGGTGGCCAAGGCCTGGCAGGAATTCGATGACGACGGCCGGATGAAACCCTCGCCGTACTACGATCGGGTGGTGGATGTGATGGAAGAGCTGGTGAAGTTCACGCTGCTGACGCGTGGCAGGACGGACTACCTGGTGGACCGTTACAGCGAGAGGAAGGGCGACACGCATACCGCTGCATTGGCGCGGGCGGCGGGCGCTGCGGCTTCCTGACTTCCGGTACGCGAACGCTTTCCACTACCCGCTTCTACTTGCTTGCGCGCCGCGCGCCTTTCTCGTCTTCGTCCTTTGCATCGCCACGGCTCTGCGCGAACTCCGGGAACGTCTTCGCGATCGAATCCTTGTCCGGCAGGATGTAGAACACACCGCCCTTCTCGAACGTGGACTGCACGATCTGCTCGTAGAACGCGGGCGAGACGTTGATGCAGCCGTGGGTGACGCGGTTGTCGTCCGGCGTCGGCGTTGCCAGCCGTTGGGCGCGTTTCTCTTTCGGGGTGCCTGGCGGCAGCGGGTGCATCGAGACGGCGGAATCGTAGTCCACCCACAGCACGCGCCCGGCATCGTCGGAGGGGCCGTAGCCACCAATGAAACGGCCGGCAGGGGTGGTGCGGTCATGGCCGGGAATCGCGCTCAGTGCGAGCTTGGCAACACCAGGGGCCGAGTGATCACCGATGGCCGAACCGAACAACGCCGGTGCCGCGCCGCGCAGCTTACCGTCGCCGCCGAAGATCAGGACCTGCGCGGCGGCCTTGTCCATGATTGCGAACGGGTAGCCGTGGTTGTCCTTGCTGGCAACCACCCAGCCGGCCAGCCCGATCACTGTTTCGGACACGCTCTGGTCGGGCGGAAGTTCATCAACGGCAGCAATTCGCTGTTCAGGCGCTTCCTTGTCCTTGCCCTTGGCGCTGGCTGCGCCGCTGCACGCAACGGCCAGTGCCATCGCCAGTGCGGCATGGAGGACGCGGCGTGCAGGAGAGGAGGAGGTACGAATGGGACGGCTCCTTGCAATGCAATCCTGGGTGGAAGGACGCCAGTGGCCGGCGAAGGCCACTGGTTCCCGATACAGAGGTGGATCAATTCAAAGGATGAGGGAGCTATCAGCCGCGCGGCTTGCGACCGGCCGGTGCCCTTTCAAGCTGCTGTACGCGGCCTTCGATCTGGTCCAGACGCTGGTTGGCCTGCTGCGCCGACTGGTTGGCGGACTCGGCACTCTGGGCAGCGCCCTGCACCTTTACGTCGAGCTGATCGAGGCGCGAGTTGATGGTTGCGAACTCGTCCTTGTAGGTGGCGCAAGCGCCGAGGCTTACGGTGGCCACGATGGCGACGGTGATGGCGCGTGCTGCGTTGATGTGCTGCTTGGTCAGTTTCATTTCCAACTCCCTCCTTCGTCTGGGGAAGCTGGAATATAGCGGCGTTTGTTCCCGGCGCTAGCCCGTGCTTTCAGCTGGAATTTGAGTACGTGGATGGGCTGTGAAGGCCTGTAGATCAACAAACCTTAACAAGCGGGATCAAGCGAACTGATCTGCATCGGCGGAGCGCCTTGTGTCTGTTAAACGTTACCCATTCACCTGCATGAAGCCGGCATCACGGCATGCGCGCCTGCGTGCTTCCGCCTGCTCCGCACGCAGGTTGCCATCCACTTGCTTCCAGCAGCGCTGCAGCGTTCCCAGGCTGGACATCCAGCAGTTCGGCGACGCCGCTGCGCGTGTCGACCGCGCGCGCAACATAGGCATGGGCGATGCGATAGCCGATCCAGTAGCCGAGATCTCCGCGGCGCGCATCGTCGCCGGGACCGTTGTACAGCCACCCCGAAAGATCGGTACCCATGCTGTCCTGCAGGAACGCGCGCTCCAGCGCACACTCGCGACCCTGCGTCCAACGCTGCAGATGCGCGTTGGCCGGTTGCCCGGAGATCCGTTCGGCCACGTATTCGGCGCCCCCTTCCAGCAGCGTCTGATAGAGCAGGGTGGGCTGCTCGACGTCCACGCGTGCACCGGGCTGTTGCACGTGCACATACTCATGCGCGATCAGATGCACGAAGCGGTCACCTACATCGGCCTGCATCCAGTCGGCGTTGCACAGTGCTTCCAGTCCGACGACCACACCTGCTTCGGTAGTCACGCCACCACTGTTGCCGCGGCCCACCAGTACGGTGACCGGAGGAAAGCGCGCAGACGGCAACAGGGCGCCAAGTCGATCGACAGCAGCGGCGACGCGCGTGCGGATCGATGGCAATGCGGTCGCGCAGGTTCTCGCTTTCGCAAACAATGCCGGCTTGTCCTGGATGGCCCTGGCCAGCCGCTCCATCGAGCCGATACGGCGGTCGGTGAAGCTGCGCAGGGCATCCGTACCCGCATCCAGATAGCCGTGTTGCAGATCATCGGCGCTTGGGCGCCCTTGGTTGGCGTCCAGCACTTTGAAGAAGCGCGTGACATCGTCTGTCTGTACGACGATGTGCCTGGCAGAAACGATGCGCTCAGCGGCCTGTGCCTGCAGTAGCACAACCGGCGAGGCGATCAGGATCAGAGCCCGCATCAAGCACCGAGCGTGGTGCGCGCAAGAAGCCGACAGCGGTCCCATGCGGAGTTCCCTGAACGCCAGCCTTATTTATACACCAGTCAGTTCAATATTCAGGGTTGATTAGACCCCCTAACGGATAATTCACACCTGTCGACCGCCTCTTCTCTCTCCCCCTCCCGGGAGGCGGCCGACGAAACCAAAATAATTAAAGGTGTGTCCCGATGAACAAGAATTCGCTGCTCGCCCTGGGTCTTCTGGCTGCTCTGCCGTTCGCTGCATCGGCAACCGATGGCCTGTCGTACAACTACGTTGAAGGCGGCTACGTGAACACCGATGCCAAGGGCGGCGACGCCGACGGCTGGAAGGTGAAGGGTTCCGTGGCGGTGCACCCGAACTTCCACATCTTCGGCGACTACAGCGCGCAGGAGACCGACAAGTTCAAGAATGACGTCGACCAGTGGCGCATCGGCGCCGGCTACAACTACGGCATCGCACCGAACACCGACCTGGTGGCTCGCGTTGCGTACCAGAAGTTCGACATGAAGCATGGCCTGGACTTCAACGGCTACTCGACCGAAGTTGGCGTGCGCACCGCGTTCAACCCGTACGTGGAAGGCTACGTGATGGCCGGCTACGAGGACTACACCAAGAAGCACGGCATCAACCCGGACGGCGAGTTCTATGGCCGTGTCGGCGCCACCGCCAAGTTCAACCAGAACTGGGGCCTGAGTGGCGAAGTGAAGCTGGCCAAGGCCGGCGACCGCGAGTGGTTCGTGGGCCCGCGCTTCACCTGGTAACAAACGCCTGTCGTTAGTGCGTGTTGTGCTGGCGTGTGATTCTCTCTCTCTCCCACACGCCAACCGAAGCCCGGCCTCGCGCCGGGCTTCACTTTTATGGGCCCCGTGGCGCCACAATGCGGCATGGGCGACCCTTCCTCTCTTGCAGGCACCGGCACGACCTACCAGGAGCATCTGGCGCCTGCGCCGCTGCGCGGCCACTTTGGCCAGCTGTGGCAGAGCCAGCTTCCTGCCGATGCCGATGGGCACATCACCGTATTGCCCGATGGCTGCGTGGATATCCTCTGGCGCGACGGTGCGCTGTTCGTCGTCGGCCCGGACCGCGTGGCCGCGCACCCGGCGCTGGCACCCGGTGCGCAGGTGCTGGGCGCACGCTTCCGTCCCGGCCAGGCATTGGCCGCGCTGGGCCTGCCCTTGGCCGCGATCATCGGCCAGGCCGTGCCACTGGCCGACCTGAAGGGCGCGTGGGTGAACAAGGCGGCGGCCTCCATCGGCGACACCGCGCCTGCACAGCGCCTGCAGCGAATGGCGCACTGCCTGCAACAGCACATGGGTGCGGCCGCGCTCGATACGCCGGCGCAGCGCGCCCATGTCCTGTTCCAGGCGCTCGCCGCGGGTAATGCCACGCTGGATACGCTGGCGGCGCACCTGGGCCTGAGCCCGCGCAGCTTGCGGCGTTTCAGCCAGTCGCAGTTCGGCTACGGCGCCAAGACGCTGGAGCGGATCCTGCGGCTGCAACGTTTCCTGCGCCAGAGTCGCGCGCTGCCACTGCATTCGTTGGCGATGCTGGCCGCTGATGCCGGCTATGCCGACCAGGCCCATCTCAGCCGCGAGGCGCGTGAACTGGCGGGCATGACCGCCAGCGAGCTGCGCCTGGAGTGGGGACAATGATGGCCGTTTTGTTCAAGACCACTGTGCTGCATTGATCGATGCTGGGCTCCCACCACGGAGCCTCGCCATGAATCCTGCCGCGCCCCACGATGCCGAACGCCGCATCGACAACATCGAATTCAACGTCGCCGACATTGACCGTAGCAAGCGCTTCTACGGCGAGGTGTTCGGCTGGCGCTTCACGGACTACGGCACGGCCTACACCGAGTTCGACGACGGCCGTCTGAAAGGTGGCTTCGTGGCCGACGCGGCGGTGCGTGCCCACGGGGGGCCGCTGGTGATCCTCTACTGCGCGGACCTGGCCGATGCACAGCAACGCGTGATCGCCGCCGGTGGCGAGGTGGTGCAGGCGGTGTTCGCCTTCCCGGGTGGTCGCCGCTTCCACTTCCGCGATCTGGATGGCTACGAACTGGCGGTCTGGAGTGATGTGGATTGAGGCCTTCGTACCTTCGCCGGTGGACGGAACGAGAACCGCTCCGTCCCCGGTCAGGCGGTTCCGCTATGATCGCCCGCACATCGCCACACGCGATGCGCCCGCCTCAAGCCAGCAGGAACCGCCGTGAACTCCCAGCCCGCACCGATCACCGCCGTCAACCACACGCTCGACAACGAGCCGCAGCAGATCACCGCGCCACTGACCCATTCGGCGGCGTTCCTGGTGCTGAAGGTGAAGGATGACGAGGCGTCGATCGCCAAGGCACGCGAGGTGCTGGCCAGCACCGACGACCTGATCAAGAACACCGCCATCCGCGAGATCGAACGCACCTTCACCTGCAACGTGGCCATCGGCCACCGCGTGTGGCAGCCGCTGGTGGGCACCACGCCGCCGCGCGAGCTGCAGCCGTTCCGCGAGATCAAGGGCGCGACCCATACCGCTGTGTCCACGCCGGGCGACCTGCTGTACCACATCCGTGCACGTACCATGGACCTGATCGTGGCGTTCGAGCGCAACCTGCTGATGGCCTTTGGCGATGCGGTGGAGACGGTCGATGACGTGGCCGGCTTCCGCTATTTCGATGGCCGCGACCTGCTCGATTTCGTTGACGGCACCGCCAACCCGGAAGGGCTGTCGCTGCCGGAAGCCACCATCGTGGGCGAGGAAGACCCGGAGCATGCCGGCGGCAGTTACGTGGTGGTGCAGAAGTACCTGCACAATCTTGATGCCTGGCGCGCGCAGAAGACCGAAGCGCAGGAAGCGATCATCGGCCGCACCAAGCACGACAACATCGAGCTGGACGATGCGCCGGCCGATGCGCAGAAGTCGCACAAGACGCTGTGCACCATCGAGGATGCCGACGGCGAGCACGAGATCCTGCGCGACAACATGCCGTTCGCCAACCCGGGTCGCGGCGAGTACGGCACCTACTTCATCGGCTACACGCGCCGCCTGTGGGTGATCGAGAAGATGCTCGAGCGCATGTTCATCGGCAATCCCGCACCGCTGCATGACCGCATCCTTGATTTCTCCACCGCCACCACCGGCGTGACCTTCTTCGCGCCCTCGCGCAAGGTGCTGGCCGACCTGGGCGACTGATCACGGCTCTCGTCCTTGCGCATGCTACTGGCCGCTCTGTTCCAGTAGATCCACGCCATGCATGGCGTGGCTCTACTGTGCCGCCATCTGCCTGTCATCTACCGCGCCGACCATCAGCGGTTGGATGGGAGCGCAGGGGCGGGCGATGGCGATGGCAAGGAACACAACCGGTGCACGCCGCTGGTGGCGGCCACTGGCCGCGTTGTTCGGCGCGTTGGCACTGGGGAGTGCCAGCGTTTCCGCGCAGGAAGCCCCTGCACACTGGATGGCCTATGCCGCCGCCGTGGGGGGGGCAGCTGCAGCAGCGCCTGCAGCAGGAGCAGGATCCGCAGGCGCAGCGTGTGCTGGAATGGCTGCAGGCACATCCGGATGCGCCGACGCCGTTGCCGGTGAGCGTGTGGATCGCGGCGGATGGCCGCATTTCGAAGCTGGAATTCGACAGCCTGGGTGATGCCCAGGTCGACGCCGACCTGCGCGCGACCCTGCAGAGTGCATCCCTGCAGGCCGCGCCACCGGCCGACATGCGCCAGCCGCTGCGGCTGGGTTTGGTGCTGACCCAGTAGCAACTGTCTTGTCAGGGGCAGCCGAGGGCCACCTCGGCGTCTCGCTTACGGGCGTTGAGGATCACCAGCATTTTGCGCATGACCGCCACGAGCGCCACCTTGCTCGCTTTGCCCTTGGCCTTCAGGCCAGCGTAA
>NZ_JCAFSW010000008.1:0-205413 GCF_059369635.1 Stenotrophomonas sp. YJH_SMC_58
CGTGGTGTCCTTGCCACTGATGACGGTCAGGTTGCGGTCGGCGTCCACCACGGTTTCAACATGCGTGGTGCCGTTGCCGCTGCCCTTGCCCTTGGCGGTGCTGGCCGACACGTACCAACCGGTCTGCGCGCCGATGCTGAAACCGATCTCACCGCTGCCGCTCTTGTTCTTCGACGACTGCGTGTGGTCTTCCGCTTCGCTGCGCAGGGTGATGTTGTCCCGCGCGGCCAGCGCCACGTTGTCACCCTTCACCTGGCTGCCGATGATGTTCAGGTCACCGGCGGTGGCGACGATGCTGACGTCGCCCTGGCTGCGGATGGTGCTGCCCACCGCCGACTGGTCGTGGCTGGTCTGGCTGGCACTGGAGCTGGAGGCGCCGATGCCGATGCGCAGGCTCACGCCGTCGGTGGCGCCGGAAGCACCTTGCTGCATGGCGCCGCCCACGCCAGCGGCGGCATTGGCCGCCTGCACCGCGTACAGCGCCTTCAGGCGATCATCCTGCGCATTGCCGGCCGCCTTGGCCGCACCGTAGGCGGCCAGGGCGGCATCCACCACACCGCCGGTCAGGCCGACGTTGATGCCGGCACTCTTCTGCTTGGTGCTCTGGTGTACCTCAGTGGTGCCCTGTGCCGCGTCGATCACCACCTGCCCGCCCACCAGCTGCGTACCGGTCTTCGACAGCACGTCCGAACCGGTGATGTGCAGCGTGTTGCCGGCGCTCAGGTTGACCCGCCCATCGGTTGAGCCGATCAGGCTGCCCTGTGGCGCGCTCTGCTCGATCTCCAGGCCCTTTTCCAGCTTGCTCTGGCCGATGGTCAGGTTGAAGCCACCACCGCCGAACACGCCCGAGCGCTTGACGGTCTTGTCATGCTCTTCGCTGTGCGTGGAGGTGGCCGTGCCGATGGTGAGGTCGCGGGTGGCGGCCACCACCACATCACCGGTGGCAGCCACCTGCGCCGCCTGCGCGACGACGTCACGTCCGGCGCCGATGGTCACCGTCTCGCCGCTGAGCGTGGTGCCCACCACCAGGCTGTCCCGGGTCGCGTCGTAAGTGGTGGTGGTCTTGCTCGACAGCAGGCCCTTCTTCCTGCGCGTGGTTTCCTGCTCCCAGCTGTGGTCCTCCTGCGCCGCCAGCAGGTTCACGTCGCGCGTAGCGGCAATGCTGATGCCGCCGTCGGTGCTGCCGACCTGCGTGGCAGTGAGGTTGGCATCGCGCCCGGCCACCAGCGCGATGTCACCGCCGGCCTGCAGCGAAGTGCCGTGCACGGTCTCGTCCATGCTCTGCGTGGTCTGCGAGAAGCGCTTGCCACGGCTCTGCTGCTGGCTGGTGTTGGTGGTGGTTTCGGCCTGCAGGTTGAGATCGCGCCCGGCCACCACGGCCAGGCCGTCGCCGGCCTTCAGCTGCGCGGCCTGCAGGTTCACGTCCTGCCCGGCCTGCATGCCCAGCGAGCCACCAGCCTCGATGCCGCTGGCGTTGAGGGTTTCGCGCGTGTAGCGGTTGCTGCCCCAGCCGCCCTGTTCGGTGGTGGTCAGTGCGTTGAGGTTGATGTCGTTGCCGGCCGTGGCATGGACGCTGCCGCCGGCCTTGGCGGTCACTGCCGTCAGGTTCAGATCGTGGCCGGCGTCCAGCGACAGGCCGCCGCCCACGTCCAGCGTGGTGCGACGCAGACTTCCATCGCCCTGCATCTGCGTGGTGAGGTTGAGGTCGCGGCCGGCCTCCAGCGCCGCGTTGCCGCGGGCACGGGTCTGCGAACCGACCAGTGCCAGGTCACGTCCGGCTTCCAGCGCCAGGCTGCCGCTGCTGCGGATGCTGGCCACGTCGATGCCGCTGACACTCTTCAGGTCGCGGCCGGCCACCAGGGCCACGTTGCCGCCCTGGATCAGGCCGCTGTTGTTGAGGATGTCCTCCACGGCGGTGATGCGGGCATTGCCGCCCGCGGAGATGCCACCGCGATCGTTGAGCAGGCTGCCGGTATCGATGGTCAATCGATCATCGGCGCGGATCATGCCCTGGTTGGACACATTGCCGGCGCGGATCTCCACCGACTCGCCAGCGATGGCGGCGCCCCCCAGCTGCAGGCGGTTGGCGGTGGCCTGGGACAGGTACACCACCGGCACCAGCACCTTCTGGCCATCCACTTCCTGGGCGACCATCCACACGATGTCTTCGTTGAGCGCGGCCACCTGTTCGGCCGACAGCGCCACGCCCACGCTCAGCTGCTGGCGCGCGGCTTCGCTCACGCCGGCATCCATCATGGCGCGGTACTGGCCCATGCCATCGCCTTGGTCGGCATCCAGGTAGCGACGCCCGGTCAGGCCAGTGATCTGTTCCATCACCAGGCGCTGCTCGTAGAAGTCGTCACCCATCCGACGCAGCTGCTTGTCGGGGTCCAGGTTCAGGCGCTGGAACATGTAGTCCGAGCCGATCCACTGCCCGAAGTTGGCGAAGCGCGGATCGGTTTCCACCAGCCAGCGCTGGTTGCCCGGATTGACCGTGTACAGGCCGCCACTGGGCAGCGACAGGCCCGGCAGCGGATTCTGCGGGCTGCCCACCACCTGCGGCGGCGGCACCGTGGTGACACGTCCAGGGCCCGGGGAGCCGGTATCACCGGCCGTTCCCGCACCCTGCGCCTGCGCGCTGGCAGGCCCGGTGGCCACGCCCTGCTGTGCACCCGGTGCGCCAGCATTGCCGCCGACCGCGCCGGCGCCCTGCTGCTGGCCCAGTTCGGGTGCATAGGCGTTGTTGCCCTGCCAACCGGCGACGTCCAGCGGCGTGCCACCGCTATGCGCGGTGACCACGGCGTTGTTGACCTCGCGCGCTTCGATCTGCACCTTGCGGCCGGCGGTGATGCTGGCATTGCCACCGGCCAGCGTGACCTGCTTGGTGACCGTGCTGGTGCCCAGCGCGCGGCTGCCGCCATAGATCTCGAAGTCGCAGCGGCTGGGGCAAGGGCGGTAGGTGTAATCGATGGTCGACGTACGCTGGACCACCTTGTAGCCGGCCAGCGCCTCGTTGTTGACCACGCCGGCCCAGTCGTTGGGGTCTTCGCTGTTGGATGAGCCGCGGCCGTTGATCGAGAGGTTGCGACCGGCGGCGATGGCCGAGTTCCGGTTGTCGACCGAGCCGCCGGACATCTGCATGTCGCGACCGGAAATCAGCTGCGATGCCGCGCTGGCGGCGATGACGGTGGTGCCTTCCAGCACCAGGTCCTTGTGCTCGGTCCAGACTTCCAGCACGGCACAGTCGCCCGGGCACAGCTTGCCCGGCGGTGCCGGGCCGTCGATGCCGTCGACCCTGAACGTCCCGCTGTCCGGGTCGGCAGCGCCTTCGTTGCCGCTGTAGACCTTGTGCTGGGTGACCAGCACACGACGCTCGTTGGCCACGCCCAGTGCAGCCAGGATCAGATCGTTCTCGGCCTGGATGCGCCCGGAACGGTTGCGGATCTGCTGGGCGTTGCCGCCGTTCCAGCCCTGCAGGCGGATGTCGCCCAGGCTGAAGAGCTCGCCGTCGAGGTTGTCGATGTAGTTGGCATACAGGTTGATGCGGCCGGTGGCCGCCATCAGCCCTTCGTTGTAATCGCGTGCGACCAGCGTGTTGCCCAGGTCGCGGCCGTTGGTGATGCGCGAGGCGCGCAGTTCCAGCGCGTTGCCCATCAGGGTGCCGGTGTTGGTGATGTTGGCAGCCGACACCTCCACCGTATCGCCGTCAACGCGACCGGCGTTGCTGAAGTCACCTGCCGTGGTCAGCACAACGCGGCCGCTGCCATTGCCTGCCGTGGCATTGAGCAATGCACCGGCGGTGTTCTCGATCCGGGCCGCCGAAACTTCAAGGGTGCCCTTGCTCTCCAGGCGCCCCTGGTTGACCAGTGCGCCGGCAACGTCCAGCTTCAGCAGTCCGTTGCTCTCCAGGCGCTGGCCGTTGCCATGCACGTAATCGCCCGCCAGCGTCAGGCGCAGCTCGCTGCCGCCGAACAGGCGGCCGATGCCGCTGAAGGCCTGCAGGCGTGCGCCGAGTGCTTCATAGGCGCTGATTTCGCCGCCACCATTGGCCAGGCTGCCCAGCGTCAGCTGGCTCTGGCGACTGAGCAGCCGGCCGTTGCTGTTGTCCAGCGCGGCAAGATCCAGGCGCAGCAGGTTGCCTGCGCTGAGCTGGCCACCAACGTTGAATACCTGTGCGCCTGCGCGCTCCAGGTACAGGGTATTGGCGGCGTGGACCATGCTGCCGGCGTTGTCCAGCGAAGCGGTCTGCAGGCGCAGGTCGGTTCCAGCCACCAGCTTGGCCTGGCCGCCTTCGGCGCGGTTGTCCACGCTGCCTGCGGTCAGCGCCAGCGCACCACCGGTACTGCCCAGGGTGCCGCCACGGTTGTCCAGCGCACCGGCCGATTCCAGCGTCAGCTGCCCGGTGCCGTTGGCCACGATGCGGCCGCCACGGTTGCCCACTGAGGCAGCGCGGATACTCGCAGGGCCCTGTGCTTCGATGTTGCCCTGGCTGTTGTCCAGTGCCTGGCGGATCTGCAGATCCAGCGAGGTGCCGCCGTGGACCAGGCCACGCTGGTTGGCCAGCGCACCGGCCACGTCGAGCGCGAGTTCCTGGCGGGCGTAGAGGTTGCCATCCACGTTGCGCAGGTCGCCCGTGCGGCTGGTCACGCGCGCATTGCCCTCGGCCCCCAGCAGGCCATTGCTGTTGTCCAGCTGGGAGGCCAGCACCTGCAGCTGGCCGGCGCCGCGCTGCACGATGGTGCCAGTGCGGTTGTCCAACGCCCCGGCAGCGTCCACGGTAAGGTTGCCGCCAGCATCGAGCCGACCACCGGTGTTGACGATCTCCGTGCCGGCTACGCGTGCCCCGCTGCCTGCGGTGAGCGTACCGCCGCTGTTGTCGAGGCGACCGGCAACGGCCACGTCCGCCTCGCCGTTGCCGACGATCAGGCCTGCATTGCTGTTGTCCAGCGTGCCGGTCTCGATCTTCAGCACACCCGTGCCCGCATGCTCGATGCGGCCACCCTGGTTCAGCAGCTGCGCCGCCCGCAGATGGACATTGCTGGCGTTGGCGGCGATGCGCCCGCCGGTGTTGCGCAGCGCGCCTGACAGGCTCAGCTCGAACGGATTGGTGCCGGTCTGCAGCAGTTCGCCGGCGCTGTTGTCCAGCGCGGCCGCCAACAGGCCGATGCGCGTGCCCTGCAGGCTGCCCGCATTGCGCAGCAGGTCGGTGGCACGCAGGTCGAGCAGACCGATGGCGGTCAGGCTGCCGCCGATATTGCGCCACTCACCGCTGCGCGCCTGCGCCAGCAGGGTGCCACCGGACCAGACCTGGCCACCCTCCAGCAGCAGGCTGTCGCCCAGCAGGTGAACCTGCTGGCCGGCGTTGATCTGGCCGGCGTTGCGCAGCTGCTGACGCGCATCAAGGGTGACGCTGCCGGTGCTGCCGACCTTGCCGTCGGCCAGCAGGCCCGCCACGATCACGCCGCTGTTGTCGATCTGCCCCGCCCGCAATTCGATGTCACCCGAGGCCAGCACGCGCCCGCGATTGCTGGCCTGGGCGGCCTGCAGCGTGACGGTGCGCGCCTGCACGTCGGCCGCCGTGCGCAGTGCCTGCGCGGCCTGTAGCGACAGCGCGCCGCTGGCGAACAGCGCCGCCTGGTTGTCCAGGTCGCCACCGCTGTGCACCTGCAGATCGGCGGCGCTGTCGATTGTTCCCTTCAGCGTCACGTCGCTGTCGGCGGACAGCGCGACGCCCTGCTGCGCAAAGACCTTGCCCGACTGCTCCAGGCTGCCGCCTGCGTGGGCGGTGAGCGTGCCGGCGGCCAGCGCCCGCCCGCCCAGCACCAGTGCCTGGTCACTGTCGAGCTGCACGTTGCCACGCTCGCTACCCAGTTCACCCTGGCTGCGCAGGGTCCGGCCCCGCACCTGCAACGCCTGGCCGGCCACCAGGCTGCCCTGGTTGTCCAGCGAATCGCGCGCGGTGACATCGACATCGCCGGCGCCGTAGAGGTCGCCACGGTTGTCGATCACATCGGCCTTGGCCGTCAGCGCGCCCTTGGCGAACAGGTTACCCGCGTTGTCCAGCGTCACCGCATCCAGCTGCAGCGACTGCGCACTGGACAGGTTGCCGCCGGCGCGGTTGTGCAATGCATCGGCGCGCACGTCCAGCGTGCCGTCGCTGGCGATCACGCCGGCATTGTCCAATGTGGTGGTGCGCAGCTGTGAGCGGTCGCGACCGTAGATCACACCACTGTTGCTCAGCTCAGTGGCGCGCAGGTCCATTGCCTGCTGGCCATGCAGGCGACCGTCGTTGATGACCTTCTGCACGTCCACGGCCACCACGCGCGCCAGCGCCGTGGCGGCCGCCTGCTGGCGCAGGACGCCGCCCTGCAGGGTCAGGGTGCCGCCGGCTTCAAGCCGGTTGCGGTTGTCGAGCGTGGCAACGGACAGACGGGCATCGGCTGCGCTGCCGATGATGCCGGCGTTGTCCAGCACATCCGCGTCGACCTGCAGGCCCTCGCCCCCCTGGATGCTGCCGGTGGCGTCATTGTCGATGCGTGCGTTGGACTTCAATGCCAGCAGGTCCACTGCCTGCAGCGTGCCGCTGTTGCGCAGACGATCGACCGTCAGCGTGGCCTGGCGGGCCTCAAGGGTGCCTTGGTTGTCCACGCCGCCGGCAGACAGTTCCAGCGCCTGCTCGGAGAGGATGCGTCCGGCGTTGTCCAGCTGCTGGCGCGCCTGGACCTTCAGCAGCCCGCCCGCAGACAGCTCGGCACCCTTCAGCTGGGTGATGCGGTCGGCCGCTGCACGCAGGTTGGCACCGGCACCGATGATGCCCTCGTTGTCGATGCTGGCCGCATCGAGTTCGACGTCGGCGTCGCTGTACAGCTGGCCGGCGTTGTGCAGCTGCGCGGCCTGCATCCGTACGCCCTGGTTGCCCAGCAGCAGGCCGGCGTTGTCCACCTGGCGGGCCTGCACGTCCAGCACCTGTGCGCCCAGGCGCGCGCCCTTGTCCTGCGCCAGCGTGTCGGCGCGCACGGCAAGCCCGGCACCTGCGGTCACCTGTGCACGGTTCTGCACCTGCGCGGCAGCCAGCGCGATGCTGCCCGCGCTCTTCACCGTGTCAGCCAGGGTCAGCGTGCCACCGGCGTCCAGCTGCATCTGTGCGGCCTGCGCGCTGCCGGCCAGGTCCAGATTCTGGTTGGCGCGTACGGCCAACGCAGCGCCCGCCGACGTCGAACCGGCAAGCGACGCCTGCCGGGCACGGATCTGAAGATCTCCCTGCGCGTACTGGGTGCCGTCGGCCTTCAGGTCACCGTCGGTTTCGATCTGCAGGCGGCCTGCGGCCGCCGTGCGTCCGCTCAGGCGGACATCGCCGGCCTGGGTCAGGATGAAGTCGCCTGCGTCGGCCACCATCTGGCCCGTGCTGCGCACGCCCACGCCGGCCTCGGTACCGACCAACCGGATCTTGCCTGCATACATGCCCCCGAGAGCGGCAACATCCAGGCCGAACTGCGGGCGTTCGCCGTCTCCGGTGATCGCCTGCGTCGCCAGGGTCTGGGCATCGATCTGGTTGGCGCCGGTGACCACGTTCACCTGGCGCGCCCAAAGGCCCGCGTTGAGCTGCACCGCGCGGGCCAGCAGGTCGACGCCTTCCAGGTTGCCGGCATCCAGGCCGTTGCCTTCCAGGCGGATCGTTCCGCGCGACACCCGGAACGCAGACAGGCTGCCATCGTTGCCGAACACCGGGGTGCCGGTGGTCAGCGTGCCACGGGTGGTATTGATGAAGCCGCAGCCATCGCAGGTGATGCCATTGGGGTTGGCGACGATCACCGCCGCCGAGCGCCCCGCCACCTCGATGTGGCCCTGCAGGCGCGACGCGTTGGTGGATGTCACCTCATTGAGGATCAATCGTGCCGACTGGCCCGGCTGCAGGTTGCCGTTGCCCTGGATGTAGCCACCCAATTGGGTCTGCACGGTGCTCGCGCTGTTGTTGAGGATCTGCCCCTCGCGCCCGACGTTGTAGTCCTGGAAGCGGTTGTGCGATACGCCGCCCGCGTTGGGCCGGTTGATCTGGATGACCGGCACGCCGTTCGCCGCCTGGTCGGCCCGCGCCTGCTCGCCGGCCTGTACCTGCACCTGGGCAAACGAGCTGCCCGGGGCCAGGAACGCCAATGCCAGGGTGGCGCTCGCCATCGCGGTGCGCAGGCGCGTGGCCCAACCGGCGCCCGAAGCGGACAGGGACAGACTGCGGAATACGTTCTTCATGCCAGGTGCTTCCATCAACCCAGGGGGAACTGCACACACAACAACCCGATCACGTCGCCACGTGGCGACGGTGCTTCCAGTCGAATCAGAACTGCCAGGACGCGCGGAATCCGATCACGTGACCGCGTGCCTCATGCTTGAGCCAAGCCGGGCGGCTCATCGGTACGCCGACGAAGCCATCCCACGCCAATCCGCCCAGCTCGCCACGTGCACCCAGGTGGGCGCCGCTGAGGGTTCCGCCGCCGATACCTTGGCGGTCGTCGCGCTCGATGTGGCCGATATCGATGCCCGCATAGGGCGCGATGGCGCGATGTGCCATCCAGCTGATGCTGTTGCGCCAGTAGCCGCCACGGCTGCCGCCGAGTGGCACCTCGCCGTCGAAGCCGTTGACGGTATAGCGGCCACCAACGCTGATGAACTCCGAGCCGTACAGCGTGTCCTTGCTCCACTGGTAGCGGAGCGCGGTATTCCATGCCAGCGGACGCGGCCCGGATGTCAGGGCGCCACCGGCGCCGATGTCCAGCGTGGTCAGCCCATAGCGGAACGTCGGCGCCAGGTCATCACGGCCCACGGCGTCATCATCGCCTCCCAGCCACGGCACGCCGCGGCGGTGCGCCAGGCGGATATCGGCCTGGACCCGCCCCAGGTACTGGCGGTGCAGCAGCGCCAGCTCGACCGAGGTGGTACGCCGGCGCTGGCCTTCGATCTCCACGCCTTCCACGTAGCTGTGCGACGACCGTCGCGCCACGCGCAGCTCGATGCCGCTGCGATAGCTCTGGCCACGCACCAGCAGCCGTTCCACGGCCAGGTCGACGTTGCTGGAGGTGCCGGTGCTGGCGAACGTGTCGGCGTTGCTGGCGATGGTCTGCTTGTAGCGCGAGCTGTAGGTGCTGGTGCTGAAACGCCAGTTGCCCAGCGGAACCGACCACGATGCATTGAAGCCGTGGTTACCCCGGCCCTTGTCGGCACTGCCGTCGCTGCTGACGCCAATGCTGAGCAGGTCGTTGACGCGAGCCAGGTTGTCTACCCACGCGGTCGCGCCGACCTGCTGCTTTCCGGTCGCACGGCTGCCGGCATCATCCAGCGACACCGAGGCACGCCATCGCTTGCCGTGGCGGATGCTGATGACCACGTCCGACTCGCCGGGCGCCTCGCCCGGCACCAGTTCCATGTTCACGTCCTGCGACGGAACTCGCTTGAGCTGCTCCAGGCCCTGTTCCAACGCGCGCAGATTGAGTACGTCCCCCGGCCGCGCGGGAAACGCACTCTTCCACATCGAATCGGGTACCTCTTCCGCGTTGAAGCGGATCTGCCGGATCACGCCCGGCACCAGCTGCAGGCGCAGGGTTCCGCTGCCCAGGCTCTGCTCGGGCAGGCCGATGCGGGTGGTCACGTAGCCCTTGGCCAGCGCCAGATCCGAAGCACGCCGCACGATCAGCGCGATGCCCTGCTGGCCCACGCAGCGGCCACGGTAGCGGTCGAGATAGCGCTGCAGGAACGCGAACTGCCCCAGATGCGCGCCGTCAAGCTGCAGCTGCTGCAGGGTGAAGCACGGTTCTTCGTCCGGCAGTTCCAGCGAATGCAGATCGGTGGCAGCGGCCGGCTGTTCGCGTGATACATCCGGCAATGCCTGCCGCTGCTCACGCTCGCGCGCCTCGCGCTCGGCGCGTTCACGCAGTTCCTGCTGCTCGGCGAACGAGGGACTGGCCGACTGTGCATGCACGACGCCGATCCACAACAGTCCCGCAGTGCCCAGAACGGCACGCACGCTGCATCCTGCTCTTCTGTTACCCATCAACGACTTCCTTGTCCAGCATTGGTACAGACCTGGGGCTGTGAACAGACATCGTGCAGAGAGAACATGCGGCCAGCACCGACTCGACCGCCAACCGCTATCGGCGGGAGTGCGCGGAACTTTAGGGTCTTTGCATCCGTGTACCCATTGCGGCGACGCAGTCGAGCACCACACGCTGAAGGATGGGCATCCTTCAGCAGCCGTCATACGTCGTCAATCGCTGCGGCCGTTACGGCACCCGTGCGCACACCCATACACGCACGTCCCTGGCACCGGCCAGCCGCAACGTCTCGGCGATTTCCATCACTGTGCTGCCGGTGGTCATCACATCGTCCACCACGGTCAGCCGTGTCGGCGGCGACAAGCGCGTGCCGAATGCGTCAAAGAGGTTGTCCCTGCGCTGTTCTGCGCTGCGTTCGGACTGCGGCGCGGTGTGGCGGCGCCGGTAGAGGCCCTGCCAGACCGGCATCGGCAGCAACCGGCACAGCTCGGCGGCCTGGTTGTAGCCGCGCTGGCGCAGGCGCCGCCCATGCAGCGGCACCGGCACCAGCGGCGCGCACGACCAGGGGGGTGGTGCGCGCTGCATCAGGTGCGCAAGCAGGCGACCTGCCGCCAGATCCTGATGGAACTTGTAGCGCACCAGCAGCTGATCGACGGGTGGAAGGTACAGCAGGCTGGCATGTGTGGCGGCCTGCGGCGGCACCTCCTCGCGACAGATTCCGCAGACGATCAGGGCGTTCCCGGGCAGCGGGAGTGCGCAGCGCAGGCAGGCACGGCCGGCCCAGGGCAGTTCGGCAAAGCAGGCGCGGCACAGGTCAAGTTCATCGTGGCCCGGCTCGCCACAGACCAAGCAGCGCAGCGGTAGCAGCACGCGAAGTGCCGCCTGCAGGAGGCGAGTGGACTTGAACAGGGCCGGCATGCGCTACAGCGTGACCGCGCCGCTGCCCCGAGGCCATCAGACGCACGCTCATTGACCTGTAGGCATCTTTACCCGTTTACGGAGCACTTCACCGCGTTGGCGCAGGCTTCGCATCCACCCGGGTGCGATACACCATGTACGGCGTCTGCCGGCGATCCACTCCACCATTGAAGCCGGCCTGTCGATGCAGCTGGTTGGCGGTGAAATACAGATAGCCGTCCGGCCCCATCGACAGCGTATCCGGCCACAGGATGCGCGGGTCGTGCACCACCGTCGTCCATCGCCCCTGCGCGTCGCGGGCATGGATGGCGTTGTGCTCGTAGTCGCTGGCATACAGCCGCCCGTTGGCGTCCATCTCCATGCCATCGGAGGCGCCCTTGTCGCCCAGGTCGACCACCGCCGCCGCCAGTTCCGCTTCACTCAGCTTCGGGTCGCGCAGCAGCGCGGTCGGCACGCTGTACAGATGACGGCTGGACAAGGGCGTGTAGAACAGGGTGCCACCATCGGGCGACAGGGCGATGCCATCGGCGGCCACGGTGAACGGCGCCGACGAACCGTCGGCGTTACGCAGCCGCATCTGCTGCCCTTCCACGATCGGCACGAAGGCGGCATCGGCCGAGGTGGATACGTGGCCGACCAGTCGCTTGGACGCGGCGCCAGTGGCGAGGTCGATCACGATGATGCCGCCGATACCGCTCAGTGACGAGTCGGTCACGTAGGCCACGCCCTCGCGGCCAACACGGAAATCGAAGCGCACATCGTTGACATAGGTGCGCGCGTCGATGACGTTGGCCGGGAACACCAGCGTCCTGGCCACGGTGTTGGTGGCAAGGTCGATCGCCACCAGTTTGGCACCGCCGGCCTGTGGCGCAGAGAACCCGGGCGCGGCGGTATCCAGCACCCACAACCGGCCCTGGCCATCGGCCACCACGCTCTGCACGCTGATGAAATGGGCCGCCGGATCGGGACCGTCCTTGCGGTTGATGCGCGCATCCGGATAGGGAACGGCGCGGCCGTCGCGCCATTCGGCCACGCTGTAGGCCACCTCATCGCCCCAGCGCGGGAAGTTGACGAAGATCCGCCCGGTTTCAGATACCGCCACGCTGGTGGGCATGGCGCCATCGAAACGCGCCACCGGTTCGAGGGTGCCGATGCTACGCTCGCTGGGCAGCAGGGGCGCGCCGGACATCGCCAGCGCGGGGGAACTGGCCAGGGCCAGGACGGCAGCCGCCAGGCTGCGGATACGGCAGTTGATCATGGTCGCGCTCTCGATGCAGGTCCGGGTGCAGCCCCGGCGTCGACGCATCTTCTGCGTCGCGCGTGGCATCGGGTAGACGGTGCAACGCGGAATCAGCTTCACTGCTGGAGTGAAGATGGAGGGCTGATTGATTGCGTTGATTGAAGCAATGATCGTTGTCTATCCGTTGCGTGCCTGCCTTGCGGCAAACCCGGTCAAGAAATCTCAACGGCTGCCAACGCGGTTTCGAACCTGTGCTGGCCCTCTTCACCCCACCAGGGAACGGTCATCACGCCCCCCCGCCGCTGCAACTGGTGCAGAAGGAGCAGGAAGGCCTGGACCTCCCGCTGGCCCCATGACGCTCCCATGCGGTAATCCAGCGTCAACCCATGGCGCATGACGAGCACACCCAGTTCTGGCAGAAGAACGCCGCCGCAGGCAATGTCTGCAAGGCCGACATGGAAGGGTTCCACTTCGTCCTGGAGAACGCGTCGCGCGTCGCCCGGTCCCATGAACGGCTGACCAAGATCTTCCGCACGGTGCCAGAGCTGCACGCTTCCAGAACCCGCGACGCGGGCACCGCAGGCAAACAGATAGGCGAACGCATCGGCCGTTCCGGCGGCCTCACGGTAGGCGAGCTCCACTTCCGGAAGCGAGCCATCATCGGTCACGAAGTAGCACCGTAACGTCGCCAACACCTCCTCTGGGAGGAGAATTGCTGCTCCAGGCTGTATTGCTCCTAGCCATCTCCATTTTCGCGGGTGCGGGACGTTCGCACAGCAGGCGCCTCGACAGCCACATCTTCAGCCGTTTTCGGCACCATCAACAGCTCCGCCAACCCGCGATAGATCGGTACCCTGCACACCAGCCCGGACACACCACGCGCGATCAGCACCGTCGCCAGGATCGGCAACAGCAGGTCGCCGCTGTCGGTCAGCTCCAGCGAGATCACCGCCGAGGTCAGTGGCGCCTGGGTCACACCGGTCAGGTAGGCGCACATGCCCAGCAACACGAACGCGCGCGGGTCCACGCCCGGCATCAGCACTGACAGGTTGTGGCCGAGTCCCGCGCCGACCGCAAACGCAGGTGAGAACAGGCCACCGGGAATGCCCGCCACGTACGAGGCCAGGTTGGCCAGCAGCTTCATCAACCCGAACTCATGGCCGACCAGCGCCTGGCCCTGCACCAGGCTGCGCGCTTGTTCGTAACCGGTGCCGAACGCGCCTTCGCCGAACACCAGGGCCAGCATGACCACCACCAGGCCGCAGCCCGCGGCCAGCAATACCGGATGCCGCTGCCGCAGCTGGCCCAGCCAACGCGGACGGCCCGCCGCGCTGGCCAGTACCGCACGTGCGAACAGCCCGCCCAGCAGGCCCGCCACCACGCCGCACAGCAGGATCGCCAGCCAGCCCTGGCCGAGCGGCAGACGCGCGCTCACATGGCCGAAGTAGGTGTAATTGCCCAACAGACCGAGCGATGCCACGCCACCGACGATCACCGCGGTCAACAGGGTGCCGGAGAAGCGATGTTCGAAACGGCCGCTGAGCTCCTCGATGGCGAAGACGATGCCGGCCAGCGGCGTGTTGAACGCCGCCGCAATACCGGCAGCGCCACCGGCCAACAGGAAGTGCGAGAGCTCGCGGGGATCCTTGAAGCCGAACCAGCGGCCGAACAGATACATCAGGCTTGCGCCTACGTGCACGGTGGGCCCCTCGCGCCCGACCGATGCCCCACCCAGAAGCGACAGCGAAGTCAGCAGCAGCTTGCCGGCCGAAACCGCTGGGGAAAGGTTGGTTTTCCGGAACGGCTCATCGGCCTTGTCCAGCGCAGCGATGACCTGCGGAATGCCGCTGCCCCGCGTGGGCTTCAACACGCCGGAAGTGAGCCAGGCCAGCAGCGCGAAGATGCCCGGCGTGAGCAGCAGGGCCCACCACGGCGAGTGCGAGGTGATGCGCTGGAACAGATGGAAGGCCGCATCGCTGGCCTTGGCAAACAGGATCGCCACCAGTGCCACGGCCACCGCGCCGCCCCACAGCGCGGCGCGGCGGCGCCAGGCCTCGCTGAGGACCAGCGCGGTGATGCGCCCACGAAGGTGGTAAAGATCAAACATGGGAAAGAGTCTGCGCGCCAGCACTTGCGTTGTGCAGCAGGCACTGTGGCTGGACGCCTTGCAGCATGCGGTGAAATGCGGCGCTTCGCTCGATGCTCTATTGCACCGACGATCTGTAAACCAAATTAAAATGCAAATGGTTGACAGCCTCCCCGCGCCCACCCACACTGCCGCCCTCGCTCCACTCGTATCCAAGGTCCCGCCATGGCTGCTGCCATCCGCCACGACTGGCAACACGACGAACTGCAGGCGCTGTTCGATCTGCCGTTTCCCGAGCTGCTGTTCCGCGCCGCCGCGGTGCACCGCGAGCACTTCGATCCGGCGCAGGTGCAGGTGTCCACGCTGTTGTCGGTGAAGACCGGAGGCTGCCCGGAAGACTGCGCGTACTGCCCGCAGGCGCAGCGCTACAGCACCGGGGTGAACGCGCAGAAGCTGATGGAGACCGACGCGGTGCTGGCCAAGGCGCGCCAGGCCAAGGCCGCCGGTGCATCGCGCTTCTGCATGGGTGCCGCGTGGCGATCGCCGAAGGACCGCGACATTCCGAAGGTGGCGGCGATGATCGCCGGGGTGAAGGCGCTGGGCCTGGAGACCTGCGCCACGCTGGGCATGCTCAGTGGCGAGCAGGCGCGTGCGCTGAAGGATGCGGGCCTGGACTACTACAACCACAACCTCGACACCGCGCCGGACTACTACGATTCGATCATCCACACGCGCCAGTACCAGGACCGTCTGGATACGCTGGAGCACGTGCGCGATGCCGGCCTGAAGACCTGCTGCGGTGGCATCGTCGGCATGGGCGAGACGCGCGCGCAGCGCGTCGGCCTGCTGCTGGCGCTGGCCTCGCTGCCGGCACATCCCGATTCGGTGCCGATCAACAAGCTGGTGCAGGTGGCGGGCACGCCGCTGCATGGCAGTGCCGAGCTGGACCCCTTCGAGTTCGTGCGCATGATCGCAGTGGCGCGCATCGCCATGCCGCGCTCGATGGTGCGGCTGTCGGCCGGGCGCGAGGCGATGAGTGACGAACTGCAGGCACTGTGTTTCCTGGCCGGTGCCAACTCGATCTTCTACGGCGACAAACTGCTGACCACCGGCAACCCGGAGAGCGAGCGCGACCTGGCCTTGTTCGCCCGGCTGGGCCTGCAGCCGATGGCGGTGCAGGTGGATGCCGAGGGCCACGACCACGGCGGCACCGTGCACGCCGATATCAGTGCCGATACGCCCGGCTGTGGCTGCGCTCACGCGGCCTGAGACGGGCCGCAAGCAGGCGCCGCGGCAACGCGCTACCCTAGCCGCCCCGTCGACGCATTCAGCCACCATGGCCCGCCCCGACCTGACCGCCCGCCTCCACGCCCAGCGCGCCCTGCGCGATGCCCAAGGCCGTCGCCGCCCGCGACGCACGGTCACCCGTCGCGATGGCGTGCGCCTGGAAGTGGACGGCCAGTGGCAGACCGGCTTCTGCAGCAACGACTACCTCGGCCTGGCCCAGCAGTTCAGCGTGGTCAACGCGCTGCAGGACGCCGCCGCACGCGAAGGCGCTGGCGCCGGTGCCTCGCACCTGGTCTGCGGCCATCATGCCCTGCATGAGGCGCTGGAACGCGAGGTGGCCGAATGGCTTGGCTATCCGCGTGCGCTGCTGTTCGGCAGTGGCTTCGCCGCCAACCTGGCGGTGCAGCAGGCGCTGCTGAGCGAAGAGAACGATGTCTGCGTACAGGACAAGCTCAACCACGCCAGCCTGCTCGATGCCACCCGGTTGGCCGGTGCACGCCTGCGCCGTTATCCGCATCTGGATGCGGAAGGCGCAATGCGTCAGCTCAAGCATGCGCCCGATGGCGCGGCAATGCTGGCCACCGATGGTGTTTTCAGCATGGATGGCGACATCGCACCGCTGCGTGCATTGTCGCTTGTGGCACGCCTGCAGCAGGCGCTGTTCTATGTGGATGATGCGCACGGTGTAGGCGTGGTCGGTGATGGCCGGGGTGCCGTGGCCGCCGCCGGGCTGGGTGTGGACGATGTGCCGCTGCAGCTGGTCACGCTGGGCAAGGCACTGGGCGGTTCGGGTGCACTGGTGCTGGGCCGCGACGACCTGATCGAGCATCTGGCCGAGACCGCACGCCCGTACATCTACACCACCGCCGTGCCACCAGCGATGGCCGCCGCTGCGCTTGAAGCGGTGCGCCTGGCGCGCAGGGACAACTGGCGCCGTTCCAAACTGGCAGACCTGATCGCGCTGTTCCGCAGCGAAGCACGCCGCTATGGGCTGGACCTGATGGCTTCGGACACGCCGATCCAACCGCTGCTGTGCGGCGATGACCACACCGCCGTAGCCATGTCCACGGCGCTGGAACAGGCCGGCTGGCTGGTCGGTGCGATCCGCCCGCCGACCGTGCCGGAAGGCAAGGCGCGCCTGCGGGTGACACTGTCTGCGCTGCACACGCCGGAACAGGTGCGGGGGCTGGTCGAGGCCATCGCCAGCGCGCGCGAACGCGTGGCCCTGGCCGTGCGTGAAGCCGCGCCACCGCCGCTGCCTGTCTTTGCCTGAGTTCCGTGTCGTTGCCCATGCATATTGACGTCACCGGCCGTGGGCCGGACCTGGTGCTGATCCACGGTTGGGCTCTGCAGGGCGGCGTGTTCGCGCCGCTGGTGCAGCGGCTTGCGGACCAGTTCACCCTGCATCTGGTCGACCTGCCCGGCCATGGGCACAGCCGCGAGGACACCACGCCGCTGCGCCTGCCGTTTGTGGTAGGTGCCATTGCCGCGGCTACGCCGCCGGCGGTGTGGTGCGGCTGGTCACTGGGCGGCCTGTTCGCATTGCACGCGGCGGCCACGCTGCCAAAGGTGCGCGGGCTGGCGATGATCGCCGCCACGCCGCGCTTCGTGCGAGGCGATGACTGGCCGCACGCGGTGGAGCCGGCGGTGTTCGAGCAGTTCGGCCGCGAGCTGGCGACCGACTTCGGCGGCACGCTGGAACGCTTCCTCGCGCTGGACGTAATGGGCTCGGCACACGCCCGCGAGGAGCTGCGCACCCTGCGCCAGCGCCTGGTCGAGCGCGGTGCGCCCACCGAACGCGCCCTGCTGGAAGGCCTGCGCCTGCTCGAAAGCACTGACCTGCGCGGCGCACTGCCAACGCTGGGCAAGCCCAGCCTGTGGATCGCCGGCCAGCGTGACCGGCTGGTGTCTCCGGTGGCGATGCAGGCCGCCGCAGCACTGGCCCCGGGTGCGCAGGCGCTGACCATCGCCCACGGCGGCCACGCGCCGTTCCTTGGCCATGCCGACGAAGTGGCCGCCGCCCTGCAACACTTCGTTGCCGCCCTGTCGCCGGCTGATGGCGGACAATGAACACCTTCCGAATTCCGCAGGACTGACGCATGGATCTGGGCATCAACGGCCGCTGGGCACTGGTCTGCGGCGCCAGCAAGGGATTGGGCCTGGGTTGCGCGCGTGCGCTGGTGCGCGAGGGCGTGAACGTGGTGATCGTGGCCCGTGGTGACGCTGCGCTGCAGGCCGCCGCTGAAGAACTGCGTGCCGTGCCCGCCGCTGCCGAGGTGCGCGCGGTTGCCGCCGATGTCACCACCGAGGCCGGCCGTGCTGCGGCACTGGCCGCATGCCCGCAGGTGGACATCCTGGTCAACAACGCCGGTGGTCCGCCGCCCGGTGATTTCCGCAGTTTCGAGCGCGACGACTGGATTGCCGCGCTGGACGCCAACATGCTGGCGCCGATCGCGCTGATCCGCGCCACCGTCGACGCGATGATCGAGCGCGGCTTCGGCCGCATCGTCAACATCACCTCGTCGGCGGTGAAGGCCCCGATCGAC
This sequence comes from Stenotrophomonas sp. YJH_SMC_58, assembly GCF_059369635.1. NCBI lineage: Bacteria > Pseudomonadati > Pseudomonadota > Gammaproteobacteria > Lysobacterales > Lysobacteraceae > Stenotrophomonas > Stenotrophomonas sp. YJH_SMC_58. The sequence goes on from NZ_JCAFSW010000008.1 coordinate 18,121, forward strand.
ATCCTGGCGCTGTCCAACGGCGCGCGCAGCGGCCTGACCGGTTTCGTCGCCGGCCTGTCGCGCCGCACCGTGGCCCACAACGTCACCATCAACAACCTGCTGCCCGGCCAGTTCGACACCGACCGCCTGCGCGCCAACTTCGCCCACAGTGCGGGCAAGGACGGCGATGCTGGCGAAGTGGCCGAGCGCCGCCGCCAGCAGATTCCCGCCGGCCGCTTCGGCACGCCGGACGAGTTCGGCGCCGCCTGCGCCTTCCTGTGCAGTGCGCAGGCCGGTTACCTCACCGGGCAGAACCTGCTGATCGACGGCGGCGCCTACCCCGGTACGTTCTAAGAGACTTTCGCAATGCCGTCCCACTTCGATGCCCGCCACGTCCGCCGCGCGTTCGCGCGTGCCGCCAGCAGCTACGACGCCGCCGCCGCCCTGCAGCGCGAGGTGCAGTCGCGACTGATCGAATCGCTGGACTACCTGGAGGCACGCAAGCCCGAGGTGGTGCTGGACATCGGCGCGGGTACCGGCCATGCCAGTGCGTTGATGAAGAAGCGCTGGCCGAAGGCGCAGGTGATCGCGCTGGATGTGGCGCTGCCGATGCTGGACCAGGCCAAGCGCCAGGCCGGGTGGTGGAAGCCGTTCCAGCGCCTGTGCGGCGATGCCGCCGCGCTGCCGCTGGCCGACAACAGCGTGGATGTGATCTTCAGCAACCTGTGCCTGCAGTGGGTGGACGACCTGCCGGCGGTGTTTGCCGGATTCCGTCGCGTGCTCAAGCCCGGTGGCCTGCTGCTGTGCTCGACCTTCGGCCCGGAAACCCTGGTGGAACTCAACGAAGCGTTCGCCGCCGCCGATGATCGTCCGCACGTGAGCCGCTTCGCGCAGATCGCCCAGTTCGGCGACGCGCTGATGATGGCCGGCTTCCGCGACCCGGTGCTGGACCGCGATCTGTTCACCCTGACCTACGACGACCTGCCCTCGCTGATGCGCGAGCTGCGCGCGATGGGTGCGACCAACGCGCGGGTGGACCGCCGCCATACGCTGACCGGGCGTGGTCGTTTCGCCGCTGCCGCCGCCGCATACGAGCCGATGCGCCGTGCCGACGGCAAGCTGCCCAGCAGCTGGGAAGTGATCTACGCCCACGCCTGGGCACCGGATCCGGGCGCGCCGATCCGCGAAGGCGGGCATGACGTCGCCTCGGTGCCGGTGTCGGCGATTCCGATCCGCCGCAAGCAGACCTGATCGTCTGGTAGTGCCGGCCGCTGGCCGGCAACCTCACGATTCCATGGTGGGCATCTGCCGGCCAGCGGCCGGCACTACCAAATGCGACGCCATACGCGAATCGCTCTGGTGGGTGCCGCCCTTGGTCGGCACAGTGCCGGCAGCATCGCGATCTGACAGATGGTGCCAACCAAGGTTGGCACCCACCAAATTCGGGCGGTGTCGGCGATTCCGATCCGCCGCAAGCAGACCTGATCGTCTGGTAGTGCCGGCCGCTGGCCGGCAACCTCACGATTCCATGGTGGGCATCTGCCGGCCAGCGGCCGGCACTACCCAATGCGACGCCATACGCGAATCGCTCTGGTGGGTGCCGCCCTTGGTCGGCACAGTGCCGGCAGCATCGCGATCTGACAGATGGTGCCAACCAAGGTTGGCACCCACCAAATTCGGGCGTTGTCGGCGATTCCGATCCGCCGCAAACAGACCTGATCGTCTGGTAGTGCCGGCCGCTGGCCGGCAACATCACGATTCCATGGTGGGCATCTGCCGGCCAGCGGCCGGCACTACCCAATGCGACGCCATACGCGAATCGCTCTGGTGGGTGCCGCCCTTGGTCGGCACAGTGCCGGCAGCATCGCGATCTGACAGATGGTCCCAACCAAGGTTGGCACCTACCAGTTCCGAGCGGTGTCGGCGATTCCGATCCGCCGCAAGCAGACCTGATCGTCTGGTAGTGCCGGCCGCTGGCCGGCAACCTCACGATTCCATGGTGGGCATCTGCCGGCCAGCGGCCGGCACTACCCAATGCGACGCCGCGCCCAACGCAGGCTTCCGCCCTCAGGTATTGGCCGGCGAACTCAACGGCGGGCGCACCAGGTCGCGGTGGAAGAAATAGATTTCCTGCACCAGGAAGCGCCAGCTGGTATGGAAGCTGCGGAAGCGCGTGCTGGGCGTGGACGAGGCCAGCGCATCGATGCCGAGCGCCTTGCTCAGGCGCAGCGCGCGCGCCATGTGCAGCGGATCGCTGACGACGATCACCCGGTGCAGGCCGCGCTGGTCCATCAGCCGCTTGGCTTCAACCAGGTTCTGCACGGTATTGCGCGAAGCGGTTTCGATCAGGATCGCATCGTCCGGCACGCCATGCTTCAGCGCGTAGCGCCGCGCCACCTGCGACTCGGAGAAGCGCGCACCGGTGCCGCCATAGCCACCGGTGAAGATCAGCAGCGGCGCATAGCGTGCTTCATACAGATCCAGCCCGTGGCGGATGCGTTCTTCGAACACCGGTGACGGCTTGGCGTCATAGGCGGCCGCACCCAGCACGATGATGGCGTCGGCCTTGGCGGCCTGGTCGCGTTCACCCACCCAGACGATCCAGGCGGTCACGCCCAGCAGCCAGATCACCAGCAGCACGAACAGCCGCCACAACCAGCCCAGCAGGCCGGTGCGTTCGCGGTGCCGCCCGCGGCTCACGCCGCCCCCCAGCGCAGCGCTGGCAGGTCGACGTTGCCGCCGGACAACACCAGGCCCACGCGCAGGCCGGCGAAGCGCTGCGGCTGCGCCAGCACCGCAGCCAGCACGGTGGCCGAAGAGGGCTCCACCACCTGCTTGAGCACGTCCCACAGCAGGCGCATCGCCGCCAGCGTCGCGGCGTCATCGACCACGATCGCCTCGGCACCGGCGGCGCGCAGCAACTCGAAATTGGGCGCGCCGATCAGAGTACGCAGGCCATCGCAGATGGTGTCCGGGGTGAACGCACCCTGGCGCTCGCCGATGGCCAGCGAGCGCGCGGTGTCATCGGCGCCGGCCGGCTCGGCCAGGATCAGCCGGGTCTGCGGACTGGCATGCTGCAGGGCCAGCGCGGTACCGCTGGCCAGGCCACCGCCGCCCACCGGCACCACCAGCGCGTCGAACGGGCCGTCGCTGTGCAGCAGTTCCAGGGCCGCGGTGCCCTGCCCGGCCATCACCGCCGGGTTCGTATAGGGATGCACCAGGGTTGCGCCGGTATCGGCCAGCACCTTGGCGCAGGTGGCCTCGCGGTCGGCGATGGTCGGCGGGCAGCGCCAGAGCGTGGCGCCGTGGCGGGCGATGTTGGCCAGCTTGGCGGCCACCGCCCCCTCCGGCACCACCACATGGCAGGGGATGCCCCGGGTGCGTGCGGCCAGGGCCAGCGCGGCGCCGTGGTTGCCGGAGGAATGGGTCACCACGCCAGCACTGGCGCGATCGGCATCCAGCGACCACACCGCATTGCAGGCACCACGGAACTTGAATGCGCCACCACGCTGCAGGTGCTCGGCCTTGAAGGCCAACTGCGCGCCGGTCATTGCATCGAGGGTGCGCGAGCGCAGCACCGGGGTCACGCTGGCATGCGGGGCAATCCTCGCAGCAGCAAGCAGGACATCATCGGCGCGGGGCAACAGTGAATCGCTCATGACGCAAGATTAACGTATGCCCCCGCGCTGGCGACCGGGGCACAGGTCATGCCAGCATGCAGGCCTACGCCTCCATTCATCCTGGCCAGCCGAATTAAGGGCCGATTCAATGCCCGCGCACGAAGCTGGCTGCACATCCGTCCTCTGGGGGGACCCACCATGAAAATGCGCCTGTTGCTTGCCGGTGGCCTGTTGTTGGGCCTGACTGGCTGCACCACCTACGATTATGTAGGCGGTGGCCGCGGTGGCGGCTACTACCACGGCGCGCCGTCGGTGGAGTACCGCTACCCGGCCGGCTATCCCTACAACTACGGCTACCCGTACTACGGTGGCTATGGCGGCTATTACGGCGGCTATGGCAACCCGTACTACTCGCGCCCGATCTACCGCCCACCGCACAACCACCGCCCGCCGCCGCGTCCGCCCGGCAACGGTGGCGAGAATCGTCCGCCGCCGCCGCCGCGGCCGTCGTACAACGGCGGTTCCCCGTGGCGGAACATGGATTCGATGCGCCGCCCGCCGCAATCGAACATGCAGCCGCCGTCGCCCGCGCCGCAGGCCCGCCCGTCCCCGGCACCGAGTGCGCCGAGGATGAACGGTTCCCCCTGGCGCAACATGGATCGTGCGACGCAGCGCACAGTTGAGCGCTGAACCGTCTTGCATTTCACACGGTCCAAGCCGCAATCTACGCGGACAGTGACGGCCCGCGTCACAAAGTGACAAAAACGACACGGGCCGCCGCAAAAAGCTCTACGTCGATATCCGACAGGAACATCTGGATCCCCCCTGTTCCGGCCCTGTCGGATGTCGGCACCTCTGAAGGCAGACGGCCCCGCAATGCGGGGCCGTTTGTTTTGCCGGGCCGCCAACCGGCGAGAGACCCAGCGTCAGTAGATCCACGCCATGCGTGGACGGGGCCTTTCCCGGCACCCCAAAAAAACAGGGCCGGACAGTCCCCCGACTGCCGGCCCTCTGCTCCCCCACCGTGCGCCTGTACCGGCCCCTGTTCCAATTCCGGTCACGGGCGCCTACGGCGCCAGCCACGGTGGGTGCTATTGGGTTATCTGCAAAAATCCTGCCAACTTTAGGGCTGATTTCGGCGCCGGCCGACCGGTGCCGACGTCCCGGACCCGAATGGCGCTAAAATCGCCACCCCGGCGCCGCCCCCCCGGCCGCGCCCGCCCCCAGCTGAACAGCCCCCATGAATCCGTCCTTCCATCGTTACGACGTCATCGTCATCGGCGGTGGCCACGCTGGCACCGAAGCCGCGCTGGCCGCGGCCCGCACCGGCGTGCGCACCCTGCTGCTGACCCACAACATCGAAACGGTGGGCGCGATGAGCTGCAACCCGGCCATCGGCGGCATCGGCAAGGGCCACCTGGTCAAGGAAATCGACGCCCTGGGCGGTGCGATGGCGCATGCCGCCGACCGCGCCGGCATCCAGTGGCGCACGTTGAACGCCTCCAAGGGCCCGGCCGTGCGTGCCACCCGTTGCCAAGCCGATCGCAACCTGTACCGCATGGCGATCCGCGCCATCGTCGAAGGCCAGGCCAACCTGACCGTGTTCCAAGCCGCAGTGGACGATCTGGTCATCGAAGGCGACGCCGTGCGCGGCGTCATCACCCAGACCGGCCTGCGTTTCGACGCCGGGGCCGTGGTGCTGACGGCCGGTACCTTCCTCGCCGGCAAGATCCACGTGGGCCCCACCCAGTACGCCGCCGGCCGCATGGGCGACCCGCCGGCCACCACGCTGGCCGCGCGCCTGCGCGAGCGCCCGTTCCAGGTGGACCGCCTGAAGACCGGCACGCCGCCGCGCATCGATGGCCGCTCGCTGGACTACAGCGTGATGGACGAACAGCCCGGTGATTCGCCGCGCCCGGTGATGTCCTTCCTCGGCTCGGTGGACGAGCATCCGCAGCAGGTCAGCTGCTGGATCACCCACACCACCGAACAGACCCACCAGATCATCCGCGACGCGCTGCATCGCTCGCCGCTGTACAGCGGCCAGATCGAAGGCATCGGCCCGCGCTACTGCCCGTCCATCGAGGACAAGGTGGTGCGCTTCGCCGAGAAGGCCAGCCACCAGATCTTCGTCGAACCCGAAGGCCTGGGCATCGTCGAGATCTACCCCAACGGCATCTCCACCTCGCTGCCCTTCGACGTGCAGCTGGAGATGGTGCGCAGCATCCGTGGTTTCGAGAACGCGCACATCACCCGCCCCGGCTACGCGATCGAGTACGACTTCTTCGATCCGCGCTGGCTGAAGGCCTCGCTGGAGACCAAGCTGGTCAACGGCCTGTTCTTCGCCGGCCAGATCAACGGCACCACCGGCTATGAAGAAGCGGCCGCGCAGGGCCTGCTGGCCGGCCTCAACGCCGCACGCCAGGTACGTGGACTGGATGGCTGGTGCCCGCGCCGCGACGAGGCGTACCTGGGCGTGCTGGTGGATGACCTGATCACCCACGGCACCAACGAGCCCTACCGCATGTTCACCAGCCGCGCCGAATACCGCCTGCAGCTGCGCGAGGACAATGCCGACCAGCGCCTGACCCCCGCCGGCCGCGAAATGGGCCTGGTGGATGACCATCGCTGGAGCGCGTTCGAGACCAAGCAGGCTGCCGTCGCCGCCGAGCGCGCGCGCCTGGGCGCACTGTGGGCGACCCCGGCCAATGCGCTGGGCCGCGAGGTACAGGACACGCTGGGCGTGGCGGTCAGCCGCGAAACCAATGTGCTGGACCTGATCAAGCGCCCCGAGCTGGATTACGCGCAGCTGATGCAGGTGCCGTCGCTGGGCCCGGCCGTGGCCGACGCCAAGGTGGCCGAGCAGGTGGAGATCGGCGTGAAGTACGCCGGCTACCTAGATCGCCAGCGCGAGGAAATCGAGCGCCAGCAGCGGCACGAAGCCACGCCGATCGCTGAAGCCTTCGATTATGCGACGGTACGCGGGCTGTCGGCCGAAGCGCTGCAGAAGCTGGAGCGCGTGCGCCCGCAGACCATCGGCCAGGCGCAGCGCATCCCGGGCATGACCCCGGCAGCGATCTCGCTGCTGCTGGTGCATCTGGAGCGGGCGCGCCGCGGCCGCGTGGCATAAGCGGTCGCACCTGCTTCTGGTGGGTGCCGACCTTGGTCGGCACATGAGTCTGCCCTGGTGGGTGCCGACCCTGGTCGGCACGAATCATCAGATCGCGATGCTGCATGCATTTGTGCCGACCAAGGTCGGCACCTACCGGAGCGGAAGACACACCCACATTGGCGGGCGCGTTACCGCGCGTCGGCGCCGCCACCCAACACCTTGAACAGCGTCACCCGGTTGCCCGCCTCCTGCTGCTGCAGGGCGATCAGGTCCTGCTGCGCGGCATACAGGCTGCGCTGCGCATCCAACGACTGCAGGTAGCCATCCAGTCCGGTGCGGTAGCGCGCATCGGCCAAGGTGTAGCTGCGCTGGCTGTCAGCCACCAACGCGCGTTGCGCGTCCAGCTGCGCGGTCAGGTGATCGCGCGTGGCCAGCGCATCGGCCACCTCACTGAAGGCCTGCTGGATCGCCTTCTCGTACTGCGCGATGCCGATGTCCTTGCCGATCTTCGAGGCATCCAGCGAGGCCTTCAGTGCACCGGCATGGAAGATCGGCGCGGTGATGCTGGGCGCGAACGACCAGCCACGGGTGCCGGCCGAGAACAGCGTCGACAACGCGGTGGAACTGTGGCCGTAGTTGGCGGTCAACGCCAGCGTCGGGAAGAATGCGGCGCGCGCGGCACCGATATCGGCGTTGGCTGCCTGCAATGCATGCTCGGCGGACAGCACGTCCGGACGCTGCAGCAACACGCTGGACGGCAGGTTGGCGGGCAGCGGCGCCAATGCGACGCTGCCACCCAGCGCCTGCGCGGTTGGCAGCAGGGCCGGATCCAGCGGTGCCCCCACCAACAGCTGCAATGCATCGCGATCCTGCGCCTGCTGGGCCTGCAGCTTCGCCAGCGCACCGCGCGCGGCTTCCACGCTGGTCTGCACCTGCGACAGGTCCAGGCCCGAGGCCAGCCCCTGTGCATGGCGGGCCTCGGTGCGCTGAAGGGTCTGCTGCTGGCTGTCCAGCGTTTGTTGCGTGAATGCCAGCGACTGCTCGTCGGCCGCCAGCGCCAGCCACGCCGTCGCCACTTCAGCCACCAGGCTGGTGCGCGCGGCGCGCTGGTTCTCGGCGCTGGCCAGCCAGTTCTGCAGCGCCTCGTTCTTCAAGCTGCGGATACGCCCGAACAGGTCCAGCTCCCAGCTGCTGATGCCCACCTGCACGGCATCGGATTCGGTCACCTGGGTGACGCCGGTCTCGCTGTTGGCATCGCTCACCCGCGAACGGGTGACACTGCCGCTGGCATCCACCGGCGGCAGCGGTGCCGCGCGCTGGATGCGGTACTGCGCGCGCTCCTTCTCCACCTGCAGCACCGCCACGCGCAGGTCGCGGTTGTTCTGCAGCGCCAGCGCGATGACCTGCTGCAGGCGCGGTTCCAGGAACACGTCGCGCCAGGCCGGCATCGCCAGTGCCGGTTCGGCCGCGCCGATGGCGGCATTGCCGAACTGTGCCGGCACCGGCGCCTCGGGTCGCTGGTAGTGCGGGGCCATGCTCACGCAGCCGCCCAGCACGGCGGTCATCGTTGCGGCCGCCAGGGCGCGCAGCAGCATCGGCTTCATGGGCTTGTCTCCGGGACAGTGGCGTCGGCCGACGCGCGGCCCGGGAACAGGCGGCGCACCAGCAGGTAGAACAACGGCACGAAGAACATGCCCAGCACCATCGAGGCCACCGTACCACCGGCCACGCCGGTACCCAGCGAACGGCGCGCGGCCGAACCGGCCCCGGTGGCGAACACCAGCGGCAACACGCCCATCAGGAACGCCAGCGAAGTCATCACGATCGGCCGCAGCCGCAGGTAGACCGCCTGCAGGATTGCGTCGCGGGTGTCCCTGCCCTGCTGTTCGAGGATGCGCGCGAACTCGACGATCAGGATGCCGTTCTTCGCTGCCAGACCAATCGTGGTCAGCAGGCCGACCTGGAAGTACACGTCGTTGTTGAGGCCACGCAGGTTCATCATCAGCACCGCACCGAACACACCCACCGGCACCGCCAGCATCACCGCGAACGGCACCGCCCAGCTTTCATACAGCGCGGCCAGGCACAGGAACACGAACAGCAGCGAGATGGCGTACAGCATTGGCGCCTGGTTGCCCGACAACTGTTCCTGGTAGGCCATGTCCGACCAGGCATGGCTGAAGCCTTCCGGCAGTGTGTCGGCCAGCCGCGCGATCTCGGCCATCGCCTCGCCGGAGCTGACGCCCGGCGCCGGCTGTCCGGTGATTTCCATCGCTGATACGCCGTTGTAGCGCTGCAGTGCGGCCGGCGCACTGGTCCAATGCGTGCTGATCAGCGACGACAGCGGCACCATCTGCCCGGCCTGGTTGCGCACGCTCCAGCGCTCGATGTCCTGCGGCTGCATGCGTGCTTCGGCGGTGCCCTGGATGAACACCTTCTTGATGCGTCCCTTGTAGATGAAGTTGTTGACGAAGTCGCCGCCCAACGCCGCGTTCAAGGTGTCATTGACGTCCTGCGGGTTCACGCCCATCGCCTGCGCCTTGGCGTCGTCCACCTTCACCGCGTATACCGGCGCGTCTTCCAGGCTGGCGTAGCGCACGTTGACCAGCTTCGGGTCCTTGGCGGCTTCTTTCAGCAGCGTGTTGCGCGCGGCCACGGCGGCGGCATGGCCGGCACCGCCTTCGTCCTGCAGTTCCAGGGTGAAGCCACCCGCATCGCCGAGGCCCAGGATGGCCGGTGGCGAGGTGATGAACACCTGCGCATCGGGCACGCTGGCCATCGCCCGCGTCAAGCGTGCGGCGATGGTATCGGCGTCGTCCTTGCGGTCATCCCAGTCCTTCAGGCGGATGAAGGCCTGGCCGACGTTCTGGCCGCTGCCGGTAACACTGAAGCCGGCGGTGGCCTGGATCGAGAGCACGCCGTCGTCCTTCACCGCGACGGCACTCAGACGATCCATCACCGCCCGCGTCTGCTCCAGCGTGGAACCGGCCGGCAGCTTCACCAGCGCGTTGAGCATGCCCTGGTCTTCATCGGGCAGGAACGCGCCCGGCAGGTGCCACAGCAACAGGCCGGTGGCCACGCTCAGCACCAGGTAGAACAGCACGCCCAGCGAGCGGCGGCCGAGGAAACGATCCACGCGGTGACGCAGGCCGTTGGAGGTACGCTCGAAGCGGTGGTTGAACCAGATGAAGAACTTGCCCAGCAGGCTCGGCTCGCCACCGTGGTCGCCATGCGGATGGCCGCCCTTGGGAATCTGGTGCAGGATGCTGCCACACAGTGCCGGGGTGATGGTCATCGCCACCAGCACCGACAGGATCATCGCGGCGGCGATCGTCACCGAGAACTGGCGATAGATCACCCCGGTTACACCGCTGAAGAACGCCATCGGCAGGAACACCGCGGTCAGCACCAGCACGATGCCGACCAGCGCGCCGGTGATCTGGCCCATCGCCTTCAGCGTGGCCGGCTTCGGCGCCAGCCCTTCGAAGGTCATCACCCGCTCTACGTTCTCCACCACCACAATGGCATCGTCCACCAGCAGGCCGATGGCCAGCACCAGTGCGAACATGGTCAGGGTGTTGATCGAATACCCGAATGCAGCCAGCACGCCGAACGTGCCCAGCAGCACCACCGGCACCGCGATGGTCGGGATCAGCGTGGCGCGCCAGTTCTGCAGGAACAGGTACATCACCAGCACCACCAGGATGATCGCTTCGATCAGGGTGATCACCACTTCCTTCAGCGAAATGGTCACGAATGGCGTGGTGGTGAAGGCCACGTGGGCGGTGTAGCCATGCGGCCAGTACTTCTGCAGCTGCTGAAGCCGTGCATCGATGGCCTTGGAGACGGCGATCGCGTTGGCACCGGCATTGAGTTCAATGCCCAGCGACGCCGACGGCTTGCCATTGAAGGTGCTGATGCTGTCGTAGCTTTCCGGCCCGAGGCCGATCTTCGCCACGTCGCCCAGACGCACCACGCTGCCGTTGGCATCGGCCTTGAGCACCACCTGCGCGAACTGCTCGGGCGTGTGCAGGCGGCTGCGCGCGGTTACCGTGGCGTCGAGCTGCTGGCCCTTCAGCGCCGGCTGGCCACCCAGCTCACCGGCGGAGACATCGGTGTTCTGTGCCTGCAGTGCGGTCTCGATGTCCGACGGCATCAGCGCGTACTGGCGCATCTTCTCCGGATCCAGCCAGATGCGCATGGCGTATTCCTGGCCGATCGGCTGGATGTTGCCGACACCGCTGACGCGGCTGATCTGGTCATCGATGCGCGCTTCCATGAAGTTGGCGACATCGAAGTTGTCCATGCTGCCGTCTTCGCTGGTGAACGACAGCACCTCGAAGATCGAACCACTGGACTTGGTGATGGTCAGGCCGTTCTGCTGCACCGCCTGCGGCAGCGTGGCCATGGCGGCCTGCAGCTGGTTCTGCACCTGCACCTGCGCGGTATCCGGATTGGTACCGGTGGCGAACACCAGGTTGACCTGCGCCGAGCCGTCGGAGGCACTGGTCGAGGTCATGTACATCAGGTGATCGAGGCTTTGCTGGGACTGCTCGATGACCTGGGTGACCGCGTTTTCCACGGTCTGCGACGAGGCGCCGGTGTAGGTGGCGCGGATGGTGATGGTGGGCGGGGCGATCTGCGGGTAGCGGTCCACCGGCAGGATCAGGATCGCGAGCAGGCCGAGCAGGCTGACCGCGATGGCGATCACCCAGGCGAAGATCGGCCGGTCGATGAAGAAACGAACCATGTGGGCCAGGCCTCAGTGCGACTTTTCGTCGGTGTTGCCGTTCGGATCGACCGCCGGCATCGCCGCCAACTGCGCCGTCGTGGCCGCCACCGCTTTCACCTGCTGGCCGAGCGATACCGCGCTGCCGTTGCTGACGATCACCCGTTCGCCAGCCTTGAGGCCGCTGGTGATCTGCCACTGGTTACCGACCACCTGGCCGGTGCTGACGCGGCGCTCGACCACATGATCCTTGGCGTCGAGCAGGCGCAGCAGCGGTTCGCCGCGTTCGTTGCGCACCACCGCCTTCTGCGGCACCAGCAGGGCACGCGCGTCGGTGGCCATCGGCAGCACCGCCTTCAGGTACATGCCCGGCAACAGCAGGCCGTCCGGGTTCGGAATGACCGCGCGCAGCTTCACGTTGCCGGTGCCCGGATCCACTGCGCTGCCGACGAACTCCAAGGTGCCTTCATGCGCGTAGGTGCTGCCGTCCTCCAGCAGCACCTTTACCTGTGCCTTGCCATCGATGGCCTTCACCAGGCCCGCATCGAGCTGCTTGCGCAGCGCCAGCATCTGCGTGCTGGACTGGGTGACATCCAGGTACACCGGGTCCAGCCGCTGGATGGTGGCCAGTGCCGTATCCTGGCCGGCCGCGACCAGCGCGCCGGCGGTGACGCTGGAGGTGCCGATGCGGCCGTCGATGGGGGCGGTCACCCGGGTGTAGTCGAGGTTGATGCGGGCAGCCTGCAATGCAGCGCGCGCGGCAATCACGTTGGCCTGCGCCTGCTTCAATGCCGAGGTGGCATCGTCGGCGTCCTGCTTGCTGGCTGCATCCATGCTCACCAGCGCGCGGGTACGCTCGGCCTTCGGCTGTGCCGACAACACGGTAGCCTCGGCCTGCGCCAGCTGCCCGCGCGCGGTATCGAAGGCCGCCTGGTACGGTGCCGGGTCGACCTGGTACAGCAGCTGCCCTGCCTTGACCTGCTGGCCTTCGGTGAACAACCGCTGGCGGATCAGGCCGCCGACCTGCGGCCGCACCTCGGAGATCTCGAACGGCACGGCACGGCCGGGCAAGGTCTGCTGGAGTGCCAGCGGCTGCGCGCGGGCGATGATGACGCCCACTTCGGGCATGGCCGGGGCATCGGTCCTGCCCGCCGAACAGGCCGCCAGGGCCAGCAGCAGGGGCAACAGCAGGGGACGCGGGGAACGGGACAGCGGGCGCAGGAGGGACATGGGGGGCGTGGGGGCCTTGCGTTGACCCGTGCACGCTGCCGTGAAACTGTGCAGAGAATATGGAGATTGTGCGACGGGCTCAGCTGGCGCTTGCTTTCGGCGCCGCATGCGCCGCTAATGGCCTTCGCGATGGCGAAGTTCCAACTCAAATTCGGCCTGACCGCGAAGACCTTCCTCGCGATCTTCACCGCCTGCCTGCTGGTGCTGGCAGTGAACGGTGTTGCCAGCCGCGTGGCCTTCCAGACCGGCTTCCTGGACTACCTCAACGACCAGGGCGACCTGCGCATGCAGCGGCTGATGCCACACCTGCAGCGCGAGTACCGCGAGCACGGTGGCTGGGAGCATCTGCACGGTGATGGCGACCGCTGGGCGCGGCTGCTGCGCCCGGACCTGGCCCATGGGCACGAAGGACCGGTGCCGTCGCTGTCCGACCAGACCGGCGTGCCGTCGCGCCTGGGCCTGTTCGACGCGCAGCACCGTTTCGTGGCCGGCAACCCCGACGCCACCAGCGATGACGAGCCGCATGCGGTGCAGGTGGACGGGCAGACCGTCGGTTGGCTGGGCATGGTGCCGTTCCAGACCGTCATCGCCACCAACGACCTGAATTTCTACAACACCCAGGTGCGCGCCTGGTGGGTGATCGGCATCGCGCTACTGCTGGTGACGGTACTGCTGGCCTGGCTGGTATCGCGTGCGCTGCGCCAGCGCCTTGCCAAGCTGGCCGCTGCCACCCACCGGTTAGCCGCCGGTGACTACGCCACCCGCATCGAGCGCACCAGTGACGATGAGCTGGACGCGCTGGTCAACGACTTCAACCGGATGGCGCAGGCGCTGGACGATACCGAACGCAACCGCCGCGCCTTCATTGCCGACATCTCGCATGAGCTGCGCACGCCATTGGCCGTGGTGCGCGCCGAGCTGGAGGCGATCGAAGATGGCATCCGTCCGCTGGACCGGGCCAACCTGGTGGGCCTGCAGGGCGAGATCCGCCAGCTGGGCAAGCTGATCGACGACCTGCACGACCTGTCGATGACCCAGTCCGGCGGCCTGGCGTACCGCTTCGCGCCACTGGACCTGGTGGCGCTGCTGCGCAGCGAACTCAATGGCATGCGCGTGCGCTTCGCCAATGCAGGCCTGGCGTTGGAAGAAGACCTGCCCGCCACGCCGTTGCAGGTGTCCGGTGACGAACGGCGCCTGCAGCAGGTGCTGGCCAACCTGCTGGAAAACGCACTGCGCTACACCCATGCCGGTGGCCGCGTACGCGTGCAGGCAGCGCGCGTGCCTGCCGGCGTGCAGCTGGTCGTGGAAGACACCGCGCCGGGCGTTCCGCCCGACAAGTGTGCACTGCTGTTCGAACGCTTCTACCGCGTGGAAAGTTCGCGCAACCGCGCCAGTGGCGGCAGCGGGCTGGGCCTGGCCATCAGCCACAACATCATCCTCGCCCACCACGGCGTCATCCACGCCGCGCCCTCGCCGCTGGGCGGGCTGCGCGTGGTCATCAGCCTGCCGGAGCCTGCATGAGCACGTCGCCCGCCACGTCCACGAAGATCCTGATCGTCGAGGACGAGCCGCGCCTGGCCTCGGTACTGCGCGACTACCTGGCCGCCGCCGGCATGGCCAGCGAGTGGGTGGACGACGGTGGCCAGGTGATCGACGCATTCGCGCGCTACCAGCCCGACCTGGTGCTGCTGGACCTGATGCTGCCGCAGCGCGACGGTGTGGACCTGTGCCGCGAACTGCGTGCCAGCAGCGATGTACCGGTCATCATGGTCACCGCACGGGTGGAAGAGATCGACCGCCTGCTGGGCCTGGAGATCGGCGCCGACGACTACATCTGCAAGCCGTTCAGTCCGCGCGAAGTGGTCGCGCGGGTAATGGCGGTGCTGCGCCGCTACCGCCCGGACCCGGGTGCGCGCGCCAACGGTGGCCTGCACATCGACGAGCCGGCCGCACGCGCCACCTGGAACGGCAAGGGCCTGGACCTGACGCCGGTGGAGTACCGCCTGCTGCGCACGCTGCTGGCCACCCCGGGCCGGATCTGGGCGCGCGATGAACTGCTCGACCGGCTGTACCTGGACCATCGCGTGGTGGTCGACCGCACCGTCGACAGCCATGTGCGCAACCTGCGCCGCAAGCTGGCCGACGCCGGCATGGAAGGCGAGCCGATCCGTTCGGTGTACGGCATGGGCTACAGCTACGAACCCTAGCCGGTAGTGCCGGCCGCTGGCCGGCAACCGCGCGGTACGCCTGGATTTCCGTGGTTGCCGGCCAGCGGCCGGCACTACCGGTGCGCACCTGCGTTACAGTCGAGCACGCTCGACATTACGAACACAACTGCATGGACGACATCCACCCGATCGCGCCGGACAAGCGCGCCGCCATCCTTTCCACCCTGGCTGACATCGAACAGCGCTACGACGTACGCGTGCTGCTGGCGTGCGAGTCGGGCAGCCGCGGCTGGGGCTTTTCCTCGCCCGACAGCGACTACGACGCGCGCTTCATCTACGTGCATCGCCAGCCTTGGTATCTCAGCGTCAACGAGAGCACCGGTCCCGGCGAAGCGCAGCGCGATGTGATCGAACTGCCGATCGACGATGAGCTCGACGTGAGCGGCTGGGACCTGCGCAAGGCACTGCGACTGGTTTCAAAATCCAATCCGACACTGATCGAGTGGCTGCGCTCGCCGATCGTCTACCAGCAGGATCAGGCGGCGGTGTCACAGTTGTGGGAAGCAGCGAAAGCGTTCCATTCACCGCTGGGCACCTGGTGGCACTACTTCAACATGGCGCGCTCGAACCATCGCGGCTACCTGCGTGGCGAAACGGTGCGCACCAAGAAGTACCTGTACGTGCTGCGCCCACTGCTGGCCTGCCAGTGGATAGAGCACGAACAGACACCCCCGCCGATGGCCTTCGAGGATCTGCTGGACCGGCTGCTGCCAGACGGTGCGGTGCGTGAAGTCATCGATGCCCTGCTGGCGGTCAAACGGGCCAGCGCCGAGGTCGCTGCCGGGCCGCGCATTGCGGCGATCAGCGACTACATCGATCGTGAACTGGCCATCCGGACTGCGCAGGCGCCACAGCTGCCCGCCGGACGAGGTGATGCTGCGTGGCTGGATGAGCTGTTCCGGCAGATGCTGGCCGAGCACGCGCCTGAATGAAGAGCCGCACCTGCCTCTGGTAGTGCCGGCCGCTGGCCGGCAACCGCGCGGCACGCTTGGATTTCCGTGGTTGCCGGCCAGCGGCCGGCACTACCCGCGGCAGGCACGCGGCGTGCGGACCACGCGGGTATCATCGTCGCGAACGCCCTGATTTCCGGAGACCCCGATGAACCCGCTGCGCCCCTTCCGCGACAAGATGCCCGTCCTCGGCGAGCGCGTGTACATCGACCCGTCGTGCACGATCATCGGTGACGTGGAACTGGGCGACGACGTGTCGGTGTGGCCGGGCACGGTCATCCGCGGTGACGTCAATTACGTACGCATCGGTGCACGCACCAACGTGCAGGACGGCACCATCATCCACGTCAGCCACCACAGCCCGTACAACAAGGCCGGCTACCCGACCCTGATCGGCGAAGGCGTGACCGTCGGCCACGGCTGCATCATCCACGCCT
The DNA here is from genome assembly GCF_059369635.1 of Stenotrophomonas sp. YJH_SMC_58. Lineage (NCBI taxonomy): Bacteria > Pseudomonadati > Pseudomonadota > Gammaproteobacteria > Lysobacterales > Lysobacteraceae > Stenotrophomonas > Stenotrophomonas sp. YJH_SMC_58. Next base: position 34,406 of record NZ_JCAFSW010000008.1, read on the forward strand.
GCACGATCGGCGATTACAGCCTGATCGGCATGGGCGCCTGCATCCTCGACGGTGCCCGCGTGGAGCGCCATGGCTTCGTCGGCGCCGGTGCGGTGATCGGCCCCGGCAAGGTGGTGGGCGAAGGCGAGCTGTGGGTCGGCAACCCTGCCCGGCCGGCACGCACGCTGAGCGACAAGGAGATCGAGTCGCTGCAGTACTCGGCCGATCACTACGTGCGGCTGAAGGACGAATACCGGGGCTGAGCAGCCAACGCTGCCGCGCGGCTCTGCTAAAGTCTGGGCCCGACCAGGACCTGTCGAGACCCCCATGCCTGTGGTTGCCAGCCGGAGAGGACTCCGGCGCCCACAACGAAGGCCACCGCGCTGATGGCCGCACCGATGCTCGATACCTACCGTGAGGTGGTGACGCCGGAGGGTGTGCTGCTTCAGTTGCCGGTAGCCGGACCGCTGCCGCGGGCCATGGCCTGGCTGGTCGATCTTGGCGTGCGCATCGCGGTACTGGTGCTGATGGCGATTCCGCTGGCGGTGCTGGACGAATTCGGCTCCGGCCTCAACCTGGTGCTGATGTTCCTGGTCTACTGGGTCTACCCGATCGTGTGCGAGGCGCTGTGGGGCCGTACCCTGGGCAAGCGCGCGCTGGGCCTGCGCGTGCTGTCCCGCGATGGCGCGCCCGTGGGCTGGATGGCGGCGATCACCCGCAACCTGCTGCGCACGGTGGACATGCTGCCGTTCGGCTATGCACTGGGCCTGGTCAGCAGCCTGTTCGATCCGCACGGCCGCCGCCTCGGCGACCTGGTGGCCGGCACCGTGGTGGTGCACGCGCCTGTGCTGTACCTGCCGCCGCCACCTACCATCGACAGCGTGCTGGCCCCGCCGCAGCCACTGCGACCGGAGGAACAGGCCGCGCTGATGGCCTTCGCCGAGCGCGCGCCACGGCTGTCGGCGGCCCGCCAGCAGGAGCTGGCCGGCATTGCCGAGCCCCTGACCGGTACCCACGGCCAGGTCGCCGTGCTGCGCCTGTACGCCATGGCCAACTGGCTGCTGGGGCGGCGATGAAACAGGAACAGTTCGTCGCCCGCTACCAGCAGGAATGGCAGGAGCTGGAACAGTGGCTGCTGCTGCGTGCCGGCGCCTCGCGCCGCGCGCGCCGCAAGGCCAGCGGCCTGGCACTGGACGATACCGCCGTCCCGCAGCGCTACCGGCGCCTGTGCCAGCAGCTGGCGCTGGCCCGCGAGCGCGGTTACAGCCCGCAGCTGCTCCAGCGCCTGCAGCAGCTGATGCAGCAGGGCCACAGTGTGCTGTACCGCACACGGCCGACGCGCTGGCGCGCCGCGCTGGAATTCCTCGTGGCCGACTTCCCGCTGCTCGTGCGCAGCCAGGCACGCAGCATGTGGGTGGCGCTGGCGATGTTCGCGCTGCCGGCAATCGCCTGCTTCGTGCTTGTACAGGTCTACCCGGACCTGATCCACACGTTGATGGACAACCGCCAGATCGCCGCGATGGAGCGCATGTACGACCCTGCCGCCGAACGACTGGGCCGCGACAGCGGTACCGACTGGATGATGTTCGGCCACTACATCCTCAACAACATCAGCATTGCCCTGCGCACCTTCGCCAGCGGCCTGCTGGCCGGGCTGGGTACGCTGCTGGTGCTGCTGTTCAACGGCGTCACCATCGGCGCGGTGGCCGGCCACCTGCAGCACATCGGACACGGTGGACCATTCTGGCGCTTCGTGGCCGGCCATGGCGCGTTCGAGCTGACCGCGATCGTGATCGCCGGCGGTGCCGGCCTGCAGCTGGGCATGAAGCTGCTGGCACCGGGCCGGCGCAGCCGCCTGGACGCGCTGGTCGACGGTGGCCGCATCGGTGCGCGGCTGTGCCTGGGCGTGGCGTTCATGCTGCTGGTCGCAGCCTTCATCGAAGCGTTCTGGTCGTCGATCGCGGAAGTCCCCGCATGGACCAAGTTCGGCGTCGCCGGAGTGCTCTGGGCCGGCGTGCTGCTGTGGCTATGGCGTGGCGGGCGTGGAGGCGGCCATGCGCATTGACCGTCTGGACGTAGTGCTGCGTGCACGCAGCGGCTGGGAAGCGATGGAGCTGGGCAGTGCCCTCGCCCGCCGCCATGCGCGCGCCGTGTGGGGCAGCTGGCTGCTGGCCAGTGCTCCGTTGTTCGTGATCTTCAACGCGCTGGGATGGTGGCTGGATGCCTTCGGCTGGGCCTGGCTGGCGATGTGGTGGTGCAAGCCACTGTTCGAGCGTGCGCCGCTGTATGTGCTGTCGCGCGGCATCTTCGGCGAACCGGTCAGCACACTTTCGGCCCTGCGTGCGCAGCGCCACTGGGGCAACACTGGTTCCTGGGGCTACCTGGGCTGGCGTCGCTTCAGCGTGCTGCGCAGCCTGTGCCTGCCGGTGAACCTGCTGGAAGGCAACGCACCGGGCCAGCGCGGTCCACGCCGCCGTGCGGTGGCTGCCGGCGCCGCAGGTGCGGCGACAGTGCTGACCGTGACCTGCATGGCGTTCGAAGCGGTGCTGGTATCTGGTGCCATCGGTGCAGTGTTCATGTTCATGCCACTGGACCTGATGTCCGAATCCTGGCGTGCGGCGTGGGACATGATCGGCAAGGACACGCCGGCATGGGCACGCTTCGGTTTCAATCTGGCCTGCTGGCTGGCCTCGGCGCTGATCGGCCCGTTCTTCGTCGGTGCGGGCTTTGGCCTGTACTTGAACCGGCGTACGCAGATGGAAGCCTGGGACGTCGAAATCGCCCTGCGCCGCCTGCGCGATCGCCTGCTGCCGGCGGCATCGACGCTGGCGCTGCTGCTGTGCCTGGCACTGCCGCTGGTCTCCGCCCCGGTGCATGCGCAGGACGCAGATGCCGAGCCCGGGCGCGCAATGGGCAAGCCCAACGCCAATAACATCGCCGCCGAAGACGACGACGATGAACCGACCATCGACCCGGCCAACACGCCGGCCACCATCTTCGGTGGCACGCCGGTGGACACCGCCGGTTTCCGTCAAGCGGTTAACCGCGCCTATGAGGACCCGCTGCAGCGCCCGACCCGCGAGGTCACCCGCTGGAAGCCGATCGAGCAGGCCGAGGAAAAAAAGAAGGAAGACAAGCAGCTGCAGCGTGACACCAACAGCAAAGGTGAACGCAAAGCGCGCAGGGACGGCATCGCCTGGCTGGCACGGCTGGCCGAATGGGGCCTGTGGGGCCTGCTCGGCATCCTGCTGCTGGTGCTGCTGCTGACCGCGCGGCTGTGGCTGCCATGGCTGCGTGGCAGTGGCCGGCGCAAGGCCGACGCTGCACCGAAGGTGCTGGAGGAACAGGTGGAGTTGCCGGTGGTGCTGCCGCCGGACGTGGCCACCCAGGCTGGCCTGCTCTGGGACCAGGGCCGGCCGCGGCAGGCGCTGGCCCTGCTGTACCGCGCCAGTGTGCGCACGGTGGGCGAGCGCAGCGGTATCGCGCTTCCACCTGGTGCCACCGAAGCGCAATGCCTGCGCGCGTCGCGGCGCATGCCTGATGCCACCGATCGTGACCTGTTCGCGCGCATCGTGCGCATGTGGCAGTACGCCGCCTACGGTGGCCGCCTGCCCAGCCGCGCCGATTTCGATGCATTGGCCGATACCCTGCGCCAGCAGTACGGGTGGCAGGCATGAGTCCGCGCCTGTTCTGGTCGCTGCTGCTCGGTGCATTGGTGCTGTTCGGTGTACCGCTGACCATCCTCTACCTGCGCACGCACGAACGGGTGACCGAGACGATCCGGCTGCCGCCACAGGGCGAAGCCGCCTACAACCCGCTGTACGTACTCGGCCAGGCCCTGCGCGCCGATGGCATTGACGTGCACTCGCGGCCACGGCTGGAACTGCAGCAGATGGCACTGGGGCCGAACGATACGGTGGTGCTGCTGCAGGACAGCAGCGAACTGCCGCCGCCCGTTGCCAGCGCGCTGCTGGACTGGGTCGACGGTGGCGGCCACCTGCTGGTACGTACACCGCCGCCGGCCGAGGACGATGCCGGCAGCACGCAGGGCCCCTTGCTGGACCGGCTGGGCGTGGACAGCCTGTTCCAGCGCAGCGACTGCCAGCCGTTCCATGTCGACGACGATCCTGGCCACGTCGAATTCTGCGGTGGCCGTCGCTTCACCCTGGGTTTTGCCGCCAGTGCGCAGGCCGAACGTCGCTGGGGCACGGATCGCGACCTGGTGTTCGCGCGCCTGCGCCATGGCCAGGGCAAGGTGAGCGTGCTGGCCGACATGGAGTTCATGCGCAGCGAGGTGGACTCACCGGCGGCGCGCCTGGCCTCCGCAGGGGGCAAGGCCAGCGACGGCCTGCACGACGCGTCGCATCGCGACCTGACCCGCTACCTGCTCGATCCGAACTACGGCAAGGGTGCGGTCTGGCTGGTCTATGCCAGCCGCCCGCCGTCGCTGTGGTCGCGCATGTTCTATCAGGGTTGGCCGCTGTGGGCACCGTTGCTGCTGGCCCTGCTGGGTTGGCTGTGGGGCCGCTCGCAGCGCTTCGGCAGCCTGCTGCCGTCGCCGGTTCTGGAACGCCGTTCGCTGCTGGAGCACGTGCGCGCCAGTGGCGAACTGCTGCTGCGTTTCGGCCACGGCGCGCGCCTGTACGAGGCCGTACTCGCCCTGTTCCTGCACCGCCTGCGCCTGCGCGCACCGGTTGCCGCCGCACTCGATGGCGCGCCGCGCGATCAGGCCATCGCCGAGCTGCTGAAGTGGCCGCAAGGCCGCGTTGCCAGCGCGCTCACGCCCCCTCCGCCGCACGATTCCTCCGCCCTGCGCGAGCGCATCCGCTTGCTGCTCCAGATGAGATCCCTGCTATGACCGAAGTCCCCGAGCTGCCGGCGGCCGCCAACGCCCGCCTGATCGAACGCGTCGATGCCATCCGCGATGCCGTCGGCCACGCCTTCATCGGCCAGGCTGATGTGCTGGACCAGATCCTGGTGGCCCTGCTGGCCGGTGGCCACGTGCTGATCGAGGGCGTGCCCGGGCTGGGCAAGACCCTGCTGGTGCGCGCGCTGGCCCAGGCACTTGAGCTGGACTACGGTCGCGTGCAGTTCACCCCCGACCTGATGCCCAGCGACGTCAGCGGCCACGCGGTGTACGACCCGAAGACCGAGAGCTTCAAGATCCGTCGTGGCCCGGTGTTCACCAATCTGCTGCTGGCCGACGAGATCAACCGCGCACCGGCCAAGACCCAGTCGGCGCTGCTGGAAGTGATGCAGGAAGGCCAGGTGACCATCGAAGGCAAGGCCTTCACCCTGGCGCCGCCGTTCATGGCGCTGGCCACGCAGAACCCGCTGGAACAGGAAGGCACCTACCCGCTGCCGGAAGCGCAGCTGGACCGCTTCCTGCTGAAGGTGCTGATCGACTACCCGCAGCTGGAGGACGAGAAGCGCATGGTGACCGCGATCACCAGCGGCCGCGCCGCCAGCGATTTCGACCTGAGCCAGGTGCCGCGCGTGCTCGGCGCCGGTGAGCTGCTGGAACTGCAGCGCGCCACGGCGGCGATCACCGTCGATGACGAAGTGATCGACTACGCGGTGCGGATTGTGGCGGCCACGAGGCAGTGGCCGGGTATCGCGGTCGGCGCTGGCCCGCGTGGCAGCATCGCGCTGGTACGTGCCTCGCGCGCGCAGGCGGTGTTGGCCGGCCGTGACTTCGTCACCCCCGACGACGTGCGCGACATCGCGCGCCCCGCGCTGCGCCATCGCATCGCGCTGGCACCGGAACTGCAGATCGAAGGCCAGGACGCCGACGACGTGCTGGGTGCACTGCTGGCCAAGGTGGAAGCACCGCGCCGATGAGGCCGGCCCCGCTGCTGCTGGCGCTGCTGCTGGCCTGGGCCGCCCTGGGTGGCCTGGTGCTGGGCGGCATGCTGCCGCGCTGGAGCTGGGCGCTGGCCGCGGTGGCGATTGCCGTGCCAGCGTTGATGGATCTGTGGCGGCAGACGCGGCGTCCATCGCCGCAGATCCAGCGTGAGCTGCCCGAAGCACTGGCACTGGGCGTGCGCCGCGAGGCCGCGCTGCGGCTGCAGGCGGACGCATCGATGACGGTGCAGGTGTTCGACCTGGTCCCCGGCGGCTGGCCGCTGGAATCGCTGCCGCAGCGCGTGCGCCTGAAGCCCGGCAGCGCCTCCACCCTGCACTACCACCTGCAGCCGCTGCAGCGTGGGCGCTTCCGCTTCGACGGCGTGCATCTGCGCATGCGCTCGCCATGGCGCCTGTGGTGGCAGCAACGCACGCTGCCTCCCGCGCTGGACGTGCGGGTCTATCCGAACTTCGTACCGCTCACCCGCTTCGCCCTGTTCAGTGCCGACCAGGCCTCGCGGCTGGTCGGTGCACACGTGAAGCGCCGCCGCGGTGAAGGCACCGACTTCCACCAGATGCGCGAGTACCGCATCGGCGACAGCCTGCGCCAGCTGGACTGGAAGGCCACCGCGCGTGCGCGCAAGCTGGTCTCGCGCGAGTACCAGGACGAGAAGAACCAGCAGCTGCTGCTGATGCTCGACAGTGGCCGCCGCATGCTGGCGAGCGAAGGCGGGCTCTCGCACTTCGATCATGCATTGAACGCCTCTCTGGTGGTGGCCTACCTGGCGCTGCGCCAGGGCGATGCTGCCGGCCTGTTCGCCACCGGTGGCGAGCGCCGCTGGGTGGCACCGCAGCGTGGCATGGGCACGGTCGAGCACCTGCTGCGTGCCAGCTACGACCTGCAGCCGCGCGCGGTGGCCACCGACTACCTGGCCGCCGCCACCGAAGTGTCGCTGCGCCAGCGCCGGCGCGCGCTGGTGATGCTGGTCAGCAACGTACGCGATGAGGACATCGAAGACCTGCTGGCGGCGGTGCGCCTGCTGCAGAAACGCCACCTGGTGTGCGTGGCCAGCCTGCGCGAGCGCGAACTGGATGCTGTCCTCGATGATGAGGTGCAGTCGCTGGAGGACGCGGCACAGGCCGGCGCCGCGGCGCTGTACCTGCAGCAGCGCGCGAAAGCGCATGAAGCGCTGCGCAGCGAGAAGGTGATGGTTCTGGACGTGACCGCCGACGCCCTGCCCGGTGCACTGGTGGAGCGCTATCTGGCGGTGAAGCGCGAAGGGTTGCTCTGATACCAGGAACGATTGCCGGCCAGCGGCCGGCACTACCCCTGCAAAAATCGCCGCTGCAATCGCTCCACCGCGCGCTGCAGCAACACCCGATTGCGGGCCAGCTTCATCCACTGCGGCAGGCGCGAGAACATGGATCGGTGATGGCCGCGGCTTTCGCGCAATGTCGCGCTCGCGTACTCGTGCAATGCCTGCAGATGTTCAGCGTTATAGGCCCAGAGCAGGCCTGCGCGGGTCGGTTCGACCAGGCACAGCGGCAATCCGAAGTGCGGATCGGCAGGCTCGGCATCACGCAACGGACGCACCGAGACCGAAACATCGGTACTGCGATCACATTGCGCACATCGAGCAGCGAAGGACGCCGGCGCAGGGATGCCAGCGGGAACCCGACGACGCACGTGCAGCCACTGATGCCCACAGAATCCACAAGGTTGGCGGCCCAGCATGTAGACCGCACCGACCCAGTCACCACTGTCCAGTGCAGAACTGCAGCCGGTGCAGCGGAATCGCGCGGTCCACCGGTAGGGTTTCCAGCTGGCGACCACCCAGCCGGGGGTATCGCAGCGATGGCAACGCACCGCGACGCGGTCCGCGAAGGCCTGCAGGCTGCGCCCGTCATCGAAATGCCGGCCCGGCACGGGCGTGGGACGCCCATGCCGGCCAGGCCAACGCCGCACCGTCATCAGACGTAGATCCGCGTCGGCGCCTCGTCAACGATCGCATGCGGCACGAAGCGCGCACTGTCACGGGTGATCGCGCTGTCGTCCTCGCGGATGCCAATGCCGCAGGCGTGGTCACCCACCACCCAGCTGCCGATCAGCGGATAGCCGCCTTCGAAGCGGGTGAGCGGATGGGCGCGCTGGATGATCGCCGGGCCATCGTAGGGACCGTCGCTGCGCTGGGTGCTGCCATCGGCCAGATGCATCTCGATGTTCGCGCCTTCGCGCGAGAACAGCGGCTTGCGCACCCAGCCCGACGCCAGCGTGCTGCCGTCATCGAAATGCGCTTCCAGCAGGTTCGGATGGCCCACGTTACGCTGCCACAGCAGCGGCAGGATGCCCTTGTTGCTCAACACCGCCTTCCACGCCGGCTCCAGCAGCTGCACGCCCGAACCGGGCAGCGCGCGACCGAATTCCTCGGCCATCAGGTCTTCCAGCGGGTACAGCTTGAACAGCGTGCCGATCACCGAATCGTCCAGCGCGGTGAAGCGGCCGTCCTCGGACAGGCCAATGTCCTCGATGGCGATGGCCTGGCCATGCAGGCCGGCCTGCGATGCACAGTCGCGCAGATAGTCGACGGTGCCGCGGTCTTCTTCGGAGCTGCCCACGGCACTGAAATACAGCGGCGGCGGCAGCTGCGTGGCCAGTTCGCCGAAACGCTCGACCAGCGTTTCGTGGATCGCGTTGAACTGGTCGGCGTGCTGCGGCAGGCGACCGGCGTTGCGCTGGTCTTCCAGCCACTGCCATTGGAAGAAGCTGGCCTCGAACAGCGAGGTCGGCGTGTCGTAGTTCAGTTCGTACAGCTTGGCCGGACCGGTACCGTCGTAGGCCAGGTCCAGGCGACCGTACAGATGCGGCTGGCGCTGGCGCCAGCTGTCGGCGATCCAGTCGCGGTAATGCGACGGAATCGCCAGCTGGTCCATCAGCCGTTCGCTGGCGATGACATCGCCGACCAGGTCCAGCGCCATCTGGTGCAGCTCGGCGCTGGGGTCTTCGATGTCCTGCTCGATCTGGCGCAGGGTGAACGCGTAGTACGCGCTTTCGTCCCAGTACGGCTGGCCGTCGATGGTGTGGAAGCGGAAACCCGCCTCTTCCGCGCGCGCCCGCCATTGGGCACGCTCGGCAATCCGGATGCGCTGCATGGGTCGATCAGCCGCCGTAGCTGCCGCTGCTGCTGCGGCGCGCGCTGGTGTTGCCGAAGCCACCACGGCTGGCAGTGACCGCACGGTTCGGTTCGCTGGTGACCGGGGCCAGGCCGGCCTTGCCCGCGCCGATGCCGCTGGCGGTGTTCAGGCCACCAGTGCCACCCGGTGCCGGGCGCGCCCAACCCGCGTTCTTGTCCTGGTAGGCCGGCGCCGACGCCGGTGCCTGCGGTGCCAGGCCTCCGCGGTTACTCAGCATCTGCGACATGAAGAAGCCCATCATCATCGGGCCGATGAACGAGGTACCGGCCGAGGTGTGCTGCTGCACGCACTGCTCCGGCTTGTAATCCTTCTCGCAGGCTTCCCTGCTGGCGTACTTCGGCGCCGCATCGGCGGCCTGCTTCTGCGCTTCGGCGAAGGCATTGCGGCACGACGACGGATCGCCGGTGGCCTCGGTGCAGGCCTCGACCGACGTGTACAGGCCTTCCTGCACCTTCACCTCCGGCTCCTTCTGGCAGGCGGTGAACAGCAGCGGCGCGGCGCTCATCAGCAGCAGCGCGGTGGTGCGGGAACGTTTCATGGCCTCATGCCCTGTCGACGGATCAATGCCCCAATGATGCCAAATCCGGGCCAGCAACCGGAATCGGCAAAGTCCGAAAGATGAACGGACTTTCATTTTCGTCGGCATTGGGGTCAGAGCCCATCGCGCCGCGATGGGATCCGACCCCAGGCGACGCACCGCTCTGGTAGGTGCCAACCTTGGTTGGCACACATCCCGCGGCGCCCGGTCATGCCCGGCGCGCGCAGCCAAGTCTCCGGCAAGAAGCCCCCTTGTTGTTCAAGGGGGGCGCGCCGAAGGCGCGGGGATAAGGGGAAATGCGCGGACCACCAAGCCGCTGCAAGCGGTGAAGGTGGTTGCAGCAGCAACCGAAAAAATTGGCCATGATCGGCTGACCCCCACGTCGTACGGCCCGCCCGTTCCGCCAGCCATGCCCGAATACCGTTCCCGCACCTCCACCGCCGGCCGCAACATGGCCGGCGCCCGCGCCCTGTGGCGTGCCACCGGCATGAAGGACGGCGACTTCCACAAGCCGATCATCGCCATCGCCAACTCCTTCACCCAGTTCGTGCCCGGCCACGTGCACCTGAAGGACCTCGGCCAGCTGGTCGCGCGCGAGATCGAGCAGGTCGGCGGCGTCGCCAAGGAATTCAACACCATCGCCGTGGACGACGGCATCGCGATGGGCCACGACGGCATGCTGTATTCGCTGCCCAGCCGCGAGATCATCGCCGACGCCGTGGAGTACATGGTCAACGCGCACTGCGCCGACGCGCTGGTGTGCATCAGCAACTGCGACAAGATCACCCCCGGCATGCTGATGGCAGCGCTGCGCCTGAACATCCCGGTGGTGTTCGTTTCCGGCGGACCGATGGAAGCGGGCAAGACCAAGCTGTCCGAGCACAAGCTGGACCTGGTCGATGCGATGGTGGTGGCTGCCGATGACAGCGCTTCCGACGAGAAGGTGGCAGCGTTCGAACGCAGTGCCTGCCCCACCTGCGGCTCCTGCTCGGGCATGTTCACCGCCAACTCGATGAACTGCCTGACCGAAGCACTGGGCCTGTCGCTGCCGGGCAACGGCACCACGCTGGCCACCCATGCCGACCGTGAGGCGCTGTTCCGCCGCGCCGGCCGCCTGATCGTCGAACTCTGCCATCGCTGGTATGGCGGCGAAGACCCGAGCGCGCTGCCGCGCGGCATCGCCACCCAGGCGGCGTTTGCCAATGCGATGACCCTCGACATCGCCATGGGCGGCTCCACCAACACCATCCTGCACCTGCTGGCCGCCGCGCAGGAAGCGGAGGTCGACTTCAACCTGACCCACATCGACGCGCTGTCGCGGCGCGTACCGCAGCTGTGCAAAGTGGCGCCGAATACGCCGAAGTACCACATCGAGGACGTGCATCGCGCCGGCGGTGTGTTCGGCATCCTCGGTGAGCTGGACCGCGCCGGCCTGCTCGAAACCACGGTGCCGACCGTGCACAGCGCCAGCCTGGCCGACGCGCTGGAACGCTGGGACGTGGTGCGCAGTGACAACGACACCCTGCATACGTTCTTCAAGGCTGGCCCGGCCGGCATCCCCACCCAGGAAGCCTTCAGCCAGGCCACGCGCTGGCCGACGCTGGACGTAGACCGCGCCGGGGGCTGCATCCGCTCACTGCAGCATGCGTATTCGCTGGAAGGTGGGCTGGCCGTGCTGCGCGGCAACCTGGCCGTGGATGGCTGCGTGGTGAAGACCGCCGGCGTGGACGAGTCGATCCATGTGTTCGAAGGCCCCGCGCGCGTCTATGAAAGCCAGGACGCCGCCGTCGCTGGCATCCTCGCCGACGAAGTGCAGCCGGGCGAGGTGGTGGTGATCCGCTACGAAGGCCCGAAGGGCGGCCCCGGCATGCAGGAAATGCTGTACCCGACCAGCTATCTGAAGTCGAAGGGACTGGGCAAGCAGTGCGCACTGCTCACCGACGGCCGCTTCTCCGGCGGCACCTCCGGCCTGTCGATCGGCCATGTCTCGCCGGAAGCCGCCAGCGGGGGTGTCATCGGCCTGGTGGAAGATGGCGACCGCATCCGCATCGACATTCCGGCCCGCCGCATCGACCTGCTGCTGGATGAGACCACGCTGACCCAGCGCCGCAGCGACGCCGATGCGCGTGGTTGGAAGCCGCGCGCACCGCGCCCACGCAAGGTCACCAGCGCGCTGAAGGCTTATGCACTGCTGGCCACCAGCGCCGACAAGGGTGCCGTACGCAACACCGCGCTTCTGGGCGATTGACCGCCATACGGTAGTGCCGGCCGCTGGCCGGCATCTGGGAAAAGGGGCTGAGGGAATTAAGTCGTTTGTGCCTAAATCGACTTAATCCCCTCCGTCCCCTTTTTGCCGGCCAGCGGCCGGCACTACCGGTCAGCCGATCACACGCTTGAACGGTGGCAGCGCGTCGATGATGCGCTTGCCGTAGCGGCGGGTCAGCAGCCGCGAATCGAGGATGATCACGCGGCCGGTGTCGGTGGAAGTGCGGATCAGGCGGCCTGCGAACTGGGTCAGCGTGCGCAACGCATGCGGAATGGCGATCAGATTGAAGGCATTCAGCCCACGCCCCTCGAACCATTCGCTGAGGGTGGCGGTCTGCGGATCGGTCGGCACCGCGAACGGCACCTGGGTGATCACCACCGTGGTGCAGGCTTCACCGGGCAGGTCGAGACCTTCGCCGAACGAATTCAGCCCGAACAGCACGGAACCCTCGCCTGCGGCCACGCGGCGCAGGTGCTCGTCGATCAGGCGGGTCTTGGACATCTCGCCCTGAACCAGCACCTGCTTGCGGCGCGCGGCCGACATCAGCCCGGCCACCTTCTCCATCTTCCAGCGCGAGGTGAACAGCACCATCGAGCCTTTGGCCCAGTCCAGCTCGGTGTCGAGGTAGCGCGCCACTTCGCGCGGATGGCCTTCGCGGTCGTCCGGAGTGACCGGGAACTTCGGCACGATCAGTTCGGCCTGGTTGGGCAGGTCGAACGGTGACGACAGCGAGACCATCTCGGCCTCTTCGGGGATGCCGTTGTCGATCGCCAGCGACTGGAAATCGCCGCCACCGGTCAACGTCGCCGAGGTCATCACCACCGAGTCCACTTCATCCCACAGCAGCTTGCGCAGCACGTGCGCGGCCGACACCGGCGAGCCGTGCAGCACCAGATCGCCGTCGCGGGTGGCGGTGACCCAGCGCGCCATCGGCGGCGCACCGTCCTTGTCTTCGCGGCGCCAGGCCTGCCACAGGTTGTACTGCTGCTCGATCATCTCCAGCGCCATGCCCAGGTTGCGCTGCAGGCGCTCGCGCGCGGCATCGTCCGGCTTGCCCTTGGCTACCTGGGCGGTGGCGGCGTGCGCCCAGTTGTAGAGGCTGCGGGTATCGTCAGCCAGTGCTTCGATCGGCTCGCGCCAGGCCTCGGGCAGTCGCCCATTGGCCGCGCGCCACATCGGCTCTTCGTCCGCCGGCGCCGGCATCCACACGCGCTCGATATGATCGCGGAACGCGCGCAGCTGCTTGGCCACGTTGCTGGCCACCTCGATCGCTTCGTTCGGCAGCAGGTTGCCGAGGCGATCCTTGTCGACCGCGCGGTAGGCGCCGGCGATCAGGATCTGCAGGCGACCGGTGCGTTTGGCCATCTCGTCCAGCGCCAGGCTGGCCGCGCCCTGGTCGATCGCCACGTTGCCGATGTGATGGCCTTCGTCCAGCACCAGCAGCATGTCCGACGGCGGTGCGATCAACGGCTGGCCGTTGTCGCTGTCGCCGATCGACAGCGCCGACAGCAGCAGCGCGTGGTTGGTGACCACGATCTGCGCATCGCGCACGGTGTTGCGCGAACGCAGCACCGCACACTGCGCCGAATAGGCACAACGGCGCCCGGCGCAGCCCGAAGCCGGCGTGGTGATGCGGCTGCGCAGGCCGGGGCTGATCGTCTCCGGTGCGTTGTCGATGTCGCCATCCCAGCTGCCGCCGGTGAAGGCATCGGTCAGGCGCTTGGCGATGTCCATCTCGATCGGCGCCAGTGGCCGGTCGAACAAGGGCGCGTCGTCCTCGAACATGCCGCCCTGCGAGCCCTCGCCCTGCGCCTCGGCGGCATTGCGCGTGCACAGGTAGCGGGTACGGCCCTTGGCCAGCGCCACGGTCGCCTCCAGGCCGGTGGCTTTCAGGAAATTCGGGATATCGCGCTCGACCAGCTGCGACTGCAGCGCCACGGTGCCGGTGCTGATCACCAGCTTCTTCTTGCTGGCCAATGCGATCGGCACGCCTGCGGTGAGGTAGCCCAGGCTCTTGCCGACGCCGGTGGGCGCCTCGACCACGCCGACGCCACCACTTTTCGACAGCGCACGCGACACCACGCCGATCATCTGGCTCTGCGAGCGACGGGTGGAGAAGCCGGGGGTATTGGCCTGCAGCGTCGTGTACGCCTTGCGGATCGCGTCCTTCAAGGTGTCATCGAGGGTGCGCGGAGCGGCGACGGTTTCGGTCACGCCGGGAATTACCGTAGCTGGATCAGGCCGGGCATTGTCGCATGGCCGGCCGCATTCACCGCCGCTGGGACCCTGAACGGGCCAGCGACGACGCCCGCTGGCGGTCCCGGTCCAATGGCCGGACCATCCAAGGGGCAGATACGCCGGGCATGGCCCGGCGCGACCGGTCAGGCGGCCGGGAGCGTACGGGTACGCAGCAGGCGCACCAGCGCCCACACCACCAGCACCACACCGATGGCCTCGACCATCGCCAGCGCGAAATGCAGCACGCCGAGGATGGCACTCAAGCTCGACACGGCACTGAAATCACCGCTGCGGACCATCCACATCGGCAGGATGCCCGCCGCCATGCCGCCGAGGCTGGCCAGCAGCAACAGCAGCAGGCCGACCAGGGCACCGGTGCGGGTGGCATCGCGCGGTGCGCCGACCACCCAGACCAGGCCCACGCACAGCGCGATCAGCACCGGCAGGCGCACGCCCACCATGCTCAGCACCGTGACCAGCAGGGTTGTGCCGTCCATCGATCAGTCCTCGCCGGCCAGCACGGCCGAGCCCTGGCGCAGCGACTGGTAGACCTCGTCGGTCTGCGGGCGCACACCGTGCCACTGCAGGAAACTCTCAGCGGCCTGCTCGACCAGCATGCCCAGGCCATCGACCGTATTGCGGCACTCTGCGGCGCGCGCCCAGGCCAGGAAGGCGATCGCCGCTTCGCCGTAGTTGAGGTCGACGGCGGTGGTCATCGAGTTGACCAGCGACAGCGGCAGCTTGAACTCGACGTCGCGGTCGCGGCCGGCCGAGGTGGCGTTGACGATCAGTTCGAAGTCACCCAGATCACGCAGGTCTTCCCAGTAGCGGCTGATCGCGCGACCCGGCTCACCCATCGCATCGATCAGTTCATCGGCGCGTTCCGGTGTGCGGTTGACCACCACCAGCTCGGTGATGCCGGCATCAAGCAGCGCCGGGGCGACGCTGCGCGCGGAGCCACCGGCACCGATCAGCAACATGCGGCGGCCACGCAGGTCCAGGCCATGGCGGTCGGTCAGGTCACGCACCAGGCCGATGCCGTCGGTGGTGTCGCCATGCCAGCGGTCGCCCTTGCGCAGCAGCGTGTTGACCGAACCGGCGCGGCGCGCGCGTGCGGTCAGGGTGGTGCACACCGAGAACGCGGCCTCCTTGTGCGGCGAGGTGACGTTGGCGCCGACACCGCCGTCGGCGGCGAAGGCCTCCAGGCCGGCCAGGAACGCCTCCGGGGCCAGGTCGATCGCGCGGTAATCCACCGCGATGCCTTCCTGGCGACCGAACGTCGCGTGGATCTGCGGCGACTTCGAGTGGGCAACGGGGTGTCCGAAGACGGCGTAACGGTCGGTCATGGAATCCTCAAGCTGGCTAGACTGATGCTCTTTCGTGCACGGACCCGGATGATGCGCATCACCCCGCCCCTGCTGGTGCTTGCCGCCAGTCTACTCTCTGCCCCCGTGGCGATGGCGTTGAACGAGTACGGCATCGAAGGCATGGGCGTGGTCTCGACCCGCGCCGACGAGGGCCGCGCCACGATCAGTGCCGATGGCCGGCGCATCGTCTTCGCCCGCCGCGGCGAAGCCGGCTGGGGCCTGTGGGAGGCGCGCGTGGTCGATGGCCGCTGGCAGCAGGCGCAGGCCCTGCCGGTAGGCGTGGCCGGCGAGGCCCGCGATCCCTACTTCAGCCGCGACGGCCGCTGGCTGTTGTTCGCCGCCGGCCGCGAAGGCGCGCTGGCGCTGTACCGGGCTGCGGTGGAAGCAGATGGCCGGCTGGGCAAGGCGCACCCCATGGCCGGCGACGGTGGACGCCACGAAGAGCGCGGGCCGGCCCTGAGCGCGGACGGCACGCGGCTGCTGTTTGCCCGCCAACAGGGCCGTGGCGCCGGCTGGAACCTGTTCGTGGCGACGCTGGATGCGCAGGGCATGCGCGGCCCGGCCACCGCATTGACAGCGTTGAACAGCGCCGACGACGAGACCGACGGCGACTGGCTGGGTAACGATGGCGCGGTGGTGTTCAGCCGCGGCAACGGCGCAACCGCACAGGTGTGGAGCAGCGGCTGCGCGTGGAGTGGCGCGCCCCTGCAACCGTTGGGACTGTCGTTCAACCAGACCGGCGGCTGGACCGGCGCGCCGGTGATCGACAACGCCAAGCCAGGCGAAATGATGGTGGCCAGCAGCGCGGCCAGGGCACCGCGTGCCGGTGGCGTGGACGTGTACCGGTTGGCGGTGCCGAAGGTGGCGGCGGTGGCCGGGTGCGTGCGGTAGATCCACGCCGCGCGTGGATGGCGCCCGCGAAGGGGATCAGAGCCCTTTCCTGCGGAAAGGGATCCGACCCCGGGCATTGCCCGTCAGCGCGACAACACCTTGGCGCGCAACTGCTCGTACTCCATCTCGCTCAGCTGGCCATTGTCCTTGCGCTGGTTCAGCGCGGCCAGCTCGGCCTGCACGCTGTCCGGCAGGGCCTGCTCACGGGCCACGTGGCGGGCGGCGGAGAGCTGCTCCGGTGGGCGCTTGCCCGCGCGCCAGGCGGCGATGAAGACACCGACGATGATGGCGCCGAACACCAGCGTGCCGGTGCCCCAGATCAGCCATTGCATCCATCCCAGTTCGGGTCCCATCGCGCAGTCCTCCGTCTATCGTGGCGCTATTGTCAGCGCTCGCGCAGCCATCGCGCCACCTGCGGCGCGAAATAGGTCAGCACGCCATCGGCACCGGCCCGCTTGAAGCCCAGCAGCGACTCCAGCACGCAGGCGCGCTCGTCCAGCCAGCCGTTGGCGAAGGCGGCCTTCATCATCGCGTACTCGCCACTGACCTGATAGGCGAAGGTCGGCACGCCGAATTTTTCCTTCACCCGGCGCACCAGGTCCAGGTACGGCATGCCCGGCTTGACCATCACCATGTCGGCGCCTTCTTCCAGGTCCAGCGCGATCTCGCGCAGGGCCTCGTCGCCGTTGGCCGGGTCCATCTGGTAGGTCTTCTTGTCGGCCTTGCCGAGGCTGGCCGCGCTGCCCACCGCATCACGGAACGGACCGTAGAACGCCGAGGCGTACTTGGCCGAGTAAGCCATGATGCGCACGTTGACGTGGTTGTCGGCATCCAGCGCACGGCGGATCGCGCCGATGCGGCCATCCATCATGTCCGACGGCGAAACGATGTCGACGCCGGCTTCGGCATGCGACACCGACTGCTTGACCAGCGCTTCGACAGTGATGTCGTTCAGTACATAGCCCTTGTCGTCGATGATGCCGTCCTGGCCGTGGGTGGTGTACGGGTCCAGCGCCACATCGGTCATCACCCCCAGTTCCGGGAAGCGCGACTTCAGCGCGCGGATCGCGCGTTGCGCCAGGCCGTCCTCGGCCCACGCCGCCGATGCATCCAGCGATTTCAGCGACGGGTCGATCACCGGGAACAGGTCGATCACCGGAATGCCCAGCTCCAGCGCCTCTTCGGCCACCTTCAGCAGTTCTTCGATCGACAGCCGCTCCACGCCCGGCATCGACGGCACTGCGGCGCGGCCGGCCAGTTCGTGCACGAACACCGGGTAGATCAGGTCGTCGGTGGTCAGCGTGTTCTCGCGCATCAGGCGGCGCGAGAACTCGTCGTGGCGCATGCGGCGCGGGCGGTACAGCGGGTGGGACATGGCAGGCTCCGAGGAGTGGCTATTGCAACAGGTAGCCCTGCGGCAGCAGGGGTTCGGGCAACGGGCGTTCGCCGAGCGCATCGAGCTGGTCGATCTCGATCGTGCGCACCAGCGCGTCCAGCGGCAGATCGTTCGGCTCAAGGCCGAAGGGGTCTTCCATTTCTTCGCCCAGCTGGTCCAGGCCGAAGAAGGCATAGGCCAGCACCGCCGACAGCACCGGCGTGCCCCAGCCCAGCGAACTGGCCAGGCCGAACGGCAGCAGCACGCAGAACATCCACGCGCAGCGGTGCAGCAGCAGGGTGTAGGCGAACGGCAGCGGCGTGGTGAGGATGCGCTCGCAGCCGGCCTGGATCGACGACATCGCGTGCAGGCGCTCTTCCAGCTGGGTGTAGAGGATGGGCTCGAGCTGGCCGGCGCGCAGCGCATGCGCCAGTTCGGCCGCGATCATCGCCAGCAGTGCATCGGGCACGTTCTCGCGCTGGCCCAGCTGTTCGCGCTGGCGCTTGTCCAGCCACGGCAGTGCTGCCAGGGCGACGATGCGACCACGCAGTCGCGCCGCCAGCGCATGGGCGAACGCGGTGGTGAGGTAGGCGACGCGACGACGACGGCCCGCGTCGTCGGCCAGCAGCAGGTTTACCTGGCGCGCCAGCGAACGCGATTCGTAGATCAGCTGGCCCCACAGCTTGCGTCCTTCCCACCAGCGGTCGTAGCAGGCGCTGTTGCGGAAGCTGAGGAAGATCGACAGCACCAGGCCAAGCAGGGTGAACGGGGTCACCGACACGCGTTCGATGCCGGTGGGGGGCGCCAGTTCGACCACCGCAGCCACGGCGATGGACAGGATCAGGATGGCCAGCACCTTCGGCGCGATCGCTTTGACGATCGAACCGCGCAGGATGTACAGCAGTTGCCAGCCGTGGGGACGGGGTCGGATGATCATGGGGCAGCCGCGCGGGGCGCGGATTCACAGGCACGCGGGGGGCTCGCGCAGCCATTCATTGTACGCCCCCGCCCGGCCATCGGCCGTGTGCCTGCGACGCCCTGTCGCACCCGGGACCGGGCTCAGACCACGCCGCCGCCCAGGCCAAGACGCAGGATGCCGACCACCACCACGATACCGTTCAGGACCAACCCGGCCCACGCCCGGCCACGCTTGCTCGGGTGGGTGAACAGGATGCCCAGCGCGGCGATCACCGCACCGACCGCAGCGAACGGGATCAGGAACCAGTTGCCCCAGCCCAGCAGCGGAATCAACGCCAGGATCATCCACAACAGCGCCAATACGCCCCACAACAGACTGATCACACCCATGCCGCTCTCCCGCAGTTGGTTCCTGGCCCCACCATAATCGTTCCCGTTGCCGCCGCCTACTGCCATTGGCGGGGCTGTCACCCGGCCCGTGCTAGCGTGCTGTCGTGCGTGCCCTGGCCCGGGTGTTGGCGCCGATTCAGAGTGGCCCGCCGATCATCGCAACCAGTCCTGCAGGGGAAGTGCCATGAACATCCGTTGGGCCGCGTTGGCGGCCACGCTGCTGGTCGCCGCCGGCTGTGCCAGCACCTCCAAGGTGATGCTGGGCCGCGCGCGCGCACCGATCGATCCGGCGCTGGTGCAGATCTATTCGACGCCACCGGCCGGCTCCCAGGAAATCGCCCAGCTGGAATCGTCTTCCGCCGTCGGCTTCGGCACCCAGGGCCAGACCGACGCCGCGGTGGCCCGCCTGAAGCGTGAAGCCGCAGCGCTGGGCGCCAACGGCGTGGTGCTGATGGGCGTGGGCAGCAGCGGGTCGCCGGTAGGCATGTCGGTGGGCGCGGGCACGTTCGGCTCGCACGTCGGTGGCGGCGTCGGCATCGGGATTCCGACCACGCAGAAGCGCGCCGCGGGCGTCGCGATCTGGGTGCCGAATCCGGCACCGCCGGCGCGGTTGCCGACACAGGTGATCACGCCGCAACCGCAGCGGTGACGCGGCACTACCGCTGCAACCGACGCATCGCTCTGGTGGGTGCCAACCTTGGTTGGCACGACCCCACAGCGCCGACCAAGGTCGGCATCTACCCACACCGGTTGCCGGCCAGCGGCCGGCACTACCCGGTGATGCTCAGCGCTTGTACTTCGGCACGAACACCTTGTTCACTGCGTCAGCCAGCTGGTCCGGCGGCAGCAGGCCCTGGTCGAGCAGGAAGTTGTTGAACGCCAGGCGGTCGAACTTCGCACCCAGCGCCAGTTCCGTCTGCATGCGCAGTTCCAGGATGCGGGTGTAGCCGTAGAAGTAGCTGCCGGCCTGGCCCGGCATCCGCACCATGTAGCGGTCCAGTTCCTGGGTGGCCATCGCCTTGGACAGGCCGACCTGCTCCATCAGCACGCGCTCGCCGTTGGCACGGTCGGTCAGGCCGAGGTTGAGCATCGGGTCGAGCATCGCGCGCGCGGCGCGCAGCAGGCGGAACTGCAGGGCGATCATCTGTCCGTCCAACGGCTCGTACGGCACCATCTCGGCTTCGGCGTACAGCGCCCAGCCTTCCACGTTCACCGAATTGAACGCGAACATGGTGCGTGCCAGCGACACACCACGCTCGACCATCGCGGTGAACTGCAGCTCGTGGCCGGGGCGGCCTTCATGCGCGCTCAGCGTCCATGCTGCGGCACCGAAGTTGAAGTCGTCGTACTGCGCGCCCGGGCCCGCTGCCGGGTTGCCCAGCGGCAGCACGAAGGTGCCCTGCTGCCCGGTGTTGTTGACCAGCGGGGCCGGCAGGAAGTGCGGGGCCGGGCTGGCCGCGCTCTCGGCGGCCGAGCCCAGGCGCATCTGCATGGCGCGCTTGGGCACGTCGACGATGGCGTGCTCGCGGATCAGCGGATCGATCGCATCGATCACCTTGCGGTAGTGGCCTTCCAGATGGTCGTCGGCGATCTTGTCGGCCTTCAGCGCACGGATCACCGCCACCGGATCGCTCGGGTCGGCCACCTTCAGCCCCTTCTCCTTCACCACCAGCGGTGCCAGCTGCTGCATCGCCGAGCGGGTTTCCATGAACTCCAGCTGCGCGCGCTGCATCAGCAGCTTCGGGTCGATGTCGATGCCGACCTGCTTGAGCTGGTAGGCGTACAACGGCGCCGGCAGGCGTGCGTCGGCACGTGCCTTCGGCAGTACCTCCTTGCGGGTCCAGGCGGCGTAGTCCTTCATCTGCCCGGCCAGCGCCTTCATCGCCTCATCGGCGCCGGCAATCTGGTACTTCTTCAGCAGCGACTCGATACCGGTGATGTAGGTCTCGACGTTGTCCAGCGACTGCTGCACTTCGATCCTAGTCGGCTGCAACAGGCTGCTGTCCTTCAGCCGTTCCTCGTAGCGCTGGCGCGCCAGCGTGGTGAAGGCGGTGCCGCCCGGTTGCAGGCCGGCATAGGCCTTGAGGCGGTCGAGCGCCTTGGCCCGGCGCTCGGCCGGCACCTGGTCGGACAGCAGCAGGTTGAGGCCGCTGAACACGGTCTGCGGCGCATCGCTCCACGGCAGCAGGTACTTCTCGTTGAGCTCGCTTCCTTCGATGTTCTGGCTGGCGGCGTGGATCATGATCTCCAGGTCCTGGCGGACATTGGGATCCTTCTCGACGGCCAGCTTTGCCTTCAGTTCGTCGCGTGCCTTGGCCATGGCAGCGCGGTAGCGCTTGCCGTTGTCCGGGCCGAGATCGGCCACCTTGTCGTCGTAGCCGGGCACGCCGAAGAAGCCGGTTTCCTCCGGCTGGAACGGGCCCTGGGCGTCCAGCAGAATCTGCGCCAGCGCATTGCTGCGGGCGACCCAGGCCGGGCTGGCCGGGGTGGCGGCCTTGGCGGAGGGTGCCGCCAGCGCCGGTGGTGCGGACAGCAGCGGTGCGGCAGTCAGGGCCAGGGCAACGGCGAGCGCAATCGGCTTCATGGGACACTCCAGCAAAGGGTTGCCCGCACCCTACGCGCTCACGGCAATGGCGACAATCGGCGGGAAGTCATGGCGGGCTGGTTGTGCAGCCGGGCTCCGCGGAAAGCTGGCGGGCGTAGAGTCGACTGTCAGTCGACCATCGCGCGCAGCGCGGGGGTTTTCGCTGTCTGATCGAAGAGCAGTCGACTGGCAGTCGACTCTACCCGGTCGACTCTATCCAGTCGGCGTCCCGCAGTCGCCTGCGCCCGGAGGTCAGAGCACGGCGGTCAGCGGGCATTCGCCGCGATCACGGCAGGCCTTCAGCTCGCACTCCTGCGCGGCCTCGTCGTCGTCCAGCGCCGTCAGGTCGAAGGTCTGCTTGTCCTCGCCCAACACGTACATCACCGGGTAGTCCCACACGTCATCGCGACGGGTACCCTGCACGAACAACCGTCCGTGCGCATGCGGTCCTTCCAGGGCTACGGTCAGGCCGACATCACGCTGGCCGTTGATCGCAGTCTGCATGCTGCCCAGCGGCATCGACTCGATGTTCAACGGCTCACCGAACGCTTCCACCAGTTCAATACTGCAGCCCGCGCGTCGCAGCGCCTCGCGCATCGGCGGGCTCTCGCGTGCCGCCTCGCTCCAGCGCAGCACGCTCCAGGTCACTACACCCCCTGCACCACCCAGCACCAGCACCACCATCAACGGCATCGCCCAGCGCCAGTGGCGGCACCACCAACCGGCGGATGCGGGGTCATGGGCGGGAATCGGCGGTGGCAGGGTCATCGGCGGGCTCCTTCCCGTTGCTGGATCAGGGCTTGAGGCAACGTCCCAGGAAGGCTTCGGCCACGCGGTAGCGATGCAGGGCATCGGCGCCGGACAGGCCATGCTTGGCACCCGGGTAGGTCATCAGCTCGAACGGCTGTGCACGCTTCTG
Source organism: Stenotrophomonas sp. YJH_SMC_58 (assembly GCF_059369635.1). Taxonomy (NCBI): domain Bacteria; kingdom Pseudomonadati; phylum Pseudomonadota; class Gammaproteobacteria; order Lysobacterales; family Lysobacteraceae; genus Stenotrophomonas; species Stenotrophomonas sp. YJH_SMC_58. Next base: position 56,907 of record NZ_JCAFSW010000008.1, read on the forward strand.
CAACGCACTCATCAGGCTGGTCGAATTGGTGAACAACACGTTGTCGTCGGCCATGCCGTGGATCAGCAGCAGCGACGAGCGCAGGCCATCGATATGGGTCAGCACGCGCGCTTCGCGGTAACCCGCTTCATTGCGCGCCGGCAGGTCCATGTAGCGTTCGGTGTAATGGCTGTCGTACAGGCCCCAGTCGGTCACCGGCGCACCGGCCACGCCACAGGCGTACTGGTTCGAAGCCTTGGCCAGCAGCATCAGGGTCATGTAGCCGCCGTTGGACCAGCCCTGCACGCCGATGCGCGCCGGGTCCACCCATGGCTGCTGCTTCAGCCAGGCCACGCCGCGCAGCTGGTCGGTCACTTCCACCGTGCCCTGCTTGCCATACAGCGCACCACCGAAGTCGCGGCCACGGCGCGGGGTGCCACGGTTGTCCAGCGAGAACACCACGTAGCCCTGCTGGGCCAAGTACTGGTTGAACAGGTGGTCGCCACGGCCGGGCCAGCTGTCGGTGACGGTCTGGCTGGCCGGGCCACCATAGACGTACACGGCCACCGGGTAGCGCTTGGACGGATCGAAGCCGGCCGGCTTGATCAGGCTGTAGTTCAGCGGGGTCTTGCCGTCGGCAGCCATCAACGTGCCGAACTCCACCGGGCGCTGCGCATCGCGGTAGCGCGCATACGGATGCTTGGGATCGGCCAGGTCGTTCTCGAGCAGGGTGGCGATCTTCTCGCCATTGGCGCGGAACAGTTCGATCTGCGGCGGCGTGGTGCTGTTGGACCAGCTGTCCACGTAGACGCTGGCGTTGCGGGCGAAGCTGGCGCTGTGCATGCCCGGCGCCTTCGACAGGCGCTGCGGCTCACCGCCCTGCAGCGACACCGCGTAGATCTGGCTTTCGCGCGAGGTCTCGATGCCGGCGCGGAAGTAGGCCTTGCCGGCCTTTTCATCGACCGCCAGCAGCTCATCCACCGGCCAGTTGCCGTGGGTCAGCGCGGTGGCCTTGCCCTTGCTGTCGATGCGGTACAGGTGCTGGAAGCCGGTGCGTTCGGACGACCACAGCACGCTGCCATCGTCCAGGAAACGCAGGCTGTTGTGCAGCGGCACCCAGGTCGGGCTGGTTTCGTGGGCGAGCACGCGCTGGCGGTTGGAGTCAAGTGCCACTTCCACCAGGTCCAGCTGCTTCTGGTCACGCGACTGGCGCTGGAAGCTCAGGTGCTGCGCATCGCGCCAGTCCACGCGGGCCAGGTAGATGTCCTGTTCCTTGCCGAGGTCGACCCAGCGCGGCTGCGCATCGGCGGTCGGTGCGATCACGCCCAGCTGCACGCGCACGTTGGCGTCGCCGGCGGCCGGGTAACGCTGTTCGATAACATCGGTGCGGTCGGCATAGACCTCGTAGCGCTTCTGCACCGGTACCGGGGATTCGTCGATGCGGGCAAAGGCAATCGCCGAATCGTCCGGCGCCCACCAGTAACCGGTGTGGCGATCCATTTCCTCGTCGGCGACGAACTCGGCAACGCCGTTGCCGATGGTGGTGCTGCCGTCGCGGGTCAGCTGCAGCTGCCTGCCGCTGGCCAGGTCGATCACCCACAGGTTGCGGCCGCGGATGAAGCTGACGAAGCCGCCCTTGGGCGACAGCTTGGCGTCGGTGGCGAAGCCTTCACCATGGGTCAGCTGGCGCACCGCCGCCTGGCCCTGCTGCTTGAGGTCGTACAGGTACAGCTCGCCGCCCAGCGGGAACAGCAGGCGCTGCGCGTCCGGCGACCACTGGTAATCGACGATGCCGGTCATCGCGGCGATGCGCTGGCGCTCGCGGCGGGCCTTCTCCTCGTCGCTGAGGGTCTCGGTGCCGGGCAGCACCACCTTGGAATCAACCAGCAACCGGGTCTGGCCACTGTCGATGTCGTAGGTCCACAGGTCCAGCTGGTTGCGGTCGCTGTCCTTGCCGCGCAGGAAGCTGACCTGCGAACCGTCGGGCGCCACCTTCGGCTTCATCAGGGTTGGGCCGGACAACGGCAACGGGCCGGTGATGGCTTCCAGGGTCAGCTTTTCAGCGTGGGCGGCGGTACTGGTGGCGAGCATGAGGGCGAGCGAAGCGAACAGGTGGCGCATGGAGGATCCCGGCAAACGGCAGGTCCGCCCCCGCGATGGACGCGGAGCGGTCGTCCCCCATCCTAACCAAGCCTGTGCGGGAAGGCAGCATGACCTTCTGCCCATGCCGCGGTGCTGGGGTCGGAGCCCTTCGCGCTGCAAAGGGATCCGACCCCGAGGCGGTCAGCGCTGGCCGAACAGGTGCTTGCGCTCCTCGTCGCTGAGCGGCTTGCCGGCGTTGGGGTTCACCTGCTGGCGCAGGGCATAGGCGCGCTGGGTGGCCGGGCGTGCGGCAATGGCTTCATGCCAGCGCTTGAGGTTCGGGAACGCGGTGAAATCCACCGGCAGCTTGTCGTAGGCGCCGATCCACGGGTAGCTGGCCATGTCGGCGATGGTGTACTCGTCGCCGGCCAGGAAGGCGTGCTGGGCCAGGCGCTTGTCCATCACCCCGTGCAGGCGGCGCACTTCGTTGTCATAGCGCTCGATGGCATACGGGATCTTTTCAGGCGCGTATACGTTGAAGTGGCCCATCTGGCCGCTCATCGGGCCCAGGCCGGCCATCTGCCAGAACAGCCACTCCAGGGTGGTGACGCGGCCGCGGGGGTCGCTGGGCAGGAAGCGGCCGGTCTTCTCGGCCAGGTACAGCAGGATCGCGCCGGACTCGAACACGCTCTGGGGAGCACCGCCATCGGCCGGGGCCTGGTCGACGATGGCCGGCATCTTGTTGTTCGGCGAGATCGCCAGGAATTCCGGCTTGAACTGGTCGCCCGAGCCGATGTTGACCGGGTGGATGCGGTATTCCAGGCCGGTTTCTTCCAGCAGCAGGGTCACTTTGTGGCCGTTCGGGGTGGGCCAGTAATACAGGTCGATCATGGCGGCGGCTCGGGGTGCGGAAAGGAACCTGAAGTCTAGTGCGTGAGTTGGGTTGGCACCGTCATGGCGGGCCGGTAACCTCGCCTCTCCCCCGCAACGCAGCATCCCTCGCATGAGTGCAAACCGCCCGCCGCTCTCCCCCTTGTCCACGCTGATCTTCGCCTCGCGCTGGCTGCAGCTGCCGCTGTACCTGGGCCTGATCGTGGCGCAGTGCGTCTACGTGTTCCTGTTCGGCAAGGAACTGTGGCACCTGATCTCGCACTCGGTGTCGATGGGCGAGCAGCAGATCATGCTGATCGTGCTGGGCCTGATCGACGTGGTGATGATCTCCAACCTGCTGGTGATGGTGATCGTCGGCGGCTACGAGACCTTCGTCTCGCGCCTGCGCCTGGAAGGCCACCCGGACCAGCCGGAATGGCTGAGTCACGTCAATGCCAGCGTGCTGAAGGTGAAACTGGCGATGGCGATCATCGGCATCTCCTCGATCCACCTGCTGAAGACCTTCATCGCCAGCGGTGCGCTGGGCGGCATCCCGCTGTGCACGCCGGAGCAGATGAGCGTGGCCGCTGCCAACATCGGTGTCGCCCGCTGCTCGATGCTGACCCAGGATGGCGTGCTGTGGCAGACCATCATCCACTGCGTGTTCATCCTGTCGGCGATCGGCATCGCCTGGACCGACAAGCTGATGTCCAACAGCCACAGCAAGTCGCACGACAAGGCACACGACCACTGAGGTCGCCGCCGCCAGCGGCTTGACCGCCGCTGCCCCATTCCGGCCACCGTCCCTTGTGCGCGGCGGTGGCCGGGATGCTAGATTGCACCCTCGCCGTTGCCGGCGGTGGCGTCGGGAAACGTCACCCTGCCGCGCCCGGACCGCAGGTCCCGGCCATGCGTATCAATGATTTACGTCACGTCGTCTTCTAGAGGGGAGCAGGATGTCGCACGTCTCAACGATCACCGCCGCGCGCCGGTGGCTGCCGGTTGCCCTGGCACTGGCACTGGCCGCCTGCTCGGGCAAGGAAGAATCCGCAGCGCCTGCTGCCGCCACGGCGCCTGCCGCTGCCGCACCCGCCGCACCGGCGGTTGCTGCCAAGGTGCAGTCCATGGGCACCGAGCAGCTGCGCGAGTCGGCCAGCCAGGCGCTGCGCGAGAACCGCATGTATGCACCGGCCGGCGACAACGCCATCGAGTACTACCTCGCCCTGCGTGACAAGACGCCGGACGACGCCTCGGTGAAGAGCGCACTGACCGACCTGCTGCCGTACACCCTGATCGCCGCCGAGCAACACCTGGGCCGCGAGGACTACACCGAAGCGCAGCGCCTGGTGGCACTGATCGAGAAGGTGGATGCATCCGCGCCGGCCCTGCCGCGCCTGAAGGACGGCCTGGCCAAGGGCGTGCAGAACGCAGCCAAGCGCACCGAAGCGGAAGCCGAGAAGGCCAAGAAGGACGCCGAGGACCGCAGCAAGCAGCAGACCGAGCAGCAGCGCCTGAGCGAGCAGCGCGCCAAGGAAGCCGACGCCGCCAAGCAGATTGCCGCGCAGCAGGATGCCGCGCGCCGCGACAACGAGCGCCAGGAAGCCGAGCGCCAGGCCGCCGCCCGCCGCGAGGCCGAGCAGAAGCAGCAGCAGGCTGCCGCCCAGCAGGCCAGCGCCGCACGCCAGGCCGCCGCACCGGCAGCGCCCACCCTGCGCCCGGTCAGCACACCGGCGCCGCGCTATCCGGGCGAAGCGCTGCGTTCGGGAACCTCCGGCGAAGTGCTGGTGGAGATCACCGTCGGCACTGACGGCTCGGTGGTGAACGCTCGCGTGCTGCGCGCGACGCCGGGACGCGTGTTCGACCGTGAAGCCCTGAACGCGGTCAAGCGTTGGCGCTTCGAGCCGGTCAGCGCGCCGGTGACCACCCGCCGTACGCTGGTGTTCGCGCCGGGCAACAACTGAACGAAAAAGGGGACGGAGGGGATTAAGTCGTTTCTGCCCCTGCAATGACGCCAAGGCCCGGCATGTCCGGGCCTTGTCCGTTTCAGGCCGCTCCATCGATCAGTCGTTGCAGTGCCGGATCGCGCGCCGTCAGTACCTGGAACAGGCCCAGCGCGTGCAGGCCCGGCAGCAGCGCACGCAGATCGGCTTCGGCAGTGGCACGCCTGGCGGGATCGCTGGCGGGATCCTGCCAGTCACGGACGCTGGCCAGGAAGGCGCCGACACTGCCCTTGCGCACGGTGAGGCCGTTCACCTGCACGTCGTTCTGATGGTCGGAAAGAATGTCCTGTGGCTGCATGGCGAAGCGCTCCGTTGAGGTGGGCTCCAGTGTCGGGGCACGGACGCGACGTTTCTGCCGTATAACTGCCAATCGATATGGCAGATCAGACAACCGCCGCATTGCTCGACCCCGCGCTGGCCGATGCCACCGATGGACCGGCGGTGCTGGCGGCCCGGCTGCGCCAGCTCGGCAAGCGTCGCACGGCCCGCCACCGGCATGCGCGTGGGCAGCTGCTGGGTGCGTACCAGGGGCTGCTGCGGATCGCCGCCGACGACCTGCACTGGCTGCTGCCCGCAGGTCACGTCGCCTGGATACCGCCCTTGCTGCCCCACGCGCTGCTGGGCGCAGACGGGTTCAATGGCTGGAGCCTGTACTTCAACGCCGAGGCCTGCCTGGGTCTGCCCGCCACACCACGCATCTTCCAGCCCAATGCGCTGCTGCAGGCGGCGACAGCACGTGCGCTGCAATGGCCCCATGCGCCACTGGATGCTGCGCAGGCACGCCTGGCCGGCGTGATCGCCGATGAGATTGCCGCCAGCACGCCGCTGCCGCTGGCCCTGCCACAGCCGCGTGACCGGCGCCTGGGCCGGATCGCCGCCGCGCTGGCTCGCGCGCCGCACGACAACCGCAGCGTCGAGGACTGGGCCGCCAGCAGTGGCCTGTCCGGCCGCAGCCTGGCCCGCCACTGGCTGGCCGAGACCGGCATGACGCTGAGCCAGTGGCGGCAACGCCTGCGGGTGCTGCTGGCGCTGCCACGCCTGCTGTCCGGCGAGCCGGTGATCAGCGTCGCGCTGTCGATGGGGTACGACACGCCTAGTTCATTCATCGCCGTGTTCAAGCGCGAGATGGGGGTGACGCCTGCGCGGTATGGAAAAGGGGACGGAGGGGATTAAGTCGCTTCTGCCCTCCCCCACGCCATCTCGCGGCATCGCCTGATGTCCTTCGAGGTCACGGAGGCGGCAGTCTGATGAATTCTTGAAGCCCTGAACTGCCATGCCTCGACAAGCGCGCCTGATGTTGGCCGAACAGCCGTACCACGTAACCCAGCGCGGTGTGAACAAGAGGGCGATCTTCGTTGACGATATCGACCGTCAGCTGTTTCTGCACCTGTTGCACAGCGCGTTCCTGAAGCATCAGGTCGCACTGCATGCCTACGTATTGATGGGCAATCACGTTCATCTGTTGGCCACACCTTCCACGCGTGTTGGCTTGGCGAATGCGATGCGGATGCAGGGCAACAACTATGTCCAGGCGTTCAATCAGCGGCATGAGCGCAGCGGACCGCTCTGGCAGGGCCGCTTCCATTCTTCGATGGTGGACAGCGACGCCTATCTGCTCAGCGTCTATCGCTACATCGAACTCAATCCGGTTCGTGCAGGCATGACTGCCGCCCCGGAAGATCACCCATGGTCGAGCGTGCATGGAAACCTGCAGCGGCGCCACGATCCGATGCTGACAGAACATCCCGCATTCCAGGCGCTCGCCCCGACCCAGCGACAGCGGGCAATGCTCTATGCGGAGTTTCTGCAGGACATGAACGCGTCCGCTGACCTGCCGGCAATCCGTGCGCACAGTGCCGGCCAGCATCCGTTGGGAAATGCAGCTTACCTGCGAATGGTGGAACAGACCCTGGGTCGCCCCGTGATGCTGCGCAAGCGGGGGCGCCCTCAGAAGAAGGGGGCGGGGGGTTAGAAACGACTTAATCCCCTCCGTCCCCTTTTGCGGTCAGCCGGAGATGGCCAGGCGCTCGTTGTGGTAGCGACGCACGGCGGCGAACCACAGCACGGCGGCCAGGCCGAGGCTGGCGCCGAGGTAGATGGCCCAGACCGCGGGTGTGATGGTCTCGTGGCGGATCACCTTCAGCAGCATCTGGTTCTGCGACAGGAACGGCACGGCGTACTGCCACAGCTGGCTCTTCACCGGGTAGGCAATCAGCGCATAGCCCGGCAGCATCGGCAGAAGCATCAACCAGGTCATGTGGCTCTGCGCTTCCTTCATGCTCTTGGCCGCTGCGGCCAGGAAGGTCAGCAGCGAGGTGCCGATCAGCAGCATCGGCAGCATCACCAGCAGCATCTGCACCATCGCCATGATGTTCATGTTGAGCTGGCGGCCGATGTTGCCGGGGGCGATCTGCGCGCTCACCTTGAACGCGGCCAGGGTCAACAGCAGCGACGCAAAGCCGACCATGCAGGCGGCGGCGATCTTGCCGCTGACAATCGCACTGCGCGACCCCGGCGTGGCCAGCAGCGGCTCCAGCGACTGCCGCTCACGCTCGCCGGCGGTGGTGTCCATCACCAGGTAGGCACCACCGAGGAACGAGGTGAGGGTCAGCAGGATCGGCAACAACGCCGACAGCATCAGGCCACGCTTGGCTTCGGCACTGGCCATGTCCTGGCTGGCCACGTCCAGCGGCCGTGCGACCTGGGCGTCGACGCCCCGCGCCATCAGCCGCAGCGCCCCTACCTGCCCGTTGTACGTGGCCAACGCCGCCTGCAGGCGCGCAGTGGGCACCTCGGCGGCACGTCGTGTGCTGTCACTGATCACCTCCACCAGCGCCGGCTTGCCATCGGCCCAGTCCCTGCCGAAGTCCGGGCTGATGCGCAGCGCCACGTCGATGTCCTGCGAACGGATGGCCTCGGCCAGGTCCTTCGGCGCAGCAGCGGTATTCAGGCCCTGGGCAGCCAGGAAGCGCACCAGGTTCGGCGCATGTTCGGCGCCGATGGTGGGAATCTGCAGCGGCTGCTCGATCTGCGTGCGCACGCGGCTTTCGGACAGCTTGCCCATGCCCAGGATCAGCAGCGGGTACAGCAGCGGCCCGAACAGCAGGGTCAGCGCCAGCGTACGGCGGTCGCGCGACAGGTCACGCAGCTCCTTGCGCATCACCGTCATCAGGGTCGACATCATGCTCATGCGTGCAGGCCCTCTTCGCTGCCGATCAGTTTCACGAACGCATCCTCCAGGTTGGATTCGCCGGACTGCGCGCGCAGTTCATCGGCGCTGCCGGCGGCCATCACCGTGCCCTTGGCGATGATCACGATGTGATCGCACAGCGCGGCCACCTCCTGCATGATGTGGCTGGACAGGATCACGCAGCGGCCTTCTTCGCGCAGGCCCAGCAGGAAGCGGCGCAGTGCGCGGGTGGTCATCACGTCCAGGCCGTTGGTCGGTTCATCGAGAATGACGTTGCGCGGGTCGTGCACCAGTGCGCGGGCGATCGCGGTCTTGGTGCGCTGGCCCTGCGAGAAGCCATCGGTCTGGCGGTCGAGGATGTCCCCCATGTCCAGCGCGTGCGACAGCACCTCGATGCGCTCGCGGATGCGCTCGGCCGACAGGCCATGCAGTTCGCCGAAGTAGGCGATGTTCTCACGCGCGGTCAGGCGCTTGTAGACGCCACGCGCGTCGGGCAGCACGCCGAGATGGCGACGCACTTCCACCGGATTGCGCGCAGCATCGACACCATCGACGCTGATGCTGCCCTGGTCGGGGGTCATCAGCGTGTACAGCATGCGCATGGTGGTGGTCTTGCCAGCACCATTGGGCCCCAGCAGGCCGGTGATGCGGCCATCCTCGGCGCGGAAGCCGACGTTGGACACTGCCTGGATACGGCCGGTGCGGGTGTCGAAGGCCTTGTGCAGGTTGTCGGCGACGATCATGGTTCCCATCCGTTGAACGAGGTGAACGCCGGCACGTAGCTCAGCGTGTCCAGGCAGCCGGCATCCAGCGCCTTCGCATCGGTCGTGTCGATGAACTGGCCGAGCAGGCGCGGCATGCAGCCGGCAGTCAGCGTGCCGTGGCCCTGGCCACGGGCGACCAGCGCGCGTCCATTGGGCAGGCCCTTGAGGACCTGCTCGGCATAGCGCGGCGGGGTCACCGGATCCAGTTCACCAGACAACAGCAGCGCCGGTACGTCACTGCGCAGCGGCACGGCATTGGCTGCCGGTGCCGGCCGGTGCGGCCATGCCGGGCAGGCGGCAAAGAAGGAACTTGCCACGTCGTTGCCGAACAGGCGCCCGGGATCCTCGGCCGGCGCCTGGTAGCGCGGCGCGTCTTCGCTGCATATCACCGACCAGTGCATGCCACGGTTGATCTGGAAATCCATGCTGCGGTTCGCACCGCGCGCCAACGAGGCGAGCGGCGCGTAGCGGCCGTGCGCGGCTTCATCAAGAACCAGCGGCAGCAATGAGGCGTACTGGGGTACGTAGGAAAACGCAAACGCCAGGCCCACCACACTGTCCGGTGTCAGCACATCCTTCCGGGTGTCATAGGTGCCGGGATCGCGATACTCGACCGGAACCGGTGCACGGCGCAGGGTCTCGACCACGCTGCGCAGCTGCGCACGGGTATCGGTCGGGAAGCGCCTGCTGCAGGCAGCGTCCTTGCGGCACTGCGCCGACTGCAGGGCGATCGCGTCTTCGAACGTCCTGGCGAAATCGCCGCCCACCACCAGCTCATTCGGCACCACGCCATCGATGACGATGCTGCGGGTGTGCTGTGGATAGGTACCCGCATAGCGCTGGGCCACGCGGGTGCCGTAGGACGCACCGATCAGATTGACCCGGTCCACGCCCAAGGCCTGGCGGACCGCGTCCAGGTCGGCAATGGCTTCGGTGGTGGTGTAGAAACGTGCGTCCGCACGTCCCCGCAGGGAAGCCGCGCATCGCTGGGCATAGTCGCGCAGCAAGGCTTCGGAGGGCGCCGCGTCCTCGTCCATCGGCAGTTCCTTTCCGTCCGCGCCGAGGCAGCTGAGCGGGTTGGAGCCGCCGGTGCCGCGCTGGTCGACCAGGAAGATGTCCCGCTGCTTGCGCACCTGGCGCAGCGCGGTATCGACGATGACGGCCACTTCGCTGGCGGCCTGGCCGGGGCCACCGGCCAGGAAGAACACCGGGTCGGGCTGGCTGGAGCCGCTGCTGCCCGATTCCAGCCAGGCGATGCGCAGGCCGATGCGCCGGCCAGCGGGCTGGGCCCGGTCCTCCGGGACCTGCAGGGTGGCGCACTGCGCTTCCACGTTGGCACTGGCACCTACCGTGGACAGCGTGCAGGGCTGGAAGTCGATCGTGCCGAAACGGCGGCTGGGTGCATCGCTGGCGCCTTCGGCGCCGGGTGACGGTGACTGGCTGCAACCGGCAAGCATCAGGCTGGCCAACGCTGCGGCCAACGCGAGGTGGTGTCTTTGCATCGTGCTCGTTTCCCCTGGAGGACGTTCCTGGCAACCACGACGGGCTGCCGCGGAAGATGTGACTCAACTTACACGGGCACGGCGTCGTCGGCGATGGGCAGACGCGAAATCTCCGCCGGCGTGGCGCAGGCCAGGCGATCGCGGCCGGCGGCCTTGGCCCGGTACAGCGCCGCGTCTGCCGCTGCCAGCAGCGTGGACAGCTCGCCCTGGCCGTCGTCCATCGCCAGGCCGATGCTGGCAGTGAACGTCACCGGCCCGGTGGCCAGCCGCGCCGGCTTCTGCTGCAGAGCGGTACGGATCGCCGCAGCCCGCGCCATCGCTTCCGCCTGCGTGCTGCCGGCCAGCACCAGCACGAACTCCTCGCCACCGTAGCGGCCCAGCAGCGTGTCATGGCCCTGCAAACCGTGCTGCATCAATGCAGCGAAGTGGCGCAGTACCTCGTCTCCGGCCAGGTGGCCCCAGCGATGCAGAGCAGGAAGCCAAGCGCGGTGAGGGTGGGGAAATCCAGGGACATGCGGCGCTCATCGGCCGGGGCGGCGCGCGCATCTTGGCGCCTTGTGCTGCGTTCCCCGTGGCGCTGCCTGGCCCGATCGAGATGCGGGGTCTGAAAACGGCGAGCACGGCGGCCGGTGCCTGCGCAGAATCCGTGGGAAACCAAGGAGACGCCCATGCATGCCTGGTACCTCGGTGGCATCGACCACCGCCCGTTCCTGCACCTGTTCGAAAAGAGCGACACCGCGCTGGCTGCGCTGGGCATCCGGCGTCGCTGGGCCGGCGAATCAGGAGGACACCCCTGCCGGATCAGCCTGAGCGATCCGCCCGGTGGCAGCGAGCTGCTGCTGTTGTCCCACGTGCACCTGCCCCTGCACTCGCCCTATCACGCTTCGGGCCCGATCTTCGTGCAGCGTGGCGTGACCCGCTGCGTGCTGCCGCCGGGCGAAGTACCCCCGTACGTGCAGCGCCGGATGATCTCGTTGCGCGCCTATGACCAGGCTGCATTGATGCTGGCCGCCGAGATCAGCGCAGGCACGGATGTCGGCGCTCGGCTGGACGCGCTGTTTGCCGACCCTGCCGTGGCCTTCGTGCAGCTGCACAACGCGGCCCACGGCTGCTTCTCGTGCCAGGCGGATCGCGTCGGCATGACACCGACATGGCCGGATCTCCACGACGTGATCGTTGCCACGCCGAACACGTGATCGCCAGCGCATCCGTTCAGGCCCACGTGAAGCCCGCGGGAAGGGCTTCACACCCACAGTCACGGATCAGCATTTCCATGGTTCCGCACCCGGCACCGCAACTCGATACTCGCCATGGTGCCGCCGAAAGTCCGCCGCGCAGCGCAACTCTGCGGTCACCGCTCTCTTTCGACGACCACAAGGAAGCGCCATGTCATTCCAATCCACACCGCTGCTGCTGGCCACCTCGTTCGCCGCTGCAGGCCTGTGCCTGGCCGGCAACGCGTTCGCCCACGGCACCATGACCACGCCGGTCAGCCGCGTCTATGCCTGTTTCCAGGGCAATCCGGAGAACCCGACCAACCCGGCCTGCGCTGCCGCGAAAGCGGTGGGCGGATCGCAGGCGTTCTACGACTGGAACGGCATCAACCAGGCCAACGCCAACGGCAACCATCAGGCGGTGGTGCCCGACGGCAAGCTGTGCAGCGGCAACAATCCCACCTTCCGCGGCCTGGACGTGAACCGCAGTGACTGGCAGACCACGCCGATCCACGCCGATGCCAATGGCAAGTTCACCTTCGTGTTCAAGGCAACCGCGCCGCACGCCACGCGCGACTGGCGCTTCTTCGTCACCCGCGACGGCTGGCAACCGGGCAGCCCGTTGCGTTGGGCAGACCTGCAGGAGTTCTGCACGCTGGGCAATACACCGCTCTCTGCCGATGGCACCTACAAGCTGCAGTGCACGCTGCCGCAGCGCACCGGCCAGCATGTGATCTACAACACCTGGCAGCGCTCGGATTCGACCGAAGCGTTCTACACCTGCATGGACGTACGCTTTGAAGGCGGCGGCGGTGGTACGGCGCCGGCACCGCAATGGCAGGATGCCGGCCCGGTCACCGCCCGCGGTGAATTGCCGGTCGGTACGACGCTGGCACTGCGCGTGTTCAATGCCAGCGGCAACGATGTCGAACGTGTGGAAGCGACGCTGGCCAGCGGCCAGACCTCGGCCGCGCAATGGCCCTTGGCGCTGGCCCGCAAGGTCAATGCCAGTGCCCGGCATGCGCGCGTGGGCGTGCTTGCCAATGGCGTGATCACGCCGTCGGCGTCGGCCACCGACAATCGCGTGTACCTGAAGGACGGCAACCGCTTCCAGCTCGATACCCAGGTGCCGGACCCGGGTACGCCATCGCCGGGTGGTGATTTCGACCACGTGTACCCGGCGGGCATCGGCAGCTATGTGCCGGGCCAGACCGTGGTGAAGAGCAGCGACGGCAAGCTGTATGCCTGCCGCCCGTTCCCGGAGGGTGCATGGTGCAACGTCAATGCCGAGGCCTACCGGCCGGGCGTGGGCGCGGCCTGGCGCGATGCGTGGATCGCGTACTGACGCAGTGATGTGGGAGGCGGTGCACATCACACCGCCTCCTGGCTCCCCTGCCGCGCAGTGGGGCGCGCGTTGCGGAAACAGAGGAACGCAGCAGCCTTTCAAACTTGTCTGATGGGCATATGGCGGCTACATGGGAAGACTCCGCGAGGTTTCCAACACTTCGCAAAGGAGTTCCTGCATGCACCTGTCCCATCGGGCCGTCCTCGCACTGTCCGCCGTTGTCGGCCTGGCACTGTCCGGCAACGCCTTCGCCCACGGCACGCTGTCCAAGCCGCTCAGCCGCGTGAAGCAGTGCCACGAGGGCAATCCGGAGAATCCGACCAACCCGGCCTGCGCCGCCGCCAAGGCCATCGGCGGCGCCCAGCCGTTCTACGACTGGGCCGGTGTCAACCAGGCCAACGCCAACGGCAACCATCAAGCGGTGGTTCCAGATGGCGAGTTGTGCAGCGGCGGCAACAGCAAGTACCGCGGCCTCGATCTGAACCGCAGTGACTGGCCGACCTCGCCGATCCGCGCCGATTCGCGCGGGCGCTACACCTTCGAGTTCAAGGCACCGGCCCCGCATGCTACCCGCGAGTGGAAGTTCTACGTCACCCGCGACGGCTGGCAGCCGGGCAGTCCGCTGCGCTGGGCCGACCTGCAGGAATTCTGCACGCTGGGCAACGTGCCGGTCTCCGGCGACGTCTACAAGCTGGATTGCCCGCTGCCCAAGCGCAGCGGCCAGCACATCATCTACAACACCTGGCAGCGCTCGGATTCCGGTGAAGCGTTCTATACCTGCGCGGACGTGCGCTTCGAGGGCGGTGGTGGCGTTGAACCGCCGCCGCAGTGGCAGGACGTCGGCCCGGTCACCGCCCGCGGTGCGTTGGAAGAAGGCACCACCCTGACGCTGCGCGTGTTCAACGCCCAGGGCAATGATCTGGAGCGTCCGGAGATCACCCTGGCCGCAGGCCAGACCGCTGCGAACCAGTGGCCGCTGGCGCTGGCCCGCAAGGTCAACGCCAGTGCACAGCAGGCGCGTGTGGGCGTGATGAGGAACGGCGTGATCACGCCGGTCGCCTCGGCCACCGAGAACCGCGTCTACCTGAAGCCGGGCAACCTGTTCCAGATCGATACCCGGCTGCCGGGCCCGGTCGATCCGGTCGATCCGCCGCCGGGTGACGACTACGACTTCGTGTATCCGGCCGGTATCGGCAGCTACACGCCGGGCGAAACCGTGGTCAAGGGCACCGACGGCAAGCTCTACGCCTGCCGGCCGTTCCCGGAGGGTGCGTGGTGCAACATCAACGCCGATGCCTATCGCCCGGGCACCGGTTTTGCCTGGCGCGATGCCTGGGTCGCGTACTGAGGCAGGCGACCGGGGGCGGCGTGGCGCCGCCTCCGGTTCTTGGAGTTGCCGGCCAGCGGCCGGCACTACCCTGACTTACTTGCTGCTGACGTACTTCTCGCGGCGGATCTGCGGGTTGCCCAGGCCGGCGGCCTTCAGCAGCTCGGCACAGGCATCGACCATGTCCGGGTTGCCGCACAGGTAGGCGATGTCGGTGGCCGGGTCCGGCGTGAAGCCGGCCAGCGCCTGCTGCACGTAGCCGTGCTGTACGTCCGGGTGCGGATCAGCCGGGAGTTCACGCGACAGGCACGGAACATAACGGAAGTTCGGGTGCTTTTCGGCGAAGCTGTAAAAATCTTCGCTGTACAGCAGCTCGCCCGGGCTGCGCGCGCCCTGCAGCAGCACGATCTGCACACCGCGTTCGGCCATGGCCTTTTCCAGCAGCGGCAGCATCGAGCGGTACGGGGTAACGCCGGTACCGGTGGCGATCAGCAGGTAACGGGCGTTGTGGTCACCGGGATTCAGACAGAACCGGCCATAGGGGCCGGACGCACTGATCTGGCCGCCCTGCTCCAGTGCCTCGAACAGGGCCGTGGCGGCGCCACCGGGCACGAAACTGACGGCGATATCCACCGCCTCGCCTGGGCCCAGCGCGTGGTCGTGGATGGTCGCCAGCGAGTAGCTGCGCTTGGTTTCGGTGCCGTCGGCGTAGCTGAAATGGACCTGGATGAACTGGCCGGGCTGGAAATCCAGCGGCTGCCCATCGTCACGCACGAACTGGTAGTGGCCGACGGTCGGGGCCAGCATGCGGCAGCCGACCAGCTTGAGGGGGAATTGAACAGGCACGACTTTTCGGGACAGTGTGTAGCCGGGGCAAGCCCTCGGGGTCTTCTATAATAGCCCCTCCCCGCCCCTCTCCAGCGCCAGCCCATGGGCGCGAAGGCTTCGAGCTTGGCATCCCAGAACGATACGGCGCCCGCCCTGCGCGTGCGCGACCTGCGCAAGACCTACGACAACGGCACCCAGGCCCTGAAGGGGGTTTCCCTGGAAGTGGCCCCGGGCGACTTCTTCGCCCTGCTCGGCCCCAATGGCGCCGGCAAGTCGACCCTGATCGGCATCATCAGCTCCCTGGTCAACCTCAGCGAGGGCCAGGTGGAAGTGTTCGGCAGCGACCTGGTGCGCAACCGCAGCGCCACCATGCGCCTGATCGGGCTGGTGCCTCAGGAAATCAACTTCAACCTGTTCGAGAAGCCCTTCGACATCCTGGTGAACTACGCTGGCTTCTATGGCGTACCGCGCGAGGAAGCCGAGCAGCGCGCCGAAGAGGAACTGAAGCGCGCCCACCTGTGGGAAAAGGCGCAGGTGATGAGCCGCACGCTGTCCGGCGGCATGAAGCGCCGGCTGATGATCGCCCGCGCGATGATGACCCGCCCGCGCCTGCTGATCCTGGACGAGCCGACCGCCGGCGTGGACATCGAGATCCGCCGCGACATGTGGCGCGTGCTGAAGGAGATCAATGCCGCAGGCACCACGATCATCCTTACCACGCACTACCTGGAAGAAGCCGAGTACCTGTGCCGCCACCTGGCGATCATCAACCATGGCCAGATCGTCGAGCAGGGGCCGATGCGCACCCTGCTGGCCAAGCTGGACGTGGAGGGCTTCCTGCTGGACATCGACGGTGACCTGCCGGCACAGCTGCCGGTGATCGAAGGTGCGACGCTGACCGCGCCGGACCCGCACACGCTGGACATCGACATGCCGCGCGCAATGGACCTCAACCGCGTGTTCGCCACGCTCAACGAGGCCGGTATCCGCGTGCGTTCGATGCGTACCAAGAGCAACCGCCTGGAGGAGCTGTTCGTGCGCCTCACCGGCAACCTGGAGAAGCCTGCATGAGCACCACCGAGCTGACCGACGGCCAGCGCAACCGCATCGCGCTGATGACCATCGTGCGCCGCGAAGTCGCCCGCATCATGCGCATCTGGGGCCAGACCCTGGTGCCACCGGCGATCACCATGACCCTGTACTTCCTGATCTTCGGCAACCTGATCGGGTCGCGCGTGGGTGACATGGGCGGCTACACCTACATGCAGTTCATCGTGCCGGGCCTGGTGATGATGAGCGTGATCCAGAACAGCTACGGCAACATCAGTTCCTCGTTCTTTGGCGCCAAGTTCGGTCGCCACGTGGAAGAACTGCTGGTCAGCCCGATGCCGAACTGGGTGATCCTGTGGGGCTACGTGGCCGGCGCCGTGCTGCGCGGCCTGATGGTGGGCGTGATCGTGCTGATCATCGCGATGTTCTTCACCCCGGTGCGCATCCCGCACCCGCTGGTGATGCTGACCACGGTGATCCTGGGCGCGACGATCTTCTCGCTGGCCGGCTTCATCAACGCGGTGTATGCGAAGAAGTTCGATGACGTGGCGATCGTGCCGACCTTCATCCTGACCCCGCTGACCTACCTGGGTGGCGTGTTCTATTCGGTGAAGCTGCTGCCGGGCTGGGCCGAAGCGGCCACGCACGCCAACCCGATCTTCTACATGGTCAACGCGTTCCGCTATGGCCTGCTGGGCAGCAGCGATGTACCGCTGCCGGTGGCCTACGGCCTGATGATCGGTTTCGTGGTGGTGCTGGCGGCGTTGGCGCTGTGGCTGCTGCGTCGCGGCGTGGGCATGCGCAGCTGAGTTTTGCCTGCAGGGCCTGCGGCCCTGCACCCGCTGAATCAACGTCAACGTCAAGTTCAACGGCAAAAGCTGACTAGCCGGAGGATGGCGGGGTGCGTCCGGTTGCGGGGGACGCCGTAAACCCATCCTGGGGGCTTGGCCGCGGCATCCATGCCGCGGACTGATCTGGCCGCCCGTCAGCGGACGCCAAGAAGCGATACTTTGATCGCACTTGGAGGTCCCTTATGTCCCGTATCACCCGCCGTAGCTACACCGATGAGTTCAAGCACCAAGCCGTGGAGTTGGCCGAGTCGCTCGGGCCTGCCGCAGCGGCCCGTCAGTTGGAGATGTCGGTCAAGACGCTGGCAAACTGGCTTGACGCGGTCCGTGCTGGCCGGTCGTTGACCTCTGAGGCTCGCAGGCCAGCCACCGACCTGGAAAGCGAGATCAGCCGCCTTCGGGCCGAGAACGCCAATCTTAAGATGGAGCGGGAAATCCTAAAAAAAGCGGCGGCGTTCTTTGCCAGAGAGTCCAAGTGAGGTACGCCTTCGTCGCCAGTCAAAGGACTCACTACCCGACCAGGTTGTTGTGTCGGGTTCTTGGGGTTTCTGTCTCTGGATTCCATGACTACCTGCGCCGGCAGTGTGCCCAAACGTGCGATGTCGATTCGGCCCTCCGTACCGAGCTTCGGGCCATTCATGTGACCAGCAAGCGCAGTTATGGGCGACGTCGGCTGGTCAGGGCCTTACGAGCCAGGAATCATCCAGTCGGCCACAAGCGCGTGGCACGGTTAATGGCCGAGGAGCGAATCCAGGGCAAGACCAAAGGCCGATTCCGACCCAAGTCCTCTGGCGGCTCATCTCAGCTCGCCCCCAACCTGCTGGATCGGCAATTTGCCCCCGGAACCGGACCGACGGCGTGGGTCGGGGATATCACGTATGTCCCCACCCGCCAGGGATGGCTGCATCTGGCCGTGGTCATCAGCGTCCAGACCCGGCAGGTGCTGGGTTACAGCGTTTCCAAGCGTCTGACTGAAGAGCTGGTGGTGAAAGCACTTGCCAATGCTTGGGCTCTGCATCCACAACGACCCGGCCTGATCTTCCATTCAGATCGTGGTGGGCAGTACTGGGGAAACGAGTTTCGCCAGCTGCTGCAGTCCCATGGCGTGGTCCAAAGCATGAGCCGGCCTGGCAATTGCTGGGACAACGCGGTGGCCGAGAGCTTCTTTGCGACGCTCAAGACAGAAGAGGCTGCCGAGCCTTACGCCAGTAGGGAACAAGCCAGCCAGTCCATCGCTGCTTACATCCACGGCTTCTACAATCCAGCCCGGCTACACTCGGTGCTGGGCTACCACTCGCCTAACAACTACGCCCGGCAGCTCTGGGCTGCCGCCTGAAACGGCTTCATGGCGTCCGTTTTCAGGGGGCCAGATCAGACACCCCCGCAACCGGACCCACCCCGCCTTCGACAGATTGCCGCTGCTGTTGGTGGGTGTCGACCTTGGTCGACACGATGGATCCACGCCATGCGTGGATGGAGCGTTCACGGTAAGGCCGACGCCCGGATCTTTTCGTTCGGGATTGCGGCTAGGCTGTGGCGATGAAGATCACTTCCATTCCATTGGACAAGGCCGTTGTGGACGGCCCCATCGATGCCTTCAGCCATGCGTTGCTGGGCGATTCACCCGCGCTGGATGAGGTGCTGGAATACCTGGCCTCGCGGCACGCGGCTGATCCCCGGTATCGCTACCTGTGCACGCTCGATGATGTCGGCCAATGCCGCTACACCAGCATGCATGCGTCCGACGACGCGCGCATCGCGCTGTACGAGGACGAAGATCCGGAAACCCCCGAAGGTGCATTGGCGGCACGCGAGCGGTTGCTGGCGCATGTGGTCGCGCAGCTCGAGCATTCCTCTCATCGGCTGGAATGGAGCGCGCTGGCGGGCACGCTGATGTGCAGCGACGAGGACGTCGAGGCGCTGGTCGCCGCCAATGCAACGCCGGACCTGATCGTCGATGAGGTGGTCTGCGTGCAGCAGGTACCGGTGGACCGCAATGACCTGCTGATTGCCGCCCTGCCCAACGGTTACTTCAGCGCGGACTGGGACATATTCCAGAACCATGCCCTGATCCGGCACCTGCAGGAACACCATGACTACCGCCTGTTCGGACTCGGCGCATCGTGGCTCGGCTTCCAGCGCGACAGCGCGCCGTCGTCTGCACAGGCAAATGCGTTGGTCGCGGACCTGCAGCGCGTCTACGCGGCCGGACCGCACGACACGTGGTCAAAACTGGCTGCAACCCTGGCCACCCGCACCACGCTGCTGTTGGGCTACACCGAAGACTTCAGCGAACAACTGCCCTGAGCACCGCTCTACACGAGCGAGCGCAGCGAGCGACCCGCTTCCGCTCCTGATCTGTTTTCCGTGGTGGCCGCACCCGGAAACTGTCAGGGGTCGTGTGCAATGGGCTCGCGGGGGTATCCGCGCCATGGATGGCGCGGCTAAGCCCCCAAGGATGGGTTCACGGCGTCCCCCGCGAACCCATCGCACACGACCCAGCTCATGAAACCAACTGCGCGAACCACCACGAGGGGCTCCGCCGTTGGCCGCAATCTCCGGCACAATCGCAGATCTGATTCCCCAGAAAGCGGTGAACGTGCAATGCGCATCCTGATCCTCGGCGCCGGCGGTACCGGCGGTTACTTCGGTGGTCGCCTGGCCCAGGCCGGTGTGGACGTGACCTTCCTCGTGCGCCCCGCGCGCGCCGCACAGCTGGACCGCGATGGCCTGGTCATCCGCAGCCCGCTCGGCGATGCCAGCTTCCCGGTGCAGCACGTCACCGCCGATGGGCTGCCCGCATTGGCCGCGCAGAAGCCGTTCGATCTGGTCATCCTCAGCTGCAAGGCCTACGACCTCGACAGCTCGATCGACGCCATTGTTCCAGCCGTGGGCGCGAACACCACCGTGCTGCCGATCCTCAACGGCCTGCACCACTACAACGCGCTGGACCTGCGCTTCGGCCGCGACGCCGTGCTCGGCGGCCTGTGCTTCATCAGCGCCACCAAGGCCCCCGACGGTGCGGTGCTGCACCTGGGCAAGCCGGCCAAGCTCACCTTCGGCGAGCGCGATGGCGGCGCGGCGTCCGCACGCGTGCATGCCTTCGCCGCTGTCTGCGCGCAGGCCCATCTTGATCACCTGGCGAGCGAACACATCGGCCAGGAACAGTGGATCAAGTACACCTTCCTGACCGCGCTGGCCGCTGCTACCTGCCTGCTTCGCGCGGATATCGGCACCATCGTCGCCACCGATGATGGCGAGGCGATCGTGCGCGGCCTGTACGACGAATGCCTGGCCGTGGCCGAAGCTGCCGGTGAGCCGATTCCCGATGCCGCGCAGGACACCGCACGCGGCACCCTCACCCAGGCGGGCTCGGCATTGAAGGCGTCGATGCTGCGGGATCTGGAAGCCGGCCAGCAGGTAGAGGCCGAACAGATCGTCGGCGACATGCTGGCGCGTGCACGCAAGGCCGATCAGGAAGCCCTGCTGCTGCAGGTCGCCTACAGCAGCCTGCAGGCCTACCAGGCACTGCGCGGCGCGTGAGCCTCCCGTTGCGGGCCAGCGCGCTGCCTACGCGGGTGCTGATCCTCGGTATGGGCTGGAGCGGATGCGTGCTGGCCACGCAGCTGCAGGCACGGGGAGTGCACGTCGTCGGCACGGTGCGTGACCCCTCGTCGGCGCCGGACGATGGCCTGCTGCGGCATCAGCTGCACGCTGACACTCCACCGTCGCCCGCCCTGCTCGATGAGGTCGCGCAGGCCGAGGCCGTGCTGTGCAGCGTGCCGCCAGATGCCGCGGGCGACCCGGCACTGCGCCTGCTGCTGCCGGCTCTGCGGGCCAGCCCGGCACTGCGCTGGGTGGGCTATCTGTCGTCCACGTCGGTGTATGCCGATCGGGCCGGCGGCTGGGTTGACGAGCACAGCGCAGCCGATGCCACCGAAGCAGCCGGCGTGCAGCGCCTGCGTGCCGAAGCGCAATGGCGTGCGCTTGCAGAGGAACGTGGCATCGCTTCAGCGGTGTTCCGCCTGCCCGGCCTGTACGGGCCGGGGCGCAATGCGTTGCTGCAGCTGTCACAGGGCCGTGCCCGCCATGTGATTCGGCCGGGCCTGGCGTTCAACCGCCTGCACGTAGAGGATCTTGCGGCAGTGATCGTCGCGGCGATGCAGCGACCGGTTGCGCAGGGGATATACCTGCCCAGCGATGACGAGCCGGCACCACCGCAGGATGTGCTGGCCTTCGCCGCGAAGCTGGGCGGGTTTGCGATGCCACCTGCCGTGGCCTGGGACGACCCTGCACTCAGCCCGACGCTACGCCGCTTCTACGAGAGCAACAAGCGCATCGACAGTCGTGGCACGCGTGAAGCGCTGGCGTGGCAGCCGCGCTTCCCCAGCTACCGTGAGGGCCTGCGCGACCTGCTCCGGTAGTGCCGGCCGCTGGCCGGCAATCAGGATGTGCTGCCGGCCAGCGGCCGGCACTACCGTCAACCCGCGTCGGGCAGGCGGAAGAACGCACGCGTCGCCGCAGTCGCATTGGCCGCCGTCACTGCAACGTCCTCGCCACGGTCACGCGCCAGTTCTTCCACGATGTGCGAGAGGAACATCGGTTCGTTGCGGCGGTCCTTCGGCATCGGCTTCAGCGTGCGTGGCAACAGGTAGGGCGCATCGGTCTCGATCATCAGGCGGTTGGCCGGGATGTTCTTCACCAGTTCGCGCAGGTGCGCGCCACGGCGCTCGTCGCACAGCCAGCCGGTGATGCCGATGTACCAGTCCTGGTCCAGGTAGTCGAACAGCTCGTCGCGTTCGCCGGTGAAGCAATGCACCACCGCCGGGCCGATGCGACCTTCGAAGTTCTTCATCTGTGCCATGAAATCGGCATGCGCGTCGCGCTGGTGCAGGAACAGCGGCTTGCCATTGTCCGCGGCCAGCTGCAACTGGCGCTCGAAGGCACGGTGCTGCGCCGGGCGCGGCGAGAAGTCACGGAAGTAGTCCAGCCCGCACTCACCCACCGCCACCACTTCGGGGTGGGCATGCAGCGCGCGCATTTCAGCATCGCATTCCTCGGTGTATTCCACCGCGTGGTGCGGGTGCACGCCGGCGGTGGCGTACAGGAAGCCCGGGTGCTGCTGCGCCAGCTGCAGGGCCAGCGGCGAGTGCTCGCGGCTGGCGCCGGTGATGACCATCTGCACCACGCCGGCCTGGCGCGCGCGGTCCAGCACGGCGTCGCGGTCGCGGTCGAAGGAGTCGTGGGTCAGGTTAGCGCCGATATCGATCAGGTGCATGGTCATCGCGGGGGAAAAGTGCCCGCGCATTGTACCTGCGGCCGCCATGGCCCCTTATCCTTTGCCCATGAATGCCCCGCTCTTCCCGATTTCCCCGCTGCTGCCGCAGATCCAGCAGCACCTGGCCGTGCAGCCACGGCTGGTGCTGGAAGCCCCGCCCGGCGCCGGCAAGACCACCCAGGTACCATTGGCCCTGCTCGAAGCACCATGGCTGCAAGGCCGGAAAATCATCCTGCTGGAGCCGCGCCGGGTCGCCGCACGCAGCGCCGCGCTGTTCATGGCACGGCAGCTGGGCGAAGAGGTCGGCGGCACGGTCGGCTACCGCATCCGCTTCGAGAACAAGGTCTCGGCACGCACCCGCATTGAAGTCGTCACCGAGGGCATCCTGACCCGCATGCTGCAGGACGACCCGATGCTGGAAGAGGTCGGTGCGATCCTGTTCGACGAATTCCACGAGCGCCATCTCAGCGGTGACCTCGGCCTGGCGCTGGCGCTGGACGTGCAGGCGCAGCTGCGCGATGACCTGCGCCTGGTAGTGATGTCGGCCACGCTGGATGGCGAGCGCCTGGCACGCTTCCTCGATGCGCCGCGGCTGAGCAGCGAGGGCCGCAGCTACCCGGTGACGGTCAGCCATTTCCCGGCGCGCCGCGATGAGACGCTGGAGCTGCAGGTGCGCCGCGCGGTGCAGCAGGCCCTGGCCGATCACCCCGGTGACCTGCTGGTGTTCCTGCCCGGCCAGCGCGAGATCGCGCGGGTGCAGGCTGGCCTGCAGGAATCGCTGGATGCCGGCGTCGAAGTACTGGCCCTGCATGGTGAGCTGCCGGTGGAACAGCAGGCGCGCGTGCTGCAGGCGGCCAGCGATGGCCGCCGCCGCGTGGTGCTGGCCACCAACGTGGCCGAGTCGTCGGTGACCCTGCCCGGCGTGCGCGTGGTGATCGACAGCGGCCAGGCACGCGAACCGCGCTACGACCCCAACAGCGGCTTCACCCGGCTGGACGTGGTGGCCATCGCACAGGCCTCGGCCGACCAGCGCGCGGGCCGTGCCGGTCGCGTGGCCGAAGGCGTGGCTTGGCGGCTGTGGCCGCAGTCGCAGCGATTGGAGCCGCAGCGCCGCGCCGAGATCGACCAGGTGGAACTGGCCGGACTGGCGCTGGAACTGGCCGCGTGGGGCAGCAGCGACCTGCGCTTCCTCGACCCGCCACCGGCCGGCCCGATGGGTGCGGCGCGCGAACTGCTGCAACGCCTGGGTGCACTGTCGGACTCGGGCGCGATCACAGCACTCGGGCACCGTGTACTGGCGCTGGGTACGCACCCGCGGATGGCGGCGATGCTGCTGGCAGCGCCCGATGCCCGCGCGCAGGCGCTGGCCACCGATCTGGCCGCCTTGCTGGAAGCGCGCGACCCGCTGCGCCAGGGCGGTGACGCGCTGGCGAGCCGCTGGCGCGCACTGGCTGCGTTCCGCAATGGCCGCATACCGGGCGATGCCAACCGCAGCGGGCTGGCCGCCATTGATGCCGCCGCCAAGCAGTGGCGTCGCCGCCTGCGCTGCGACGCCACGTCGCCGGCCAGCATCGAGGCGCACGAACTGGGCGATCTGCTTGCACACGCCTTTCCCGACCGGATCGGTTTCCAGCATCCCAGCGATCCGCTGCGCTACCTGCTGGCCAATGGCCGCAGCGCGCGCCTGCACGAACTGAGTGACCTGCGCGGTGAGCCGTGGCTGGTGGCCAGCGAACTGCGCTTCGAGGCGCGCGATGCGCTGCTGCTGCGTGCCGCACCGGTGGATGAAGGCCAGCTGCGCAAGGCATGGCCGGAGCGCTTCGTCACCGAAGACGTGGTGCGCTGGGACAGCGAGCGACGCGCCTTGGTGGCGCTGCGCGAGACCCGTTTCGACCGGATCGTGCTGGACAGCCGCTCGGCCGGCCGGGTCGATCCGCAGCACGCCGCGCAGGCGCTGACCGATGCGGTGGCCGAGCTCGGCCTGCAGGCGCTGCCGTGGACCGAGGGCCTGCGCCAGTGGCAGGCACGGGTGGAATCGCTGCGGCGCTGGATGCCCGAGCTCGGCCTGCCCGACTGCAGCGACGACGCCCTGCTGGCCAATCGCGCGCAGTGGCTGCAGCCCGCGTTCGCCGGCAAGACGCGACTGGATGCGCTGGACGAATCCAGCTTCGGCGAAGCGCTGAAATCACCACTGGAGTGGCCACAACGGCAGCTGGTCGAGCGTCATGCGCCGACCCGCATCACCGTGCCGTCCGGACTGGAGCGGCCGATCACCTATGCGCTGGACAGCGAGAGCGGCGACCCGCTGCCGCCGGTGCTGGCAGTGAAGCTGCAGGAACTGTTCGGCCTGGCCGATACGCCGCGCATCGCCGATGGCCGCGTGCCGCTGACCCTGCACCTGCTCTCCCCCGGCGGCCGCCCGCTGCAGGTCACCCAGGATCTGCGCAACTTCTGGGAAAGCACCTACGCCGAAGTGAAAAAGGAGATGAAGGGCCGTTACCCGCGCCATCCGTGGCCGGATGACCCGTGGACGGCCACGGCCACGCATCGGGCCAAGCCGCGCGGGACGTAGCCGGACCCTGCCTGATCCTGAATGGCTGCGGTAAAGTCACACCGCGTGCCACCTCGACTGACATACCGTTTACGGGCAACACGCGACACTGGACTTCGACCCGAGGCAAAGGACCCCCGCATGAGCAAGCTGACCGTAATCACCGACCGCGCTCTGGAGCGCGCCCTGGACCTGGCCCACAGCGCCGGCGACGGCCTGAAGAGTGCCGGTGGCAGCCTGCGCCACCTTGGGCCGCAGGCCAGTGACTGGATCAAGACCGGCGCGGCGCTGGGCGCCGTCAAGACCGGTGGCAAGGTGGCCACCAAGTTCGCCCGGCGCAACCCGGCGGTGACCATTGCCGCCGCTGCGGTGGGTGTCGGCCTGCTCGGCTATGCGCTGTACCGCAAGCAGCAGAAGAAGAAGGCCGCCAACGGCCACGTGGTGAATGGCCAGGCGCAGCGCATCAATGCGCGTGACCGCCGCAACGACACCGTGGTGGACGAGCACAGCGATATCGGCAGCGACGCCTGAGTCTGCCGGGGTCGGCTTCCTTCCGCAGGAACTGAGCCCATCAGCCCGCTATGAGGGCCGGATACCGTAGAGTATCCGGCCCTTCCTGTTTCAGCCGATCTGCCGCCACTGCCCCGGCTGCAGGTCGTCCAGGCGGTAGGGTCCCATCGACACGCGGACCAGCCGCAGCGTCGGCAGGTTCACCGCCGCGGTCATGCGCCGCACCTGGCGGTTGCGGCCCTCGCGGATCGTGATCGCCAGCCAACTGTCGGGCACGGTCTTGCGGAAGCGCACCGGCGGATCGCGTGTCCACAGCGACGGCGCCGGATCGAGGCGCTCGATCTTCGCCGGCAAGGTCGGTCCGTCATTCAGCTCCACCCTATCGCGCAGCCGTTGCAGCTGCTCATCGCTGGGCGTGCCTTCCACCTGCACCCAGTAGGTCTTGTCGGCCTTGTGCCTGGGGTCGGTCAGCTTGTGCGCCAGCGCACCGTTATCCGTCAGCAGCAGCAGGCCTTCGCTGTCATGGTCCAGGCGACCGGCGGCATACACGCGCGGCGGCAGGCCGAACCCGGCCAGCGTCGGCCGCGGCGGTACGCTGCGGTCGGTGAACTGGCAGAGCACGTTGAAGGGCTTGTTGAAGGCGATCAGCATTGCGGGCACGGCAGTCGGCGGGTGGGGCATTGTCCCATTCCCGCATCGCCGCCGCGATCACCACTCAGTCGAAGACCTTCCTTTCCATCAACAGCGCAACGAGCACCACCACGGCGCCGCACGTGGCGGCAGCGTTGGCGCGATACCGTAGCCGCGCTACCGGTGGGCAGGCCCTGCGCGCATGTTCGTCCCACAGGCAACCCACGAGCAGCACCGCAAAACCTGCCGCCGCCACGAGATCATGCACGTGACCCGCATGGAACACGAAGTCGTACAACCGCGGCAGCGCCATCAATGCGAAGGCGAAGTACAGCACTTTCTTCAACAGCACACTCCATTGGTGGCAGCGCCGGGCATTGCCCGGCCGCTACCCATTCCGCCCGACACCGCGCTGCGCGCTCACCAGGCACGGCCCGGCGCCCCCCTTTACGGCTTGATGAAGCGCAGGGTCATGCGGTCGCTTTCGCCGATCGCCTGGTACTTCGCATCATCGGCCTTGTCGTGCTGGTTGGTCGGCGGCAGCGTCCACACGCCGTTCGGGTGGTCCTTGGTGTCGCGCGGGTTGGCGTTGACCTCGCTGCGTGCATCCAGCTTGAAACCAGCCGCCTCGGCCATCGCGATCACCTGCTGCTGGCCGACATAGCCGGTGTCATCATCGTCGGCTACGTCGGCCTTGGCACGATGCTCGACCACGCCCAGCACGCCGCCCGGCTTGAGCACGTTGAAGAAGCCCTGGAACATGCCCTGCGCCTGGCCGGCCTTGCGCCAGTTGTGCACGTTGCGGAAGGTCAGCACCACATCGGCTGAATTGGCCGGGCCGAACACCGGCTTGGCCGGATCGTAGGCGACCACGGCAGTCTTGCCGAACTGTGCCGGCGCACCGGCGTACTTCTTCTCCAGGCTGTCGCGGCTGCGCTGCTGGTAGTCACGGCCGCGGCCTTCGGGCACCGCCATCGGATCGACCACCGCAGCAACGTAGTGGCCCTTGTCGTGCAACAGCGGCGCCAGGATCTCCGAGTACCAGCCGTTGCCGGGGGTGATCTCGATGACGGTCTTTTCCGGTGCCACCTTGAAGAACGACAGCGTCTGCGCCGGATGACGGAAGCCATCGCGCTTGACGTTGTTGGCATCACGGGTCGACGCCTTCACCGCCGCATCGATGGCCGGTGAGACCTGGATCTTCGCCGGCGCCACCGTGGCCGGTGCGGCGAACGCGGGAACGGCGGCAAGCAGGGCCGAAGCAAGCAGCAGGCGGCAACCACGCAGGGACGAAGCAGGCATCATCGGAGCGACTCCAGCGGAAGATGCGGCGAGACTAGCAGCCGCGGCGTCCCAGGTGTTCACAAAACGTTAGCGGCGTGCGCGGCGCGGAACACTGTTTTGTGGTCACCGCCGCAGCACGGTCACACTACGCGTTCTATTCTGGAGCACTTCCCCCAAGGAGTCCGTGCCCATGACGGCAACCCGCGAACTGGGCCGTTCCGGCCTGCATGTACGTCCGCTCGCCTTCGGTGGCAACGTGTTCGGCTGGAGCGCCGATGAAAAGGCCAGCTTCGCCCTGCTCGATGCCTTCGTCGACGCCGGCTTCAACCTGGTCGACACCGCCGATGTGTATTCGGCCTGGGTGCCGGGCAACGCCGGCGGCGAATCGGAAACGCTGATCGGCAAGTGGTTCGCGCGCAGCGGCAAGCGCGACAAGGTGGTGCTGGCGACCAAGGTGGCCAAGTGGGCCGAACGCCCCGGCCTGACCCCGGACAACATCAATGCCGCGGTCGAGGATTCGCTGCGCCGCCTGCAGACCGACGTGATCGATCTGTACCAGGCCCACGAGGATGACGAGTCGACGCCGCTGGAAGCGACCCTGGCTGCGTTCGGCCGGTTGATCGAAGCTGGCAAGGTGCGTGCGATCGGTGCGTCCAACTACAGCGCCACGCGCCTGGCCGATGCGCTGAAGGTGTCCACCGACTACAAGCTGCCGCGTTACGAAACCCTGCAGCCGGAGTACAACCTGTATGACCGCGCCGGCTACGAAAAGGAACTGGAACCGCTGGTGCAGCGCGAACAGATCGGCGTGATCGGCTACTACGCGCTGGCCAGTGGCTTCCTCAGCGGCAAGTACCGCACGCCGGCCGATGCGGCCAAGAGCCCGGCACGTGGCGAGAACGTGGTGAAGCGCTATCTGAATCCGCGTGGCCTGCGCATCCTGCAGGCACTGGATGACTTGGCCAGCAAGCACAACGCCAGTGCCGCGCAGATCGCACTGGCATGGCAGATCGCACGGCCGTCGATCACCGCACCGATCGTCAGCGCGACCAGCGTCGAACAGCTGCACGATCTGCTGGCAGCGGCCAACGTAACGCTGAGCGTGCAGGATGTCGCGCAACTCGACGCCGCCAGCACGGAAGACTGAGTTGTAGTGCCGGCCGCTGGCCGGCATTGCACAGTCCGGTAGTGCCGGCCGCTGGCCGGCATTGCACAGTCCGGTAGTGCCGGCCGCTGGCCGGCATCGCGCGGTAAAGAAGAAAATAATTGAACAAAATGGTTGCGCACGACTAAATCGTGGTTTATCGTGCGCACCTCGTTTCAACAACCACTGGAAACTTCCCTTGAACGCGCATTCCGTCGCCATCGCCAAACTGCTGCCATGCCTGCGCATGGACGGGCCGGCGCGCGCGTTCGGCAAGGAAGACCAGCTGACAACGGCCTGATACCCGCCCTGCGGAGATCGGCCACCCCGATCTCCGAGGCCTGACGACGCCCTCGGAACGCAAGTCCCGGGGGCGTTTTCGTTTGCGTCGACACAAGGACCCGCGATGCCAGAACTGCACCCCGCGCGGCGACCCGCCGCTCACTGACCCAGGCTTTTCCCGCCCCGCCGAAGGATTTACTTCGCGCGACTGGCAGCGCCTGGACATTATCTGCATCGCATCAGAACATTATCGCTCGCCGATAATGTCGGTGGCCTGCACCCTCGATTATCCAACGGTCCCGTTTCAACCACGGGCTGGTGCGCGCGGCGTTGCCGTGGCGTATGCCGGAGGTCGCGGACATGCCATCGCCTGGATCGCCTGCTGGAGGCAGGCGCCGGTTCGCCGGTACGCGGTTCGATTCCGCGCGGCCCCCAACTGGATAGCTCAGCTTGGTCAGAGCAACGGATCCGTAATCCGTCTGTCGTGGGTTCGATTCCCACTCCAAACCACATGACCTGTCACGTCATGACTTGAAGCAACACCCGGGGCGCAAGCCCCAGCGGCCATCGTCGCCGTCCACCGACATCGCCTTCGGGCAGGAACGTGGAAGGCAACGGACCTCACGCCGGGCCCCGGCCCGCCGCCACTGCCAGCCACGTTCCGCACCGGTGCTGCCTGCCGGGAACGACGATGGCAGCACTGCCGGCGCATCGAAGGCTCCGCGCGCGGACCGTCCGCCGATGGCCGCCCTCTTCCGCTGCCTGCACGTGATGTGCAGGCAGCCTCGCCACGACCGGATCGACCCGGGTCATGGCGATTCATCCGCAACGGGTCGAACCACCAGAGCCATACAAGGAGAGACTCCCATGTTCTGGACCATCAAGGTCGTGATCGGCGACGGCGAGCGCGGCCTGGTGTATCGCAACCGTCGTTTCCAGCAGATCCTGCTGCCGGGCGTGCACCGCCTGTCGCCGTTCGGCGGCCGGCCGCACGTGGACATCCACACTGCATCGAAGGGCGCGGCCTACACTGGCAGCGACCAGGACAGCCTGATCGAAGCGCTGGGCGCACAGCTGGACACGCACTTCGTGCTGGCCAACGTCGGCGCCAGCGAGGTCGGCCTGTTGCTGCGCAACGGCCGCATCGATGAAGTGCTGCCGCCGGGCAGCCGCCGTCTGTACTGGCGCGGTTCGGTCGATACCCAGGTGCAGGTAATGGCGTTGGGTGACGAGCCGCGCATTCCGGCCGACGTGCAGCAGCGGCTGGGTCAATTGGGCGTGCTGCCGCGTGTGGCGTTGATCAGCACGGTGCCGAGCGAGTCGTTCGGCCTGCTGTTCATCGATGGCACGCTGCGGCAGACGCTGGACGCCGGCCTGCACGCGTTCTGGAACTTCAACGGCAACGTGTCGGTGGAGCGTGTGGAACTGCGTGCACGTTCACTGGACGTGTCCGGCCAGGAACTGCTCAGCCGCGACAAGGTGACCCTGCGGGTGAACCTGGCCGCGACCGTGCAGGTGGTCGACCCGGTGCGTGCGCACCGCACGCTCAGCAATGCCGATGAGTTCGTCTACCGGCAGCTGCAGTTCGGCCTGCGCCAGGCAATTGCCACGCGCAGCCTGGACGAGCTGCTGGGTGACAAGGCGGCACTGGACGGCGAGATCGCTGCGCATGTGCAGGCGGCGATCGAAGGCCACGGCGTGCGCTTGCTCGGCGTCGGCATCAAGGACGTGATCCTGCCGGGCGAGATGAAGGAGATCCTCAACGGCGTGGTGCTGGCCGAAAAGCAGGCCCAGGCCAGCGTGATCCGTCGCCGCGAGGAGGCCAACGCCACGCGTTCGCAGCTCAACACCGCAAAGCTGATCGAGGACAACCCGGTGCTGATGCGCTTGAAGGAGCTGGAGGCACTGGAGAAGGTCACCGAGAAGATCGACACGCTCACCGTGTTCGGCGGCCTGGATGGCGTGCTGAAGCAGCTGGTGACGATCAGGTAGGGGGTCGCGGTGGCGCAGGGACGCGCCGCCGGCCCATAAAGGACATTCAGGAAGACATGGACACTCAACAGAACTATCAATGGCTGCATGCCGAGGGCACCACGCCGATCAAGGGCTGGGTCAACGGAGTGCCGCTGGAAGCGCAGGCACATGAGCAGCTGCGCAACATCGCCGCGATCCCGTTCGTCGGGCCGTGGGTGGCCGTGATGCCGGACGTGCACCTGGGCAAGGGCGCGACCGTCGGCTCGGTGATCCCGACCCGCGGGGCGATCATCCCGGCCGCGGTCGGCGTCGACATCGGCTGCGGCATGGCGGCGGTGCGTACCACGCTGCGCGCCGATGACCTGCCCGATGACCTGCGGCAGCTGCGCAACAGCATCGAGCGCAGCATCCCGGTCGGCAATGGCCGTGGCGGCGAACATCACCGCATGCCCGACAGCATCCACACCCGGCTGGTGCAGTCCGGGCTGGCCGCCGGCCTGGAGAAGATCAAGGACAAGCACCGCAGGATCCGCACCGACAAGCTCGACCGCCAGCTGGGTACGCTGGGCGGCGGCAACCACTTCATCGAACTGTGCCTGGACGAGACGGACACGGTGTGGGTGATGCTGCACAGCGGCTCGCGCGGCACCGGCAACCTGATCGGCACCTACTTCATCGAGAAGGCGCGCGAGGAACTGGCGCGGCGCGTGCTGGGCTTCCACCTGCCGGACAAGGACCTGGCGTTCTTCATGGAAGGCGAGCCGCTGTTCGATGACTACGTTGAAGCGGTGTCGTGGGCGCAGGACTACGCCCGGCAGAACCGCGAGGCGATGATGTCGCGCGTGCTGGCCGAGATGCGCCACCGGCTGCCGAAGTTCCAGCTGGCGGCGATGGCGGTGAACTGCCACCACAACTACGTGCAGAAGGAGACGCACCACGGGCAGGAACTGCTGGTGACGCGCAAGGGTGCGGTCAGCGCGCGTGAGGGCGAGCTGGGCATCATTCCCGGCAGCATGGGCACGCGCAGCTACATCGTGCGCGGCAAGGGCAACGCGGACAGCTTCCACAGCTGCAGCCACGGCGCCGGCCGGGTGATGAGCCGTGGCACGGCGCGCCAGCAGATCACGCTGGCCCAGCACCGCGAGGCCACCGCGCACGTGGAATGCCGCAAGGACAGCGGCGTGCTGGACGAGTCACCGGCCGCGTACAAGTCGATCGACGATGTGATGGCCGCGCAGCTGGACCTGGTCGACGTGGTGCACACGCTGCGGCAGGTGCTGTGCGTGAAGGGGTAATGGAGCGGTGCCGGCCAAGGCCGGCCTCTACCAGAGCAACACGTGGCGTCGGGGGTCAGATCCCTTTCTGCGAAAGGGATCTGACCCCGGCACATTCAGCGCGGCACGCTGTCCTCGGCCACCAGCGCATGGTGCACGCCGATGCCCGCGCGCACGCCTTCGGCCATGGCCAGGGTGATGTTGCCCACCGTGGTCGCATCGCCTGCGGCATACACGTTCGGCACCGAGGTGTGCTTCATCGCATCGACCTCGATCAGCACGCCCAGCGGGCTCTCGACCAACGTGCAGCCCAGCTGCTGCACCAATGGCGTGGCCATCGCCTGGGTGGCCGGCACGAACAACGCACGCTGGGCGATTCGGCGGCCGTCGGCCAGCTCCACTTCCAGCCAGGTCGGCTGGTCGCCCTGCACGCCCAGCACGGGTGACGTCTCGATCTGCACGCCGCGCTGCTGCATGGCGGCGCGCTCCTCATCCGTGATGTCCAGTCCCATGCTGAAGAACGTGACATTGCCCCAGTCCGCGAACAGCGGCGCCTTGCTGGCGGACATCGGATGACCACCAAGCAGGCCAATGGCACCACCACCCACTTCATAGCCATGACAGTACGGGCAGTGCAGCACGGTGCTGCCCCAGCGCTCGGCGAGGCCCGGCAACGCCGGCAACTGGTCGGCAATACCGCTGGCGAGCAGCAGCTTGCGCGCGGCCAGCGCCTGGCCATCGGCGGTACGCACTTCCACGCCTTCGGCGCGGGCGGTGGCCTGCACGGCTTCGGCATGCACCCAACGCACCGTGGGGTAGTCCAGCAGCTGCTGGCGCGCGGTCTTCAGCAGCTCGGCGCCACTGATGCCATCCAGCCCGAGCACCCCGTGCGAATGACTGGCGAAACGGTTGCGCGGCGAACCGGCGTCGATGACGGTGACCGGGCGACGGGCACGGGCCAGGATCAGGCCGGCGGCAATGCCGGCATAGCTGCCGCCGACGATGAGCACATCAGGATTCATGGTGACCTTCCAGGGAACGGTGATGGGCAAGATGGCGGGCGAAGTCGGCGCCGAGCTGGTCCAGGGTGGTCGCCTGCAAGCGTTGTTCGAGCAGGCGCTGCGCCTCGCGTGCACCCTCGAGCAGGGCGCTGTTGACCAGCTGCTGGATCGGGCAGCCACCGCCGGAGTCGCGTGCGCCGACCTGGACCAGCGGTGGTGCGCCCACCGCCAGGTAGATGTCATGCAGGGTGATCGCCGCGGCATCGCGTGCCAGCAGGCTGCCGCCGCCGTGGCCGCGGGTGCTGCGCACCAGGCCGGCCTTGTGCAGCTGCGCCAGCAGGCGACGGATCACCACCGGATGCGTCGGCAGGCAGGACGCCAGCTGCTCGGACGTGCGCGGGGCGGCATGGCCGACCAGATGCGCCATCACATGCAGGGCGTCGGACAGTGGATTCGCGGATTTCATGTAACAACAATAGTTACATTTAAATTCTCTGTCGAGAGTCTTCTTTCGTTCCATATGGACACATTTGTCCTATGAAACATCCCCTTCACATCACTAAACGAAACGGTAATGTGATGAGCGTCGCACTTCAGACGCGAGGGGACAGGTCGATACCGCATTGCCCCTTCCCGAGAGTCCCTTCCATGAAAGCGTCTGTCCGTGCTCCGCGCCTGCAGTCCAAGCTGCTCGGCGCGGTTTCTGTTGGTCTGGCCGTGGTCCTGCTGTGCGCATTGGCGGGCCTGGCCTCCGCCTGGTTGAAGTTGTCCACCGAGGTTCCACCCGAAGTCGCGCACAGCCGCGACGCCGAACGCCTGCAGCGCGAGTTCCGCGGCCAGGTGCAGGAATGGAAGAACGTGCTGCTGCGCGGCCACGACGACGCGCTGCGCCAGCGCCATCTGGACGCCTTTGACAGCGAGGGCCGCCTGGTCGAGCAGCTGGCCAGGGGCCTCGTAGCCAGCCCGGACATACGCACGCGCGAACTGGCACAGTCCTTCATCGGCCTGCACACGCAGCTGCAGAAGGACTACCACGCCGCCCTGCAGGCGTTTGCGGAAGCCGGCTACGATCCCGCCGCCGGCGACAACCTGGTGCGTGGCAAGGACCGCCCGGTGGCGACCGCACTGGATGCGCTGAGCACGCATGCCACGCAGGTGGCCGAAGCAACCGTAGCGGCGCGGTCGCAGCAGGCGCGGCAGACCCTGCTGCTGTGCGCGGCGCTGACCGTGCTGGCCGCCGTGTTGCTGCTGATGGGCCTGGCCTGGTGGCTGCGGCGCGCGGTGGTGCAGCCGGTGCTGGCGGTGGAAGCCGCTGCGCGTGCCGTGGCCGCCGGTGATCTGCAGCACGTGGTGCAGGTGCGCAGCCGCGACGAGATCGGTCGCCTCGCGCAGGCGATGCAGGCGGTGCAGTCCACGCTGCGCGGCGTACTGGACGCACAGGCGACGATGGCGCAGGCGCATGACGCCGGCACCATCAGCCATCGCATGGATGCCAGTGCGTTCCCGGGCGCGTTCGGCACCATGGTGGCCGATTGCAACACGCTGGTTGACGCGCACATCCAGGTGAAGATGCGCGCGATCTCGATCATGGGCCGCTATGCCGTCGGTGACCTCAGCCAGGACATGGAACGCCTGCCCGGCGAAAAGGCCGTGATCACCAACGCGTTGGATACGGCCAAGGCCAATCTCGGCATGATCAACGGCGAGATCCGCCGCCTGGCCGAAGCCGCCGCCGCCGGTGACTTCAGCCAGCGCGGCGACAGCGCACGCTTCGAGCATGATTTCCGCGCAATGGTCGACGGCTTGAACCGATTGATGCAGACCACCGAACTGAACCTCGGCGAGGTCTCCAGCATGCTGCGCGCGATTGCCGATGGCCGCCTCGGCGCGCGCATGCACGGTGATTTCCAGGGCGTGTTCGCGCGTATCGCCGGCGACGCGAACACCACCGCTACGCAGCTGGCAACCATCGTCACCGACATCAAGCACGCCTCCGGCAACATCCACACGGCGGCGGCGGAGATCGCCGCCGGCAACAACGATCTGTCGCGCCGTACCGAACAGCAGGCCGCCAACCTGGAAGAGACGGCGGCATCGATGGAGGAACTGACCTCCACCGTGCGCCAGAACGCCGAGCATGCGCGCCAGGCCAACCAGCTGGCGATCGGCGCGCACACCGTTGCCTCTCACGGCGGCAGCGTGGTCGGCCAGGTGGTGACGACGATGGGCGCGATCGAAACCTCGTCGCGGCAGATCGCCGAGATCATCAGCGTGATCGACGGGATCGCCTTCCAGACCAACATCCTGGCGCTGAACGCCGCGGTGGAAGCGGCACGCGCCGGCGAGCAGGGCCGCGGCTTCGCGGTGGTTGCCAGCGAAGTGCGCACCCTGGCACAGCGTTCGGCGGCAGCCGCGAAGGAGATCAAGGCGTTGATCGAAGCGTCGGTGGAACAGGTCGGCCACGGTGCACGGCGCGTGCGCGAGGCCGGTGACACCATGGCCGAGATCGTGGCGTCGGTGCAGCGCGTCACCGACATCATGGCCGAGATCTCCGCCGCATCGCAGGAGCAGAGCGCGGGCATCGAACAGGTCAGCCAGACCGTGATCCAGATGGACGGCACCACCCAGCAGAATGCCGCGTTGGTGGAGGAAGCCAGCGCCGCCGCGCGCAGCCTGGAGCAGCAGGCGAACCGGTTGATCGACGCGGTGGATGTGTTCGATCTGTCGACCACCGCCGCAGCGAAGGACGCGCTGGCGCGCGCGGCCTGATTGATCCGGTTGCCGGCCAGCGGCCGGCACTACCCCGCGATGAACGGTAGTGCCGGCCGCTGGCCGGCAACCCCACCACGACCTCAGCGCAGGTAATCGCTCCGCGCCATCGCTTCAGCCAGGTAATCCAGGAACGAGCTGATCCGCGCCGACACCGCCGTGTTGCGGTAATACACCGCGTGGATCGGCTGGTACACATCCAGCGTCTGCGTCGCCAGCACCGGCACCAAAGTGCCGGTGGCGCGGTCGCGGTCGGTCACGAAGTCGGACAGGCAGGTGATGCCCACGCCTTCCACCGCCAGTCGGCGTAGTGTTTCGCCGCTGGACACCGCGATATCCGGACGCACCCGCAGCAGGCCATCGGCATCGCCCGGCAGCGGCCAGTGATTCAACGATTCCGGTTCGTTGAAGCTGAGCAGGGTGTGCTGGCCCAGCGCGGCGACGCTGGCCGGTTCGCCGTGTGCCGCCAGGTAGGCCGGACTGGCCACCAGCCGCAGCTGGCAGCGACCCAACGGCCGCGCATGCAGGGTGGAGTCGGCCAGCGGCCCGATCCGGATCGCCAGGTCGGTGCGCCGTTCCAGCAGGTCGATGTAGCGCTCGGAGCTGTTCAACTCCAGCTGCACCTCCGGGTAGCGCGCGCGGTACCCGGCCACCAGCGGCGCGATCACGTGCAGCACGAACGGCATCGCCGCATCCACGCGCAGGCGCCCGGCCGGGCGCTCGCGGCGGGCGGCCATCTGTTCCTCGGCGGACTCCACCGCATCGATGATCGCCCGTGCATGGCGCAGATAGGCCTCGCCCTCTGCGGTTAGGTGCAGGCGGCGGGTGGTACGGGTCAACAGGGTGGTGCCGAGCTTGTCTTCCAGCCGCCCCAGCGCCCGGCTCACGCCCGACGGCGTCTGCCCCAGCTGTTCGGCGGCAGCACTGATCGACCCGCTGTCTATCACCGCGAGGAAGGCCTGCATTTCATCGAGAGTGGTCTTCATGCCGCCATTATTGACTGGACGGCAATAGTGATTGGCGTGAAGGCCGGTTTTTCGGCAAAGGTGCGCCGCGCACACTGCGCGCCTTCCTTCCCTCCGGAGCCGGCCATGATCCGTGGCATTCCCCTCGCCCTGCTGGCGCTGACCCTCGGTGCCTTCGCCATCGGCACCACCGAGTTCGTCATCGTCGGCCTGATTCCCACCATTGCCGCCGACCTTCAGGTCAGCCTGCCCTCGGCCGGCCTGCTGGTCTCGCTGTATGCCCTCGGCGTGGCCATCGGTGCGCCGGTGCTGACCGCGCTCACCGGCCGCGTACCGCGCAAGTCGCTGCTGGTGGCGCTGATGGTGCTGTTCACCCTCGGCAACGTCATCGCCTTCCTGGCGCCGGGCTACACCTCGCTGATCGTCGCCCGCATCCTCACCGGCCTCGCCCACGGTGTGTTCTTCTCGATCGGTTCGATCATCGCCACCGCGGTGGTGCCGAAGGAGAAGGCCGCCAGCGCGATCGCCATCATGTTCACCGGCCTCACCGTGGCGCTGGTGACCGGTGTACCGCTGGGCACCTTCATCGGCCAGCACCTGGGCTGGCGCGCCACCTTCCTGGCGGTGGCCGCGCTGGGCGTGATCGCCCTGCTCGGCGCGCTGCTGTTCGTGCCGCGCAGCGTGCCGCAGAGTGCGCCGGCCAGCTTCCGCCAGCAGCTGGCCGTACTCGCCCAACCCCGCCTGCTGCTGGTCTATGCGATGACCGCGCTGGGCTACGGCGGCACCTTCCTGGCCTTCACCTATCTGGCGCCGATCCTGCAGGACGTCACTGGTTTCTCGGCAAACGCAGTCAGCCTGGTGCTGCTGGTGTACGGCGTGTCGGTGGCGATCGGCAACCTGTGGGGCGGGCGCATGGCCGACCGCATGGGCCCGGTGCCCGCACTGAAGCGCATCTTCGCCCTGTTGGCCGTCGTGCTGTTCGTGCTCACCTTCACCGCCTACAACACCTGGCTGATGCTGCTGACGGTACTGGCACTGGGTGCGGTGGCGTTCGGCAACGTGCCCGGCCTGCAGGTGTATGTGGTCAAGCAGGCTCAGCGCTATGCGCCGCAGGCCACCGACGTCGCATCGGGGCTGAACATCGCCGCCTTCAACATCGGCATCGCGCTGGGCGCCTCGCTCGGCGGCCTGGTGGTGGAGAACATCGGCCTGATGCACACGCCGTGGCTGGGCGCGCTGGTGGTGGTGGGTGCGTATGCATTGACCGTGCTCAGCGGCCGCCTGGACCGCCGCGACGGCATCGATGACCGCGCCGATGGCATCGCCGTGGCCACGCATTGAGATAGGTCATGCCCTGCCGGTACGGTGGTGCAATGCACCGTTGCCGGCACGCATGCGGCCACTGGCCTACCCTTTGCTGGATATTCGCATCCCTCCCCTCTGCTGGAGCTCCCCATGACTGTCCCCGCCTTCGGTCTCGGCACCTTCCGCCTGAAAGACCAGACCGTGATCGACTCGGTGCGCAACGCGCTGGATGTCGGCTACCGCGCCATCGATACCGCGCAGATCTACGGCAATGAAGCCGAGGTCGGCCAGGCCATCGCCGATTCCGGCGTGCCGCGCGAAGAGATCTACCTGACCACCAAGGTCTGGATCACCGCGTTCAAGCGCGAAGCGCTGCTGGCCAGCCTGCGTACCAGTCTGGAAAAGCTGCGCACCGACCACGTCGATCTGGCACTGATCCACTGGCCGTCGCCGAACGACAAGGTCGACGTGCCGATGGAGGAGTACCTGACCGCACTGGCCGAGGCCAAGGCACAGGGCCTGACGAAGGCGATCGGCATCTCCAACTTCACCATCGCCCAGACCCGCAAGGCCATCGAGATCCTTGGCGCCGATGCCATCGCCA
Source organism: Stenotrophomonas sp. YJH_SMC_58 (assembly GCF_059369635.1). Lineage (NCBI taxonomy): Bacteria > Pseudomonadati > Pseudomonadota > Gammaproteobacteria > Lysobacterales > Lysobacteraceae > Stenotrophomonas > Stenotrophomonas sp. YJH_SMC_58. The sequence goes on from NZ_JCAFSW010000008.1 coordinate 95,477, forward strand.
CCAACCAGATCGAGATCCATCCCTACCTGCAGAACCGCCTGCTGGTGAAGTTCCTGCAGGACAACGGCATCCACATCACTGCCTACATGAGCCTGGCCTATGGCGAGGTGATCAAGGACCCGGTGATCCAGGCCATTGCCGGCCGTCACCAGGCCACTCCGGCGCAGATCGCGCTGGCCTGGGCGCTGCAGCAGGGCTTCTCGGTGATCCCGTCGTCGACCAAGCGCGAGAACCTGTCGAGCAACCTGGAAGCGGCAGCGATCCGCCTGACCGACGAAGACATGGCGCAGATCGCCAAGCTGGACCGTGGCCATCGCCTGGCGAATCCGGAAGGGATTGCACCCGCCTGGGATTGATCCCGACCGCGGTTGCGGATCGGAATCGGTAGGTGCCGCCCTTGGTCGGCACTGACCTCTGATGGATCATTGAAACACCGTGCGGACCAAGGTCCGCACCCACCAGAAGCGGCTTTGGCCTAGCCCTGCAGCAACCACCCGCGCATCGCCACACTGACCTCGTCCGGCTTCTCCATCGGGGCCAGGTGCCCGCAGTCCGGCACCACCACCAGCTGCGAGTGCGGCACCAGGGCGTGCATTTCCTCGCTGACCGCGAGTGGCGTAATGCGGTCGTTGGCCCCGCAGATGATCAACAGCGGATCGCGGTAGCCAGCCAGCACGTCATGGCCGTCACGGCGTTCCAGCGCACTCTGGCGCAGGAACACGTCCGCGCCCAGGCGGGCGGTCATGTCACGCACACGTTGCACCAGCACGTAATCATCCAGCCGCGAGGCATCGATGTAGCTGCGCATCAGCACATCGCCGAAGCCATGGAACTTGCCGGGCAGGCGCACGCTGGCGCGCTGGCTGCGGCGCTGTTCGGCACGTTCCGGTGAATCGGCGTGGATCGAGGTATCGACCAGCGCCAGCTGCAGCACGCGTTCCGGCGCGATGCGCAGGATCTGCTGGGCGACGAAGCCACCCAGCGAGAAACCGGCGAGGGCGAAGCGTTCCGGCGCCTGCGCCAGCACGTCCTCGGCCACCGCCTGCAGGGTCTCGCCGCGAGTCTGGTCGCCTACCGTGCAATCGGCGATGTCGGCCAGATCGGCCAACTGCGCGCGCCACAGTTCGGCATCGTTGAGCAGGCCAGGCAGCAGCAGCAGGGGGATACGGTCGGTCATGCGGGTATTGTCGCGCCGGTGCGGTGGCAAGGACATGCCGTGGCTGGCCCTGTGCGTTGCAGAACCGGCCCAGCAGCGCGACGACACGCTAGGATGCAGCCCTCGACCCTACCCGTTCCAAGGATGCGGCCATGGCAGACCCCTACAACAGCGGCAACCCGACGACCTCGCTGACACGTTTCGACGATTCACTGGTCACCACCGCCTTCGAGTTGCCCGGCCATCGCGTGGTGCGCAACCTGGGCGTGGTGCGCGGCATCACCGTGCGCTCGCGCTCGATCGTCGGCAATTTCCTCGGCGGCATCCAGACCCTGTTCGGTGGCAACATCACCATCTACACCGAGCTGTGCGAACAGGCCCGCGAGGAAACCTACCGCGACATGGTCAAGCACGCGCGGCAGCTGGGCGCCAACGCGATCATCGGCATGCGCTACGACGCCACCGATGTGATGACCGGGCTGACCGAAGTGCTGTGCTACGGCACGGCAGTGGTGGTGGAACCGATGCGGTAGCCTGGTCGTAGAGTCGAGCTTGCTCGACTGCTTTCGATGGCAACAGTCGAGCGAGCTCGACTCTACAGCGGTGCCGCCGGCACCTCGACCTGCTGCACCGGCAGGGTCACCATCATCACCGTCGGGTCATCCGGGTCCAGCTTCGTCTTGAAGCCCAGGCTCTGGCACATCGCCAGCATGGTGCTGTTCTCGCGCAGTACCTGGCCCTCGACCACGTCCAGGCCCAGCCACTTGGCGTACTCGATCATGATCGCCATCAGCCGCCAGCCGATGCCGTGCCCCTTCAGGTCCGAGCGGATCAGGATGCCGTACTCGCCACGGTGGTAATCGGCATCGGCGTGCAGGCGCACCGCGCCGAGCATTTCGCCACTGCGCGGTTCGATCGCCACCAGTGCGATCGAGCGTGCGTAATCGAGCTGGGTCAGGCGCGCGATGAACTCGTGGCTGAAGTGCTTCACCGACTGGAAGAAGCGCAGGCGCAGGTCCTCGTCGCTGACGCGGGCGAAGAACGCACGGAACAACGCGTCATCCTCCGGCCGCACCGGACGCACGAAGGCGCGGCCGCCATCGGACAGTTCGATGGTGCGCTCCCACTCCTTCGGGTACGGGAACACCGAAAAACGCGGATGGCCACGGCCCTTGTGCAGGATGCGCGACGGCGCCACCGCCACGCGTGCGTCGAGGGCGAGGATGCCCTTGCCGTCGACCAGCAGCGGATTGATGTCCAGCGTACGCACTTCGGGAATGTCGGCGGCCAGCTGCGCCAGCTTGACCAGCGCCAACGCCAGTGCGCGCTCGTCGGCGGCAGGCACATCGCCATAGGCCTTGAGGATGCGCGAGGCGCGGGTCTGGCCGATCAGCTCGTGGGCCAGGCGCAGGTCCAGCGGCGGCAGCGCCAACGCCTTGTCATTGATCACTTCAACCGCGGTACCGCCACGGCCGACCACGATCACCGGGCCGAACGTCGCGTCATCGGCAATGCCGACGATCAACTCGCGCGCCTTCGGGCGAACGATGGTCGGCTGCACCAGCAGGCCATCGATGCGCGCATCCGGCCGCAGCTGGCGTGCGCGCGACAGGATCGCGTTGGCCGCGCTCTGCACCGCCGGCAGCGTGGACAGGTTCAGGCGCACGCCGTCCACTTCCGACTTGTGCGGAATGTCCGGGGACAGGATCTTCAGCGCCACGCTGGCGCCACGCTCCAGCAACGGCTGCGCCAGGTCCATTGCCTCGTGCGCATCGCGCGCGTGCATCACCGGCGCGGAGGGAATGCCGTAGGCCTTGAGCAGTTCGTGGGTGGCCAACGGGTCCAGCCATTGCTGGCCGTTGGCCAATGCCGCATCGACCAGCGCGCGTGCGGCCGCAGCGTCGACACTGAAGTCCTGCGGCAGGCTGGGTGGTGTTTCCATCAGGGCGTTCTGTGCTTCGCGGTAACGCACCAGATGCTGGAAGCCGCGCACCGCTTCGGCCTCGGTCGGATAGGTCGGCACCCGTGCCGCGTTGAGCGTGGCGGTGGCCTGGTCATCGTTGCCCAGCCACACCGCGAATACCGGCTTGTCGCGGTGATGGCGCGGGCGCAGTCCGAGCGTGCGGGTAAGCGCCTGTGCGGCGTCTGCGGATGAAGTGAATGCGGTCGGCACGTTGACCACCATCACCGCATCATTCTCGTTGTCAGCCAGCAGCGCCTCGATGGCGGCGGCATAGCGGTCACCATCGGCGTCGACCACGATGTCGACCGGGTTGCTGCGCGACCAGCCCTGCGGCAGCACGGCGTCGAGTTTCTCGACCGTGCTGTCGGACAGGTTGGCCAGCGTGCCACGCAGTGCAATGAGCTGGTCCACGGCCAGGCGGCCGACACCGCCACCATTGCTGAGAATGGCCAGGCGACGACCGGGGAAGGTCCCCAACCGGCCCAGCGATTCGGCGGCCGTGAACAGTTCGTCCAGCGCGCCCACGCGCAGCAGGCCGGCGCGGTTGAACGCGGCGCCATACACGTCGTCGGCGCGGGCCAGGGCCTGCACATGGGTATCGCGGCTGCCCGGCTGCACGCGCTCGGCGCGGCCGGACTTCACCACCACCACCGGCTTGGCGCGGGCGGCGGCACGCGCGGCCGACATGAACTTGCGCGCATCCTTGATCTGCTCGACGTAGAGCAGGATGGCGCGGGTGCGGTAGTCGGTGGCGAAGTAGTCGAGCAGGTCACCGAAGTCGACGTCCATCGTGTCGCCCAGCGAGACCACCGCGGAAAACCCGACCGAGCGGGCCACGCCCCACTCCACCAGCGCGGCGGCAATGGCCGAGGATTCGGAGATCAACGCAAGATCACCGGCCTGCGGGAAGTGCGCGGCGATGCTGGCATTGAGCCGTGCGTGCGGTGCAATCACACCCAGGCAGTGTGGGCCGAGGATGCGCAGGCCATGCTTGCGCGCCACCGCCTCCACCTGCGCCGACAGCGAGCCCGGGCCTTCACCCAGGTGCGCGGTGAGGATGATTGCCGCCTGCACGCCGCGTTCGGCAGCGGTGCGCACCACCTGCGGCACGATCGACGCCGGCGCAGTGATCACCACCAGATCCGGCACCCAGTCCAGGTCCTTCAGCCGCTTCACGGTGCGGATGCCATCAATTTCGGCATGCCGCGGGTTGATCCACGCCACCTTGCCGGGGAAGCCGGTGCCGCGCAGGTTGCGCATCACCGCACGTCCGGCCGAGCGCTGACGCGGGCTGCCGCCGATCACCGCGACCGACTGCGGACGGAACACGGACTGCAGGTGGTAGGTACTCATGCGCCTACGGTAACCAAATTCCATGGCGATGGGGTCAGATCCCTTCCCCAGGAAAGGGATCTGACCCTTGCGTGACCCTTGCGTGTCGACCAAGGTCGGCAACTACCGGAGCACGCTGCTTCAGGGGTCCGAGCCCTTCGCTGCGCGAAGGGATCCGACCCAGTAAACGACCCCGGCCTACAACAGCGTGCCGTGCAGGATCATCGCGGCGATGCTGAAATAGATCACCAGCCCGGTCACGTCCACCAGCGTGGCCACGAACGGGGCCGAGGCACTGGCCGGGTCGAAGCCGAGCCGCTTCAGGATGAACGGCAGCATCGATCCGGACAGCGAGCCGAACGTGACGATGCCGACCAGCGCCGCACCGATGGTGATCGCCAGCAGGATCCAGTGCTCGCCGTAGTCATGCAGGCCACCCAGCTGCCAGATGACGATGCGCACGATGGCCAGGCAGCCGAGGATCGCGCCCAGCACCATGCCGGTGGGCACTTCGCGCAGGGCCACCTTCCACCAGTCGCGCAGGCGCAGTTCGCGCAGCGCCAGGCTGCGGATCAGCAGCGAGGTGGCCTGCGAACCGGAGTTGCCGCCCGAACTCATGATGAGCGGAATGAACAGGGTCAGCACCACCGCGCGCGCCAGTTCGTCTTCATAGTGCTGCATCGCGCTGGCGGTCAGCATCTCGCCCAGGAACAGCACGCTCAGCCAGCCGGCGCGCTTGCGCAGCATCTCGAAGAAGCCGATCTGCATGTACGGCTTGTCCAGTGCTTCCATGCCGCCGAACTTGTGCGCGTCCTCGGTGGATTCCTCGATCAGCGCATCGAGCACGTCGTCCACGGTGACGATGCCGAGCATCTGCTGCTGCGCATCGACCACCGGGATCGCCAGCAGGTCGTGGCGACGGATCAGCCGTGCCACTTCTTCCTGGTCCATCAGTGCGTCCACCGTCACCGGTGGATTGACCTGGGCCACGTCCAGGATCGACTCCTCCGGCAGGCCGGTGATCAGCCGGCGCATGGTCACCACCTGCTGCAGCTGCTGGCTGTCCGGGTCCAGCACGTAGATCGCGTACACCGTTTCACGGGTGCGCTCGACCTGGCGGATGTGCTGCAGGGTCTGCGCCACGGTCCAGCTGGCGGGTACCGCCACGTACTCGGTGGTCATCAGCGCGCCGGCGGTGTTCGGCGGGTAGCTGAGCAGCTTCTGGATGGCCTGGCGGGCGTCGGTGCCCAGCAGCGGGATCAACCGCGCGCGTTCTTCCTCATCCAGCTCATGGACGATGTCGGTGGCGCGGTCGTCGGCCATCAAGCCGAGCAGGGCGGCAGCGCGCGCCGGCGGCAGCGCAGCCACCAGTTCGCCGCTGCGGTGCAGTTCCGGCGCTTCCAGCATTTTCACTGCACGCGGCAACGGCAGCGCAGCCAGCGTTTCCGCGGCGCGGGTCAATTCCAGCGTGTTGAGGAATTCCACCGCATCGGCGGTGTTGAAGTTCGCCAGCGGCGCGGCCAGTGCGGCGGCATCGGCCACCGGGCGCAGCAATTGCTTCTGGTTCATCGGGTTTGCCTTGTGGGGTGCGACCTCGCGCAACGCCAACGCAGGCAAACCGTCCCGATGTCAGGCGGTGGCCATCGCTGGCGTCGAACGAGGTCGACTTCTACTGTCGCTGGACATGGGTTGGGGACTCCGGGATGCGTGTGCCGACGGACGCGCCGCCAGCGGCGGGCAGTCTGGACCCGTGGACCATGCAGGTCAACCCGGTCCCGCCGCGGCAGCACCCTGCCCGCAGGTTGTTCTCGTGCGTACACAGGCCGGCGCGCATAATGGCGCGGTGGTGTTCGCCACGCTTTTCCCCCACCCGAACGGACGCACAGCGGCTCCCCCGATGACCAGGTATTCCCATGCATAGCGGTGGTCTGGAACTGGCGCTGGTGCTGCTGCTGGCGGCAGTCATCGCCGTGCCGGTGTTCAAGAAGTTCGGTTTCGGCGCGGTGCTGGGCTACCTGGCGGCCGGTGTGGTGCTGGGCCCGGACGGGCTGGGCTTCGTGCAGGACGCCGACCGCATCCTCGGCGCCGCCGAGATCGGCGTGGTGATGCTGCTGTTCGTGATCGGCCTGGAGCTGTCGCCGGCACGCCTGAAGGTGATGCGGCGCTCGGTGTTCGGCGCCGGTGCGGCACAGGTGGCGCTGTCCGGGCTGGTGCTGGGCGGCCTGCTGCTGCTCGACCATTTCCAGTGGAAAAGCGCACTGGTGGTGGGCGTGGCACTGGCGCTGTCGTCCACGGCGGTGGGCCTGCAGCTGCTGTCCGAGCACAAGGCGATCAACAGCGACCACGGCCGGTTGGGCTTTGCCATCCTGCTGTTCCAGGACCTGATCGCGATCCCGCTGCTGGCGGCCATCCCGCTGCTGGGCGGGGTCAAGAACGAGACCCTGCGCTGGGAAGATGCGGCCGTGGCGCTGGGTGCGCTGGCGGTGGTGATCCTGTGCGGACGACCGGTGCTGCGCAAGGTGTTCAGCATCATTGCGCGCACCCGCAGCCCGGAAGTATTCACTGCCACCGCCCTGCTGGTGGTGCTGGGCACCGCCTGGTTCATGCAGGAAGCCGGCCTCAGCCCCAGCCTCGGCGCGTTCCTGGCCGGCGTGCTGCTGTCCGATTCGGAGTTCCGGCATGAGCTGGAAGCGCAGATCGAGCCGTTCAAGGGGCTGCTGCTGGGCCTGTTCTTCATCGCGGTGGGCATGGGCATCGACCTGGACCGCATCGCCGCCGAGCCGTGGCTGATCGCCGCAGGTGTCGGCATCCTGCTGGTGGTCAAGTTCAGCCTGCTCTACGCGGTTGGACGTGTCGCCCGGCTCAGCTCGCGGCAATCGCTGCTGCTGGGCAGCGTCCTGTGGCTGGGCGGTGAGTTCGCCTTCGTGGTGTTCAACGAGGCACAGCGCGCGCACCTGCTGGGCAACGCCAACCACGACCGGCTGGTGGCGATCGTCGGCCTGTCGATGGCGATCACGCCGCTGTTGATGATCGCGCTGCTGAAACTGCTCGGCCAGGAGAAAGCCACTCCGCGCGAGCCGGCCGAGGCCGACAAGGTGGCGCCGGACAACCGGCCCAAGGTGCTGATCGCCGGCATGGGCCGCTTCGGCCAGGTGATCGCGCGCCTGCTGACCGCGCAGAAGGTGCCGTTCGTGGCGCTGGAGGCGAACCCGGATACCGTGGCCGACCTGCGCCGATTCGGTAACCAGCTGTATTACGGCGACCCGACCCGGCCGGAGATGCTGCGCGCGGCCGGGGGCGAGCACATCGATGTGTTCGTGATCACCGTGGATGACCCGGAAACCAACCTGCGCGCGGTGCGCATGGTGCGCCGGCTGTACCCGGACGCGACGGTGCTGGCGCGTGCACGCAACCGCCAGCATGCGTGGCGCCTGATGGACATGTCGGCCGAGCCGTTCCGCGAAGTGTTCGGCACCAGCCTGGAGATGAGCGGCCGCGTGCTGACCGCGCTGGGCGTGGCACCGGACGTGGCCGAGCGCCACGTGCAGCGCTTCCGCGAGCACGATGAGCAGCTGCTGCGCGACCAGTACCTGGTGTACGACGACGAGGCAGCGGTGATCCAGACCTCGCGCGACGCACGCAACGACCTGATGCATCTGTTCGAGGCCGACGCGGAAAGCGACGGCAAGTAGGCGTGCCGACCAACGGTCGGCACCCACCACGGATTGCAGTAGTGCCGGCCGCTGGCCGGCAATCTCGCGTCCCCGGGGTGTCATGAGGCTGCCGGCCAGCGGCCGGCACTACCCACTGCGGATTCCAGCAGTGGATCCACGCTATGCGTGGATGACGCGATGCCGGGGTCAGAGCCCTTTCCGTGGGAAAGGGATCCGACCCCGGTGCTCAACCGTTGTCGCGCAGGAACCGCGCCATCGACGAGACACCCGGCACGCGCGGTTCGAACTCGCCGGCCACGTCGATGAAGCCACGCATCACCGCGATCTCGCGCGGGCTGCGGTTGAGGCTGTCGCGCGCCTCCGGATCGGCACCAGCGCGCAGCAGGCGCTGCACCAGCAGCGGCAGGCCGTGCAGGGCCGCGAGGTGCAGCGGTCCGAAGCCGCGCGGATCACGCACCTCAAGGCTCACGTCTTCGTCCAGCAGGCGTTCCACTGCGGCCATCACCACCTGTTCGTCGCAGGCGGTGCCGGGCTCGGCGCGTGCGCCCAGCAGCAGCAGCAGCGGCGTGACCGAACCAGCCGCGGCCTGGTCCGGTTCGGCACCGGCCAGCAGCAGGGTGTCGAGCAGGGCGAGCAGGCGCGAGCGGTCGCGGGCACTGAAGCCATACAGCGCGGCACAGTGCAGTGGGCCCAGCTGCTGGGCATCACCGGCGTGCACGTCGGCACCGGCGGTGAGCAGGCGCGCAACGATGTCCGGCAGGCCCAGCGCGGACGCCAGCATCAGCACGGTCACTCCGCCCGGCAGGCGGTGTTCCAGCTTGGCGCCAGCGTCGAGCAGGGCCGAGACGATGTCCACCTGGCGCATGCTGACCGCCGCCGACAGCGGCGTGGCACCACTGGCCGCTGCGTGCTGCGGATCAGCGCCACGCGCCAGCAACAGGTCGGTCACCGCCAGATGGCCACCACCGGCGGCGCGCAGCAGCGCGGTGCAGCCCTGCGCATCAACCGCATCGACGGCGAAGCCCAGATCGATCAGGCGGCGCACCGCGTCGACGTCACCGGCCATTGCGGCGGCCGGCAGATCGGACTCGCGCAGGGTGCGGCGCGGCAACGGCCACACCCGCCAGTCCAGCCAGTCGGCCAGGTCGCGGCGACCAATCGACAGCGCCACGCCCAGCGGCGTCTGGCCATCGGCGGCGCGTGCTTCCGGCGAGGCACCGTGCTGCACCAGCAGCTTCAGCGCGCCTTCGCGGGCCAATGCGGTGGCCAGATGCAATGCCGTCATGCCATGGCTGTCGCGCGCTTCGCGATCGACGCCCGCCTTGAGCAGCGCCTGCTGCAGGCGCAGCCAGCCCAGGCGCACCGCCAGCGACAACGGCGGATCACCAGCCGGCGAAGCCGCGAACGGATCGGCGCCACGCTCCAGCAATTCCAGCGCCAGCTGTTCCAGGCCACGGGCGGCCTGGTCGTGCTGCGCACAGGCCGCCAGGAAGCGCGCCAGGCCACCGCGTCCGGCCGGTGACAAGCCACGCTGCAACATCACCTGCAACGCCGGCACTGCATCAATGCCGCGCGACAGCAACGCGAACATCGGCGTATCGGAACAGGCGTCACGCACATAGGGGTCGGCGCCGTGGCCCAGCAGCCAATCCACCGCGCGCGGCTCCAGCGCCAGCTCGGGGTCGAGCAGCAGACCGCCCAGTTCTTCCGGCTGGCACAGCTTGGCCAGCGCGGCCATGCCTTCGGTGTTGCCGAAGCCCAGCGCTTCGCGCAGCAGGGTCAGCGGCGGACGGTCCGGCAGCAGGCCGCTGGCACTGGCGGCTTCGCCACGCTCGGCCAGGCCGTCACTGACCGCGGCCGGCAACGGATAGGACGGATCCAGCAGGGCGACAATCGCCCAGCGCCCGGCTTCGGCAGCGTAGTCCACTGCACGGCGACCGACCGGATCGGTCGCGTCGGCGGCGATGCCCAGCTCCACCAGGCGCTTGACCAGCAACGGCGAGACATCCTCTGCCATCACCGCCAGCTGCACTGCGTTGCGCCCTTCGCCGTCGACGGCAACCAGGTCCGGCTTGTGCGGCAGCAAGTGTTCGACCACCGCGGCACGCCCGGCACGGGCGGCTTCCAGCCAGGGTGTACGCCCCAGTGCATCGCGTGCTTCCAGGTTGGCACCGGCGGCCAGCAGCACGCCGATGATTTCAACGTGGCCGGCCAGCGCCGCCTCGTGCAGCGCGCTGCGGCGCTGGCGATCACGCGCGTCGGCACGCGCCTTGTGCTTGAGCAGCAGCTGCACGCCAGCCGGATCGTCGTCTTCGGTGGCGGCGGCGGCCAGCAGCACCGGAGTGCCCTCTGCCGGTTCGCTGCGCGCACCGCGTTCGAGCAGGAAGCGGGCCAGGCGCCAGTTGCCGACCTGGCAGGCCACGGCCAGCGGCGACCAGCCCTCGTTGTTCAGCGCATCGACTTCGGCGGCGGCATCGCGCAGCAGCGCGGCCACGCCTGGGTCGGAACTGCGCGCGGCATGGTGCAGCGGGGTGTTGCCATCGCTGTCGGTGGCACGCGAATCGGCACCGTTGGCGAGCAGGGTCATCACGGCTTCGGGGCGGCCATGCCAGCTGTCGCGGGTGGCGGCCAGCAGCGGGGTCATGCCCCGGTGCGGCGCGTTCACGTCAACGCCGCGGGCAATCAGTTCGCGCAGCAGGCGCAGGTCCGGCAGCACCGCCGCCAGCACCGCCAGGCTGCGCTGGTCGCGCCAGTTCGGGTCGGGCAGCGCATACGGATCGGCGCCGGCCTGCAGCAGCTGCAGGCCGCGGTCGATGCGGCCGTGGCGGGCGGCTTCATACAGGGCCGGGGTCAACTCCTGCGGTGCCATCGCCTCCAGCGGCGCGGTCTCGGCCGCGGCAGCGAACATCGGTTCGTGTTCTGCGCAGGACGTCGCCATCGGGCTGGGTCGCAACGACACCAGCGGCGCCGGCGCGACCCGCTGCAGCAGCAGGTGCAGCACGGGAGACACCACCACCACGGCCAGCGCAGCGGGCCAGCGCGCGCTCTCCGGCAGCAGTCCGGGCCAGGCCGGCAGCACCACCAGCGCGGCCAGCGCGATCACCAGCGCCGCCACGCCGAGACCGCGCCAGGCGGTCAGGTCGCGACCGGCCAGCGCCTGCCAATGATGGGCCAGGCGGCCATCAAGCCGTTCGACATCGTTCCACAACGGCCAGGTGCGCCAGGCAGCGAGCAGGCCGGCACTGACCAGCACGCTCAGGCCCAGCACCGCCGCAAGGCTGCCGCTGTCACGCAGCGCCGCCAGCGGCCAGGCCAGCAGCAGCGCCAGCAGCAGCGGTGCGGCCGCCCACAGTGCCAGCAGCGCCGGCAGGTCCTGGCGTGCAACCACCTTCAGCGGCAGCAGCGCACGGCTGCGCCGCCACCACGATACGCCCAGCGCGAACGCCGGTTGCGCCAGGGCGGCGAGGATGGCACCGGCAACGCCGCCCACGGCAGCACCCAGTGCCAGCAAGGCGCCCACGGCGAAGGCGATCGACAGGGCGCGCGGACGGGAGACGTCAGTCATAGTGGCGCGGCATCAGGCTGGCCACCGACGGCGGCACCTGCAGGTAGAACCCGCGCTCGCTCATGTCACTGCGAACCTTGTCCGGGTCGGCCTGGGCCAGGCGACGCTGGGCATCCAGGGCCACGTCCAGGACGAAGGTGAGCGCACCCAGCGAGGTGAGCAGCGGCGCAGGCAGCGCGCTGAAATCATCGCGTCGGGGAACGTAGACGTAGGTGTCAGGCTTGAGTTGGCTTTTATAGACGTAGGCGTGCATGTCCGCGGGACGATAACCCGGGAAGAGCCATGATTGTGTCGGAAAGCCGACACCGGGGAAAGCCGTCGGCCGACGATGGCGGCGTGATCGACGGCGTTTCCCCGACGGGGTTCAGCAATGTGGCGGCGGCGTTCAGGCAACGCCGCTGCCCTGCGGTCGCTTACTTGACCTTGGCGTAGGTGCCCTTCAGCGCCACGCCAGCGAGGATCGTACCGGCATAGCATTCGTAGTTGGTGCTGCTCTTGAACTCGTTCTTCTTGTAGTAGCTGACGATGTCGACCACCGCGTTGGCACCGCGCGACTTGGCGCCGTCCTGCAGTGCGCGCAGCGCAGACAGCGCGACCCAGCGGCAGGCCTCGGCATCGCTCTTGTTGGCGGCGTTGGTCTTCTTGTTGGTCACGTCCTCGCCCAGGCGCTGCTGCACGCTGACCGGCTGGCCGGCCAGGTAGAAGCGCACGCTGCCGTCGATGCCGGCGTCCCGGGCGGCCTGCGAGGTGACCAGCTCCTGCAGGGACTGCTCAACGCGGGTGTCGCGGGCGGAGGCGGTGGAGGTCAGGGCCAGCAGTGCAGTGGCCGTGGCGATCATCAGGGTGCGGCGCATCGGAACATCTCCTTGTCGGGGGTGCGGGTGGGTTGAGGAAAAAGGCGGGATGGGACGGTGGATCATTCGCTCCAGCGGCGGAACACCAGCGAGGTGTTGATGCCGCCGAAGGCGAAGTTGTTGCTCATCACGTACTCGGCCTGCAATTCGCGGCCCTGCCCGGTGATGAAGTCGAGCTGGCCGCAGCGCGGGTCAACCTCGGCCAGGTTCAGCGTGGGGGCGAACCAGCCGGCACGCATCATCTCGATGCTCAGCCAGGCCTCGAACGCACCGCAGGCACCGAGCATGTGGCCGACGTAGCTCTTCAGCGAGCTGATCGGTACGCGGCTGCCGAACACCTGCGCGGTGGCCTGGGTCTCGGCGATGTCGCCGTGATCGGTGGCGGTGCCGTGGGCGTTGACGTAGTCGATCTGCGCCGCCTCCAGGCCCGCATCCTCCAGCGCCAGGCGCATGGCCTGGGCCATGGTGTCGGCGCTGGGCTGGGTGACGTGCTGGCCGTCGCTGTTGGTGCCGTAGCCGACCACCTCGGCAAGGATGGTGGCACCGCGCGCCTGCGCGTGCTCCAGGTCTTCCAGGATCAGCGTGCAGGCACCCTCGCCCAGCACCAGGCCATCGCGGCCGGCATCGAACGGGCGCGGCGTGGTCTGCGGCGCGTCGTTGCGCACGCTGGTGGCGAACAGAGTATCGAACACCGCCGCAGCGGTAGCGTCGAGCTGCTCGGCACCACCTGCGACCATCACCGTCTGCTTGCCGCTGCGGATCGCTTCATAGGCCGCGCCCACGCCCTGGCTGCCCGAGGTGCAGGCGCTGGAGGTGGTGTAGACACGCCCGGACAGGCCGAAGAACACGCCGATGTTGACCGGCGCGGTATGGCTCATCATCTTCAGGTAGGTGGTGGCGCTGATGCCTTCGGTGGTGAACTCGTTGAGCATGCGCCCGAACTCGCCGGTGGCTTCGTGGCTGCCCGACGAGGAACCATAGGCCACGCCGGTGCGACCGCTGCGCAGCACCGGGTGCTCGTGCAGGCCAGCTTCGCGCAGCGCCACTTCGGTGGCACGCACCGACATGATCGCGACCTTGCCCATGGAGCGGGTGGTCTTGCGGTTGTAGTTCGGCGGCAGCGCGAAGTCCAGCGCCGGCGCAGCCAGCTTGGTGTTCAGCCCGGCATAGACATCCCACTCGGGCATCGCGCGCACCGCGTTGCGGCAGCTGCGCAGATGCGCCTCGATGGTCGGCCAGTCATGGCCGAGCGGACTGATCGCGGACGCACCGGTCACCACGACGCGACGATCGGTGGCCATCAGAGCATGCCTCCGTTCACCGAGATCACCTGGCGGGTGATGTAGCCGGCCGGTTCGGACAGCAGGAACGCCACCGTGGCCGCCACTTCGTCGGGACGGCCGACGCGGCCGGCGGGAATCAGCTTGAGCGCGTGTTCGATCACTTCATCGTTGAGCATTTCGGTCTCGATCAGGCCCGGGGCCACGCAGTTGACGGTGATCTGGCGGCTGGCCAGTTCCAGCGCCAGGGCCTTGGTGGCACCGATGATGCCGGCCTTGGCGGCACTGTAATTGACCTGCCCGCGGTTGCCGGCCAGTCCGGACACCGACGACAGGGTAACGATGCGGCCCGGCTTGCGCCGCCGCACCATCGGCATGATCAGCGGATGCAGCACGTTGTAGAAGCCATCCAGGTTGGTGTGGATGACCTGGTCCCAATCCTCCGCCGACAGTGCCGGGAAGGCGCCATCACGGGCGATGCCGGCATTGCAGACCACGCCGTAGTACGCGCCGTGCGCTTCGACATCTGCCTCCAGCGCGGCGCGTGCGGCCTCACGGTCGGCCACGTCGAACATCAGTACGCGGGCCTGCTGGCCCAACGCGTGGATCTCGGCCACCACGGCCTGTGCCTCATCCAGGCGGCTGCGGCAATGCACCACCACGTCGAAGCCATCGCGCGCGATGCGCAGCGCGATGGCCCGGCCGATGCCCCGGCTGGCGCCGGTCACCAGCACGCTTCGATTCCCTGTCATGCCTGTCCACTCTCCAGATAGGCCATCGCATCGGCCGGTTCGAACACCGACACGTTGGCTGTCGCCCATTCGTCCTCGCCCGCCAGGATGCGGCAGGCGAACATCCCCAATCCATTGTCACCCAACAGCTCGCAGCGCGCCTGTACGCGCAGCCGCGAGCCGCTGGGGAAGCTGCAGCGCGCGCTGTTGTAGCGGCGGCTGCCGAGCAGGAAGCCCAGCTGCGGTGGCTTGCCCGCTGCACGCGCACGGCAGCCGGCCCAGGCCGCGATGGCCTGTGCCATGTATTCGATACCCACCCAGGCCGGCACTTCGTGGTTTTCCACGAACAGGCCGGCCTCGGGCACCACCAGTTCCGCCTCGATGGTGTCCTGGTCCCAGTGCGTGATGCGCTCCAGCAGGCACATGTCCTGGCGGTGCGGTACCACCTCTTCAATTGCATACAGCATGTTCATCGACGCTCAAGCGCCAGCACGGCATTGCTGCCGCCGAAGGCGAACGAATTGCTCAGCACCCGCCGCGGTGCCTGCGCCAGGCGGGTAGCTGGTGCGACCAGCGGCAGTGCCGGCAGCGCGGGGTCTGCCACGCCGTCCCACCAGTGCGGTGGCAGCTGCTGCTGCGGGTTCTCGGCCAGCACGATCCAGCACAATGCAGCTTCGATCGCGCCTGACGCACCCAGCGTATGGCCGGTCAGGGGCTTGGTCGAACTGGCCCGAATGCCGTTGCCCAGCACCTGCGAAACCGCCAGGCTTTCCATCGCATCGTTGTGCCCGGTGGCGGTGCCATGCAGGTTCACGTAGTCCACTTCATCGGCCGCCCAGCCGGCGCGCTGCAGCGCCTGCTGCAGGGCATCGATGGCACCCAGGCCCTGCGGATCGGGGGCGGACATATGATGAGCGTCGGCCGATTCGCCCCACCCGGCCAGGCACACCGGACCCGGCTCGCGGGTGAGCAGGAACAGCGCGGCGCCCTCGCCGATGTTGATACCGGAGCGGTGCTGCGAGAACGGATTGCAGCGCAGGGCCGACACCGATTCCAGCGCGCTGAAGCCGGCCACGGTGAAGCGGCACAGCGAGTCCGCACCGCCTGCGATCACGGCGTCGACGATACCGGCTCGCAGCATGCGTGCAGCCGACATCAATGCCTTGGCACTGGACGAGCAGGCGGTGGACAGGGTCCACGCGGGCCCCTGAGCGCCGCTGCGCTGGCGCACGAACTGCGCGGCAGTACCCATTTCCTGCTGGGCGTAATCGAAGCCCTGCGGCCACTGGCCCTGTTCGGCGTGGGTGCGCAGGGCCTGCTCGGACTCACCGATGCCCGAGGTGCTGGTGCCCAGCACCACCGCCACGCGCTCGGCGCCATGGCGGGTGATCGCGGCGGCCACCGCCGGAGCGATCTGCGCCAGTGCCACGTCCAGCAGGGCGTTGTTGCGCCCGCGCAGGGCCACCGGCAGTTCCTCCAGCGCCGGCAGTGGCGTGCGTACTTCTCCCAGCGCCAGGGTGCGCCCCGGCAACAGGCTGTCGTTGTCACTGAGCCCGCCCGGCACGTCGGCGAACATCGCCGACGCGACAGCGGCGCGGCCATCGCCGAGCGCGCAGACCACGCCCAGGTCGTTCAGGTAGATCGGTGCACTCATCGGTCCTGTCCGGCCATGTCGATCGATTCGATGCGCAGCGCATAGCCTTCGGCACGGTTGTCCAGCTGCACGCTGCCATCGTCCAGGCGCTGCAGTTGCAGCCACACCGTGCCATCGCGCGACAGGCTGCGCTGCTGGCCGTCGTCGCTGACCTGCCAGTCGGCCGGCAGCGCGGCGGCGATGGCCGCGGTCGGCCACAGCGCGAACTGCAGGTCATCCAGCACACGCTCGGCACGTACCTGCGGCGGCAGCCACGGCGCGCGCTGCTGGGTCAGCTGCTGGCCGTCCCACTGCAGGCGCACGCCGGTCTGGCCCATCGCCTGCACCGCCAGCTGCACCTGCTGCGCGTCGGCCTCCAGCAGCGCGTCGAGGTCGCGCTCATGGCTGCCGAAGCGGAAATGCAGCTGCTGCTGCAGGGCCAGCGGCGCCGGCAGGCTGGCCGGCGACAGCCGCAGCGGCGGCAGCTCCACCTGGGGCTTGGGCATGCGCCCGGCACAGGCGGCCAGCAGCAGGCACAGCAGCAGGGCCGCAGTACGGAAGATCAGGCGCTGCACAATTCCTCCAGCACGCGCATGCGGCGACCACTTTCATCGGCCACATACGGATTCTTGGTGTCCCAGGCGTAACCGGCCAGGATGGAGCTGATCATGTCGCGCACTTCGGGCTGCTGCTGCGGGTGGTAGATGATCTTCTGGAAGCCGCCCTGGTACCAGCTTTCCACGAAGCGGCGGAAGGTCTTCACGCCGGCGCGCAGCGGGATCGAGAACTCAGCTTCCCAGTCGACGGTTTGGCCGGCATAACGGCGCTTGAGGCACTCGCTGGCCAGCTGCGCGGACTTGAAGGCAATGGTCACACCGGACGAGAACACCGGGTCGAGGAACTCGCCGGCGTTGCCCAGCAACGCGTAGCCGGGGCCCCACAGCGAGCTGACATTGGCCGAGTAACCCGTGATGCGGCGCACCGGCAGCACCGCCCATTCGGCATTGGCCAGCAGGCGGGTCAGGTTGGGGTCCTCGCCGACGATGGCCTGCAGCTTCTGCAGGTCGTCGCCTTCGTAGCGCTCGAAGAACGACGGCTCGGCGACCACGCCCAGCGAGCAGCAGCCGTTGGAGAATGGAATCGTCCAGTACCAGACGTCGATGTGTTCGGGATGGGTGGTGATCAGGATCTTGTTGCGGTCGAAGTCGGCTTCGGCCGGAATGTTGTCGCGCACGTGGCAGAAGATCGCGCCGCGCACCGGGAAATTGGATGGCGATTCCAGCTGCAGCAGGCGCGGCAGCAGGCGCGCGAAGCCCGATGCGTCGAGGATGAAATCGGCCTCGATGCGGTATTCGCTGCCATCCGGGCGGCGCACGCTCACCGCAGGCTGTTCACCGGGTTCGACCGACAGCACTTCATCACCGAAACGCAGCGTGGTTCCCATGCGCTCGGCGCCGCGTGCCAACACGTTGTCGAAGTCGGCGCGCTGCACCTGGTAGGTGGTACCCCAGCCCGGCGAGAACTTCTTCCGGAAGTCGAAGGCCGTACGCGCTTCACCGTGCACGAACGCCGCGCCGTTCTTGTACTGGAAGCCAGCCTCGACCACATCCTGCAGCAGCCCGGCTGCTTCGATGTACTCCATGCTCTGTGGCAGCAGGCTTTCGCCGATGGAGAAGCGCGGGAACTGCTGGCGCTCCAGCATCAGCACCTGTCGGCCCTGCTGGCGCAGCATCGCCGCGGCCACGGAGCCGGCCGGGCCTGCGCCGATGATCAGGATTTCAGTGCGTTCGACAGCATCCACAGCAGTACTCATCGGGGCGTCCTTGTTGCTCGATCAGGGGAAAGAAGAAAAGCGGAAGGCGGACTCAGGCCGGCGGCAGGTCATGCGGTGGCGGCCGGAACAGTGGCGAGATCAGCCAGACCAGGCCGATGCCGAACAGCAGGGTCAGGCCGAACGCGCGCAGCGCCGGGGTCTGCGACAGGCCCAGCAGGCCGAACGACAGCCAGGTGCTGGCCGCACCCACGCAGACCGCCAGCCATGCGCTGGCATCGCCACGATGTTCGATCAGGAAGATGCCGTAGTCGATGCCCATGCCCAGCAGCAGCATCAGCGCCAGCACGTTGAACAGCTGCAGCGGCTGGCCGAACAGGCCCAGCAGGCCCAGGGTCAGTGCGCCGGCAATCAGGGTGGGGGCAAATACGCGCCAGGCCTGGCGGCGGTAGCGCAGCCACAGCGCACCGAACACCAGTGCGATGCCGACCAGCAGCAGCCCGCCCATCAGCTTGCGGTAGTGGCCCAGCAGCTTGGAGAAATCGGAGGTGCGATCTACCCAGCGAACGCCGGGCAGGCCTTCGGCGGCACCCTCCAGCGTGGCCAGGGCATCGGCGCGCGACAGGTCATCGACCATCACCACGCTGATCATCTGCCCACCGACTTCACCCACCCACAGGTGGCGGAACGGCTGCGAGGCCGGCGAGGCCAGGAAGGCTTCGGCGGTGAGCGGCGCGGCAGCGAACTGCGGTCGCTGCAGCGGCTCGCCCACCGCCTCGGACACGGCCGACAGCACGCCGGGTTCCACCTTCGCGGTCAGCGCGGCATCGGCCTGCTGGCGCGCCGGCGACGGCAGCCAATCGCTGATCGCGCGATAGCCACCAATGCGCTTGTCGGTGGCCAATACACGCAGGCGCTCGGTCAGTGCTTCCTCGCGCTGCAGCAGCTGCGCGGCATCGGCACCCTGCACCAGGTAGAACTGCGCCGGGCTGGGCATGCCCAGCAACTGGCTCAGGCGGATCTGCTGCGCCATCAACGCCGGCGGTGACGACTGCAGGCTGCGCAGGTCGTCGTTGCTCTGCAGGCGCGCGATGCCGATGGCAGACAGCGCCAGCGTGATCACCACGAACATCGTCACCGCGCGGCGGCCATGCAGCCGCGGGAAGCGCTCCAGCGTATTGCCCAGCCACTGCGAGAAGCGGGTCTGGCGGATCTCGCCACCGTCGAGCCACGGGAACCAGAAGATCACCGTGAGGAAAGCTGCGGCCAGGCCCACCACCGAGAACAGCGCCATCTGGCGCAGGCCGGGGAACGGGGCCAGGCCCAATGCCAGGTAGGCCAGCGCACTGGTCAGCAGGGCCAGCCACAGGCCGGGCAGCAGATGCCGCAGCAGTTTCCAGCGACGATCGGCCGGTTCGGCCTGGCGCGAGGCGAACCAGTGAATGCCGTAATCCTCGGCCACGCCCACCAGCGACGCACCAAACACCAGGGTCAGCACGTGCACCTTGCCGAACACCAGCACGGTCACCGCCAGCGCCACGCCACAGCCGATCAGCAGCGAGGCGGCCACCAGCAGGATCGGGCGCAGCGAGCGGAATGCCAGCCACACCAGCAGCAGCACCGCCGCCAGCGACCCCCAACCGATGGTGTTGATCTCCTGGTTGGCCTGCACCGCGGCGGCCTCGGCATGCAGCGGCACGCCGGCATGCAGGATTTCAAGCTCAGGCGCCGCCGCCGTGGCGGCCTGCCCGGCACGTTCCAGCAGGCCATCGAGGTGGCGCTCGCCATCCAGCTGGAACGCCGAGCCGGGCGTATCGAACTGCAGCACGGCCCAATGCCTGCCCTCGGCTTCAAGCAGGCCGTCATCGCCCAACCGCAGGCCCGAACCCTGCGCCTGCTGCTGCCACCATTGCGGCCACAGCGACAACGGATCCTGGCGCCATTCAGTCAATCGCGGCGCACCCATCGGGCCATACAGCGCAGCCAGCGCCTGCTCGGCCAACACGCCCGGTTCGCTGCCCAGCAACTGCTCGCGCTGGGCCGGTGTCAGCAGGCGGTCGCGGTACGGCGCGTAGAACGCGCGCGCCTCGTCAAACCAGCCTTCGATCGAACCGCTGGGTACCAGCAAGGCATGGTCGGCATCCTTGGCCATGGCCGCCGCAAAGGCCGCCTGCGCGCGCTTCGCAGCCGCGCTGTCCTTGCTGCCGAGCAGCACCACGACCTGCCGCGAACTGCCATCGGCAATGCGCCGGGTGACGTCGCTCAACAGGCGGTCGTGCGCATCCTGCGGCAGCAGGGCGAGGATGTCGGTGTCGATCCGCGATTGCTGGCTCCACAGCTGCCACTGCTGTGCGCCCAGCGCCAGCAGCACCAGCAGCCAGGCAATGCCCAGCCAGTGCCACCAGCGCCGCAACCGGTCCGGTGCGTTCGATGCCACGGCCTCACTCAAAGCGGCGGGCCTCGTCGGCATTGAGCGTGGCCGGCGCCTCGCTCAACGCGCTGAACTGGATCTGCGTGCGGTCCTTGTTGGCCTCGACGATCTCGACCTGGCGCACGTAGCGGTCGCCCTGCAGGGTCAGCGATTCGAAGGCCTTGGCCAGCATCGCCGACTTCGGCGTCAGGCGCAGCCGCCAGCCCTGCCCTTCACGGCTGGCCGCCACGTTGAACTGGCTGGACAGTGCCTGCACGTCGCCACTCATCAACGCGAACATGATCGCATTCACTGAACGCATCGCCGGCTGCTGCCGCGCGTCCAGTTCGACGCGGGTGCTGCCATCACGCTGCCGGCTGAGGATGCGGTCGGCGGTGACCACTACTTCCGAGGGGAACGGCTTGAGCGTGGTCCAGATCACGCCGTGCTGGCGCGCGACCACGAACCGGCCCTGCGAGCGCAGCGGGTTCCTGAAGCCGCTCACCTGCTTTTCCTGGCTGAACTGGCCACGCAGCACATCCGGCCGCGCCACCGCCTGGGTAATGGCATCGATGGCGGGGTCGGCCGCCTGCACCAGTGGTGCGGCCACCAGCAGCAGCGCGCACAGCAGCGCACGCGCGAAACGGTTCGCTCGGTTCATGGCGCAGGCACTCCCAGGCGTTCCCACAGTACCGGCGGGCACTGGTACAGCATTTCCTTGCTGGCCGCGTCCACCGCGACCTGAATGGTCATCGCCCGGGTCAGCACCTGGCCGCTTTCCGCATCGAGGATTTCGTACTCGATCTTCAGCCGGTTCTCCCATTCAACGATGCGCGCGACCACGCGCAGCGCCTGGTTGAACAGCAGGGGGCGCACGTACTTCACCCGCGCATCGACCACCGGCCACAGGTAGCCTGATTCGAGCATCTGCGGGTAGTCGTAGTCGTAGCGGCCGAGCAGCGCGCAGCGCGCGATCTCGAAGTACTTGAAGTAGTT
The DNA here is from genome assembly GCF_059369635.1 of Stenotrophomonas sp. YJH_SMC_58. Lineage (NCBI taxonomy): Bacteria > Pseudomonadati > Pseudomonadota > Gammaproteobacteria > Lysobacterales > Lysobacteraceae > Stenotrophomonas > Stenotrophomonas sp. YJH_SMC_58. The sequence continues at coordinate 116,842 of NZ_JCAFSW010000008.1, forward strand.
GCCATGCCAGACCACGTTCATCGGATCGCAGTCATGGAAGGCGGGGGTCAACGCAATCTCGCCAACCCGTTCAATGGCCTCATTCACCGGCATACAGCTCCCAACGTTGCGCGCGGATCTCCACCAGCAGTTCCCGCAGTTCGCGATCCAGCGCGCGGTCTTCCTCGACCAGGGCGATGCGTTGCCCCAGGTCGGCGTACATGTCGGCCAGACTGCCATGCAGCTGCGCATTCAGGCCAACCCGTTCACGCAGGGCCAGGCCCTGGCGCGCGGTGATCAGCATTGCCGCCACCACCTGTTCGGTCAGCTCGATCACGCGCAGGCAGTCGCGCGCGGCGATGGTGCCCATGCTGACCTTGTCCTGGTTGTGGCACTCGGTGGAACGCGAGAACACGCTGGCCGGCATGGTCTGCTTCAGCGCTTCGGCAGTCCAGGCCGACACGCTGATCTGCAGTGCCTTCAGCCCATGGTTGATGGCCGCGCGCGGACCGGTGGCCGCCGACAGGTTGGCCGGCAGGCCATGGTTGTAACGGGCGTCCACCACCAGCGCCAGCTGCCGGTCGAGCAGATCGGCAACGTTGGCCACGGTGTTCTTCAGGGTGTCCATCGCCAGCGCGATGTGGCCGCCGTAGAAGTGGCCGCCATGCAGGATGCGCTCGCCGTCGGCGTCGATCAGCGGGTTGTCGTTGGCGCTGTTCAGTTCGGTCTCGATCAGCTGGCGCAGGAACGGCAGGCTGTCCTCCAGCACGCCGATCACATGCGGTGCGCAGCGCAGCGAGTAGCGGTCCTGCAGGCGCTGTTCATTGCGCGGCGGGCGCTCGCTGTGCAGGTCGCTGCGCAGGCGCGCGGCGATGCGGCCCTGGCCCGGGTGCGGCTTGGCTGCGAACAGGGTTTCGTCGAAGTGGTGCGCGTTGCCGTCGCTGGCCAGCACGTTGAACGCGGTCAGGCGCGTAGCCATGCGTGCCAGGTAGTCGGCGCGCTGCCAGGCCAGGCAGGCCAGGCCGGTCATCACCGCGGTGCCGTTCATGATCGCCAGGCCTTCCTTCGGCCGCAGCTTCAGCGGGGTCATGCCGATCTTCGCCAGCACGTCCGCCGCCGGCTGCACGCGGCCGTCGTGCAGCACCTCGCGCTCGCCGCACAGCACCGCCGCCACGTAGGACAGCGGCGTCAGGTCGCCACTGGCACCGACCGAGCCTTCGGCCGGAATCATCGGCAGCACGTTGTGCTGCAGCAGCGTGGCCAGGCCTTCCAGCAGCGGCAGGCTTACACCGGACATGCCGCGCACCAGAGAGGCCAGGCGCGCCGCCAGCACCGCACGGGTCTCGACCGGGTCCAGGTAACGGCCCAGGCCGCAGCCATGATAGGTGTACAGGTGGTGCGGCAGTTCAGCCACCAGTGCCGGTGGGATGTTCACCGTGCACGAATCGCCATAGCCGGTGGTCACACCGTAGATCACGCCATCCTCGCGCAGCAGGCGGTCGAGGAAGTCGGCACCACGCTGGATGTGGGCGCGGAACGCCGGCGCGTCGCTCAGTGCGGCCTCGCACTGGCGCTGGGCCAGGGCAACCACGTCTTCGATGGTCAACGGTGCATCGCCAAAGCGGCACGCGGGTACGGCGTCAGTCGTCATGCGGAGCCTGATCCCAGAAGGGGAAGAAATTGAACCAGTCCAACGGGGACTGGATGACCTGGAGTTCCAGCCAGCGCGCGAAGCGCTGTGCCTGTTCGGCCAGTGCCGCATCGCGTGAGCCGCGCGGCAGCACGATGCGTTCGGCGAACTGTTCGAATGCCACGCGGTAGCCCTCGCCCTGGTGCAGGCAGGCCATGGTGTAGACCGGGCAGCCCAGTGCGGCGGCGAGCACATAGGCACCGATCGGGAACGGGGCGCGGTGGCCAAGGAAATCGGCGGTGACGCTGCGTCCGCCCTGCACCGGCGTGCGGTCGCCGACGATGGCGACGAAGCCCCCCGCCGCGACGCGCTCGGCCAGCATCACTGCCGTGGCCGGGCCCATTTCGGTTACCTGCACCAGTTCCACCGCCGCCAGCGGGTCCAGCCGTTGCAGCAGGCGGTTGAAGCGCTGCGCATGCGCGGTGTGCACCAGCACGGTGATGCGGAACCCCGGCACCTGTTCGGCCAGCACCTGGCACAGTTCCAGGCAGCCGATGTGCGCGGTCAGGATCAGCCCGCCTTCGCGGCGCGCTATCTTCTGCAGTACCAGGTCGCGATGCAGGTGGATGCGTTCGGCGGGGTAGCGCCCGCCGAGGCCGAGAATCTTGTCCAGCATCGTGTCGGCGAAGGCGAAGAAATGGCGCAGGCTGTCGCGCCGGGTCGGCGCACGGCCGAGCACGCCGCTGTGTGCCTGCAGGCGCTGCAGGTACTGCATCGAGGCCTGGCGGCCGACACGGTTGCCCAACCAATGGCAGGCCACCACCGGCCACACGCACAGGCGGAATGGCCAGCGCCCGAACCAGCGGTGCACCCAGCACAGGAACAGCACGCCGGCAACCGACGTGGATTCGCCGATGTCGGCCCAGTGCGGAGCGTGCGGTCCGGTCGCCATCTCAACCCTGCCCGCGCAGGCGGCGCCACAGCAGGCGCGGCGCGCGCCAGAGCATGCCGAAGAACAGGCGGGTGTGCATGCGGCTGATGCGCACGTTGTCGCGCCACACATCGAAGTGCGACACGCCATCGGCAGGATAGGTCACGCGCGTGGCCAGGTGCTCGACCGGCAGCTGCCGCCAGTACAGGCGCACCATCACTTCAGTATCGAAATCCATGCGCCGGCCGATGGTCTCTTCACCGATCAGGCGCAGCACCGGCGGCAATGGATACACGCGGAAGCCGCACATGGTGTCGCGCAGGTGCAGCGACAGCGTGTTGATCCAGACCCAGATATGGGTCGCGTAGCGGCCATACAGGCGTGCCTTGGGAACACTGGCATCGTAGGCCGGAATGCCGCAGATCACCGCACCCGGGTGCGCGCGCGCCGCCTCGATGAAACGCGGCAGGTCGGCGGTATCGTGCTGGCCGTCGGCATCGATCTGCAGCACGTGGCTGTAGCCACGCGCAGCGGCCTCGGCAAAGCCGGCCAGCATCGCCCCACCCTTGCCCTGGTTGATGTTCAGGCGCAGCAGGTCGACGCCCTGGCGCTGTGCCAGCGAACGCAGCACTGTCGCGCACGCTTCATGCGAGCCATCGTCGACCAGCAGGCACGGCAGCCCGGCGGCCTGCACGCCTTCGACCACCGCCGCGATGGCGTGCTCGTGGTCATAGACGGGAATCACCACCAGTGGCGCGAACGCGGCACCGGCAACGGCCGGGTCAGTCCGCATCGGCGAAAACCACCTTGCCGCTGGCATGCACGCCGTGGCTGGAGGTGTAGCGGAAGGCCAGCACATTGCGCGTGGCATCCCAGTCCAGCTGCAGGGTCAGCTCATCGCCCGGGCGGGCCACGTGCTGGAACTTCACCGCATCCATGCGCAGGAATCCGGCCGGCATGCTGAACGCCTGGCGGCCAAAACGCACGGCCCAGTCCAGCTGCGCCACGCCGGGCAGGATCGCCGCCTGCGGGAAGTGGCCCTGGAACGGCCGCAGCGCCGGGTCGAGGGTCATGCGCAACGTAGCGCTGGCAGCATCGCGGTGATCCCAGACCGGCACCGGCATGAGCGGCTGGAACAGCGCCGCCAGTGCCGCCTGGGTGACCTTGCCCTGTGCATTGATCGGCAGCGCCTTCACCAGGCGCCAGCGGCGCGGCCGGGTGACCGCGTCATGCGCCTGTGCCAGGCGCGCGCCAAGGCGCTGGCCCAGCGCGCGGCGCGCGGCGTCACCGCCCTCCAGCAGCGCCAGGTTGGCCGGTACCACCACCGCTGCCAGCTGCTCACGCTGTCCCGGCAGGACCAGTACTCTCACATCGTCCACTTCGGTGTCTTCGCGCAGCGCGCGTTCCAGCGCATCCAGCGAAACGCGGCGCTCCTCGATCTTGACGATGCGGTCGGCACGGCCCAGCAGGCGGAAGCGGCCATCGGCCAACGCTTCCACGCGGTCCTGGGTGCGCCACCAGTCGAGGGTTTCCAGATGCGCCGAGGCGACGGCCAGGCAGCCATCCTCGATGCGCCACTGCACGCCCGGCAACGGCTGCCACGGCGGCAGGTCGGTATCCCAGCGGCGCCAGGCGATACCCCCGGTTTCGCTGCTGCCGTAAACCTCGGTCGGTGCCACGCCCAGCCATTGCCGTACCTGGCGTGCGGCTTCTTCGGGCAGCGGGCCACCGGAGGAGAACACCGCGCGCAGGCGGCCGTGCAGGCCGGCCCAGTCGAGCTGCTCGGGCAGGCGCTTGAGGTGGGCTGGCGTCGCCACCAGCACCGTGTCGGTACCGGCCAACGCGCCCACCAGGTCTTCGTGGAAGAACCGGCGCGGATGGATCAGGCGGCCGGCGGCCAGCGGCCACAGCACCCGGAACAGCAGGCCGTAGATGTGCTGGTGGGACACCGTGCCATGCACCTGCACGCCTTCCAGCTGCGCGCCGAACGCAGCCTGCAGCGCATCCACCTCGCGCGCCAGCTGGTCCATGCGCTTGTTGATCGCACTGGGCTGGCCCGTGCTGCCGGAGGTGAACACGCACAGCTCGCAGGCGCGCTCGTCCAGCACCTGCAGTTCGCCGTCCACGCCAACGGTGGGGGCAACCAGCGCTCGGTAGTCGGCGGAAACATCGCCGGCGAAACCGCTTACCTGTGGCTGCAGCGCCTGCAGCGTGGCCGGCAGGTTGTCGGCAGCCAGGAACACCCGCTTGCCGGCATGCCAGGCGCCGAACAGCGCAGCAGCGAAGGCCACCGCATCATCGAAGTACAGGGCCCAGTCACGGCCATCGGCAGCAGCAAAGGCCGCACGCCAGGCCAGCACCCGCTGGCGGAAGCGGGCATGGTCGATCACCTCGCCATCGCACACGCCGATGCTGCGCTGCGGCTGCGGGTCCACCAGCAGCCGGTCCAGGGCAATCCACTCAGCCATGCGCGTGCGCTGCCTTGACCCGACGCCGCACCAGCCACTCACCTGCAAACAACACGCCCATCATCACGTACGCCAACAATCCGTTGTAGAGCATCCAGACCCGGTCCGACGCGTAAAGCGCGGTCAGCAGGGCCAGGCTGCCGTTGAGAACGAAGAAGCCACACCACACCTGGGTGACGCGGCGGGTATAGGCCACCGCGAACGCCGGCAGGTCCGGCTCCTGCAACCGCGCCAGGCGTTCCACCAGCGGCGGGCCGAAGCGCAGGCTGGTGCCGAACACCGCCAGCATCACCATGTTGACCAGCGCCGGATACAGCTTCAGCGGCAGGGCCTGGTTCAGCACGGTGGCCAACACGGCCAGCAGGCCGGTTCCCGCAGCGGCGGCCCACCACAGCGGCTGGCGCGTACTCAGCGCGCGCAGCAGGGCCAGGGTGAACAGCAGCAGCGACAGCCAGCGTGGCTCGAAACGGCCCATCGCCAGGTACACCAGCACCGGGTAGGCCAGCGAGATCGCGGCCACCACGACCGTGCGTGCGCGTGCCATGGCGGAGCCGCCGGCGCTGCGGTCAGGCGGCTGCCTGGTCCGGCAGCAACCCATGCACGACATCGACGATGTCCTGCACGGTGCGCACGGCCTTGAACGCTTCCGGCTGCAGGTTGCGGCCCAGCAGCGGCTTGAGCTGCACGATCAGGTCGACCGCATCGATGCTGTCGATATCCAGGTCGTCGTACAGGCGTGCCTCGGGGGTGATCCGGGCGGTTTCGATCTCGAAGCTGTCGGTCAGGATGCTGACGATGCGTTCGAACAGTTCATTCTTGGTCATGGCAATTCCTGGCGCCGTTACGACTGGCGGGCGGCGACGAACTCGCCGAGCGCGCGCACGCTGGAGAAATGGCGACGGGTTTCTTCCGAATCGGCCGAGAGGCTGACACCGTACTTCTTCTGCAGCGCCAGGCCCAACTCCAGCGCGTCGATCGAATCCAGGCCGAGGCCCTCGACGAACAGCGGCGCGGTCGGATCGATGTCCTCCGGCGTGATGTCCTCCAGCGAAAGGGAGGAAATGATCAATTCCTTGATCTCGTGCTCAAGTGCTTGCACGGGGCGGCTCTCCAGACAGGTCGAAATAACGAGAAAGGTGCTCGGTAACGCGGCGTGCCGCCAAGGCATCCCCCCTTGGCGAGTCGTCTTCGGCCAAGAAAGGCGCGATCGGGATATCTTCGCCGATCTGCAGCCGAACGTGAAAGCGACGTGAGGGGACACGATACCACTTCTGTCCCTTGGTCAGGGTTGGCGGGCTGCAGGTGATCCGCACCGGGGTGACGTCGATGCGGCCCCGTACGGCGATGTTGGCGGCCCCGCGCTGCAGGCGCGGCGGCTGCCCGGGCACGCTGCGGGTGCCCTCCGGGAAGATGACCAGGGTGCCGCCGGCATGCACCGCGGCCACGCAGTCATCGACCAGGCCGGCGCCATCGTCATTGGAGATGTAGCCGGCGGCCCGTACCGGACCGCGCATGAACGGGTTGCAGGCCACGGCCCGCTTGACCACGCAGTCGGCGTTGGGAAGCAGCGAGATCAGGCAGACCACGTCGATCAGGGTCGGGTGGTTGGCCAGCACCAGCAGGCCGTCACGCTGCAGGCGTTCACCACCCTCGATCTCGTAGGTCATCACCCCAAGCCCGCGCATCAGCCGCAGATGGCTGGCGAACGCGACCTGGACCACGCGCCGGGCGCGCCGGCGACGGGCCACCGGGTCCCGCATCAGCAGCAGTACCGGCATCACCAGGACGCCGAGCAGCAGCCCGCCCAGGCCAAACGCAACAAAGCTCAGGCCGGTGCCAAACACCCGCCAGGCGTGGTCGAGGCGGCGCGGCAGCTCACTCACGGCGGCCCCAGCGCCAGCGCTGGCCATGGGCCACGTGCTCCAGCGCTGGCGCGCCGGACAACAGGAAGCGATGCAGGTCCAGCGCGTGCGGCAGCAGGCCGGGTACAGTGCTGGCCTGGCCGTCGGCCGGCTGCCACTGCAGCGCCAGCGTCGGCCGGCCCCCTGCTGGCGCGGTCAAACGCCAGCACCAGGCGAAGAACGGGTCGGGTTCGTCGGCGAACGTCGCGTAAACCTCCGGTAGCGGCGACTCGTAGACCACCACCCGTACCTCGCGGGCGCCATCGGCAAGCAGGCCGACGGCCTCCAGGCACGCGGCTTCGACCGTTGCCTGGCCAGCCGCCAATGCCAGGTAGTTGCCGCGATGGCCGCGGGCGATTGAATACAGCGCGGCGATCGCGTTGTGCACCGACAGGCCAAATCCGGTGGGCGACAACGGCTGGTCGCCGACCAGCGCCCCCAGCAGGTCCATCGAACGTGCGACGTCGCCATGGCGGCTGGCGAACACCAGCGGCACGTCGCTGTCGGCCCCCTGCCCGTCCTCGCACCAGCACGCGGTCTGGATCGCCATGCGGCCCAACCGCTCGATGCGACGGCGTTGCATTGCCGGAACCTCTGCCAGTGCCGGCGTATCCCCGCCGTGCGGCAGGTACGGCGCTTCGGCCCAGCCCAGCCACTGGCTACGCTCGCTCAGGCCGGGCGCCCACGCGGCCCAGTCGACGATGGAGAATTCAATCATTTAGCGTTGGTGCTTCAACGGGAGAACGATAGGCACGAGCCATTACGGCGACGCGCGGCGGCCCCCCATTCCTGCAGCCGTGCGTCCGTCCAGGACGTCGCCGGCTGCCCCCCTGGCTGCCGGAAAGGAGCGCACGCTAGCACGTCCCGCCCGGGGTGTGCAGGTTTCACATTCCCCAACACGGGGCCCGGCACCTGCGGGCCCCGCCTTCAACCCATCAGTGGTAACCGGTGTCGGCGTGCACCTTGCCGCGGAACACCCGGTACGACCACGCCGTATAGCCGAGGATGACCGGCAGCAGAATGACCAGCCCGACCAGGGTGAAGCCCAGCGAGGAGGCCGGCGCGGCGGCCTGCCACAGGGTCATCGACGGCGGCAGCAGGTACGGCCACATGCCCAGCACCAGGCCAAGGAAACCAAGCACGAACAGCGCCAGGCTGAGCAGGAACGGCGGCAGGTCGCGGCGCGGATGGGTCGCACTGCGCCACAGCGCGGCGGCCACCGCCAGGGTCAACAGCGGCACCGGCGACAGCCACCAGAAGTTGCCGTCGCTGAACCAGCGCGCCATCAGCCGCGAATCGAGGAACGGCAGCCAGCTGCTGACCAGGCCCATCGCTGCGATCACCGCCACCACCAGCGGCCGGGTCATCTGCCGTGCCAGCGCCTGCACGCGGCCTTCGGTCTTCAGGATCAGCCAGGTGCTGCCCAGCAGCGCATAGCCGGCTACCAGCGCGGCACCGGTCAGCATCGCGAACGGGCTGAACCAGGCGAACGGCCCGCCCTGATAGACACCGTCCACCAGCGGGATGCCCTGCACCAGGGTGCCGAGGATCACGCCCTGGGCAAACGTGGCCAGCAGCGAACCGAGTCCGAACGCCACGCTCCACAGCCGGCGCGACCGGTGTGCCTTGAAGCGGAACTCGAACGCCACGCCGCGGAACACCAGCGCCACCACCAGCAGTAGCACCGGCAGGTACAGCGCCGACAACAACACCGCATAGGCCTTCGGGAACGCCGCCAGCAGCCCGGCGCCGCCCAGTACCAGCCAGGTCTCGTTGCCGTCCCAGATCGGCGCGGCGGTGTTCATCATCAGGTCCAGCTGCTCCTCGTCCTCGGCGAACGGGGCCAGGATGCCGATACCGAGCACGAAGCCATCCAGCACCACGTACATCAGCACGCCGAAGCCGATCACCGCAAACCACGCCACCGGCAGCCAGGTCATCAGGTCCATGTCAGCGCTCCTCCAGCGGTTCGTCGGCCGCCGACAGCGGGCGTGCCGGGGTGTGGCTGCCGTGGTCCAGCGACGGCCCATCATCATGTGGCCGCGGTCCGTGGCGCAGGATCTTCACCAGGTACCAGATGCCCCAGCCGAACACGAAGGCGTAGCCAACGACGTAGACCGCCAGCGACAGCGCGGTCATCCACGCGCTCTGCGGGCCGACCGCATCAGCGGTGCGCAGCACGCCATACACCACCCACGGCTGGCGGCCCATCTCGGTGACGAACCACCCGGACAGCAGCGCGATGAAGCCGCTAGGCAGCATCCAGTTCCAACCGCGCAGCAGCCACGGCGAATCGAACAGCTTCTTCCGCCACAGCTGGAACGCCGACACCCAGGCCAGCAGCAGCATCAGTGTGCCCAGCCCGACCATGATCCGGAAGGCGAAGAACACCGGCGTCACCGGCGGCCGCTCGCTGGAGGGTACCGAGGTCAGCGGGTCGAAGGTACCGTCCAGGCTGTGGGTGAGGATCACGCTGCCCAGCTTCGGAATGGCAACTTCGAAATCATTCCGCTCTTCCTTCTCGTTCGGCAGCGCGAACACCACCAGCGGTACGCCCTCGCCCTCCTTGGTTTCATGCCAGTGCGCTTCCATCGCCGCGATCTTCATCGGCTGGTGCTTGAGCGTGTTCAGGCCATGCATGTCGCCGACGAAAATTTGCACCGGCACGGTCAGTGCCGCGAACGCCACCGCTGCCACCAGCATGCGCCGGCCCGCTTCCACATGCGTGCCCTTGCGCAGGTACCACGCACCGACGCCACCGATCACGAAACAGGTGGTGATGAACGAACCCAGCGCCATGTGCGCCAGGCGATAGGGGAACGAGGGGTTGAACACCACCTGCCACCAGTCCACCGGATGCACCACGCCGTTGACCATCTCGTAGCCGGCCGGCGTATGCAGCCAGCTGTTGGACGACAGGATCCAGAACGTGGAGAACAGCGTGCCCAGCGCCACCATGCAGGTGGACAGGAAATGCAGGCGCGGCGAGACGCGGCCCCAGCCGAACATCATCACGCCGAGGAAGCTGGCTTCCAGGAAGAACGCGGTCAGCACTTCGTAGGTCAGCAGCGGGCCGATGACCGTGCCGGCCACCTCGCTCAGCCGTGGCCAGTTGGTTCCGAACTGGAAGGCCATGACGATGCCGCTGACCACGCCCATGCCGAACGACACCGCGAAGATCTTCTGCCAGAAGAAATACAGCTCGCGCCACACGGGCAACTTCGTGCGCAGCCAGCGCCATTCGATGAAGGCCAGCCAGCTGGCCGTGCCAATGGTGAAGGCGGGGAACAGCACATGGAAACTGATGACGAATCCGAACTGGATCCGGGACAACAACAACGCGTCCAAGGGACGCCTCCTGCCTGTGACCGGTGGGATACCGGACCACTTTAGGAGGATTTCGTTAAGACGGGATGCGACCGGGTGACGCGCTGCTTCACTTTGTCGCAGGGGTCAACCGTTCTGGTAGCTGCCAACCTTGGTTGGCACACACGCCCAAACGCCGACCCAGGTCGGCATCTACCAACGGCGACTGGAACGGCCCACCGCCCGGAGGGCGCCTCAGTGCCAGAAATACCAGCCCGCTGCAGTCAGCAGCGCGCCAAACAACAGCACCTGCACCAGCACATAGACCACACCACTATCGCGCGACTCAGCGGCAATGCGCTTCTGCAGCGCCTCGCTCACATCCGGCGCGTCTTCCTGCTGCGCCTGCTCACGCAACGCCTGGGCCAGCGCGCGCTCTTCCGCATCGCGGGGGTCGGTGGGTAGGTTCACAGCAGTTCTCCAGCGGAGGCGCGCCGCGTCAGTTCCTGCTTCAGGACCTGGCGCGCGCGGTGCAGGTGGCTCTTGATGGTACCGCGCGCCAGCCCGGTCACCTGCTCGATCTCGGCCAGATCGAAATCCTCCAGGTAGTGCAACCCGACGATCAGCCGCTGCGGCGCACTCAGCCGTTCCAGTGCTGCGCCCAGCTGGCGCCCGGCCTGCAGCACCTCGCTCAGTTCCGCCGGGCCCGGGCCTTCATCACCGATGCCAAGTTCTTCCGGCACCTCCACCGCTACCATCCATTGCGCTTCCAGGCGTCGCCGTCGCAGGTGCTGCAGCGCAGTGGTGTAGGCCACCCGCGAAACCCAGGTACGCAACGAAGATTCAAAGCGGAACCGGTACAGCTGGCGGAACACCGCCAGGAAGGTTTCCTGCAGCAGATCGGCCACCTGGTCGCGGTCGCCGACCATGCGACCGATCACATGCGCGCAGGTGCGCTGATGCGCCTGCACCAGCTGCGCGAACGCCGACTGCGAACCATCAATGATGGCGCGGACCAGAGCGCGGTCGTCATCTGCGTCGGGTATGGGCTCGGCGGGGACGTCGCGGCGACGCCCCCGCAATGCAGCCAATGCTCCATCCAGCAGGCTCATGCGCGGGGCGCCCCCTGTGCCCGTGGCATGCCTGCCTCAGCCCTTGCGCGCGGCGGGGCGGGTGAAGTGCCAGGCCAGCAGCTGGCCGAGGCCGGCACTGCCGACCATCGCGGCGGCGGCGCCGAAGGTCAGTTCGCGTGCACCGATCGCCTCCAGCAGGCCCATTGCCACGGCCAGGCTGACCAGGCTGATGCCCCAGCGAAGCGCGCCCTGGCGGCGACGCTCCTCTTCCAGTACGGCCAACGAGCGGATGACTTCCTCGGGTACATGGGGCGCCACCAGCTTGCTGCGCGCCCGTGCATCGGCGATGGCATGGATCGCGTAGGCGATGCAGATGAAGAGGGTGATCGGGATCAGTTCCTGCATGGTCGGGCTCCTGTTCGGTGGATGATGCGGGTTCAGGAGAATGGATGCGCGACCACGGCAACCGGTTGCACTAAGTGCCTGCAGCCTCTCCGCTGCCGCCGGGCGTGTCCGCCGGGTCCGGGAAATAGGTCTCCACCTGAAAATCCAGCTGCAGGTCCGCCATCAGTCGCAGCAACTGCTGATCCAGCTCGAAACCCGCCCATGCGGTCTTTCCAAAGATGCCGACACGCAGGCCGATGCCGGCGCCTTCCTGCAGCAGTTCCCTGATCACGTCGGCGCGTGCCTGCAGTAGATCGATCAACGCCGGCCAGGCATCCATCAGCCAGCCGTCCTTGCCCCTATCCAGTACGAACACCACGCGGGTCTCCGCATGCCCGCTGATCAGGCTGCCGTCGCGATCCCGGTATCCGGTTCCGACGTCTCGGGAAAACGCCGGTTCCAGATCCAGCCGGGCGGCAATCCCGTCGCCGGCCTCTGTTGGGTGCTGCACGCGCAGCGAGATCCTGTAGTCGTAGCAGTACATATCGGTTCCATCCGAACGGAACGGCCATCATGCCGCACACGCCACCGCGGCGACCCGGACGGTGCCATTTTGCCGATTCCGCTGCCATGACCTGTGGCCCCTGCCCCGGGCCCAGACGGCTGCTACGCTTGCCCGGTTTCCTCTACTGGTGCCGTCCGCCCATGTCCCGAGTGCTGCCCCTGTCCCTCCTGCTGTCGGCCGTGCTGGCCGCACCGGCTGCGCATGCCGCGCCGACGCCGATCACCATCGAACAGGCCATGGCCGACCCGGACTGGATCGGTCCGCCGGTCGAGAAGGCCTGGTGGTCGTGGAACAGCCAGCAGGTGGAGTACCAGCTCAAGCGCAACGGCAGCCCGGTGCGCGATACCTTCCGCCAGCCGGTGGCCGGTGGCGTGGCCGCGCAGGTGGCCGATGACCAGCGCGGCACCCTGGACGTGGCCGAGCCGGTCTACGACCGCAGCCGCAGCCGCAGCGCCTTCGTCCGCAACGGCGATGTGTTCGTGCGCGACCTGCGCAGCGGCGCGCTGACCCAGCTCACCCGCAGCAACGAGCGCGCGGGCAACGTGAACTTCGCCGCCGACAATGGCGTGATCTGGCGCGTCGGCCAGAACTGGTTCCACTGGACCGCCGCCAGCGGCGTGCAGCAGGTGGCCAGCCTGAAGGCCGAAAAGGACCCGCGTACGCCGCCGAAGGCCGACGTGCTGCGCGACCAGCAGCTGCGCACGCTGGAAACCCTTCGCCGCGACCGTGACCAGCGCGAAGCACTGAAGGACCAGGACCAGCGCTGGCGCCAGGCCGACCCGACCCGCGCGCCGGGCCCGGTGTACCTGGGCGCCGACGTGGAGATCGCCGACAGCGTGCTGTCGCCTGACCTGACCCACCTGATCGTAGTGACCAAGCCGAAGGACTTCGATGACGGCCGTGGCGGCAAGATGCCGCTGTACGTAACCGAGTCGGGCTACGAGGAAACCGAGGACACCCGCACCCGCGTCGGCCGTAACGGCTTCGAGCCGCACACGCTGTGGTACGTGGACGTGCGCACCGGCAAGGCCGAGAAAGTCTCGCTGGCCGGCCTGCCGGGCATCAGCACCGATCCGCTGGCCGAGCTGCGCCGCAAGGCCGGCAAGGACGCGCTGAAGGGCGAGCGCAGCCTGCAGGTGATGAGCGACTTCATGGGCGGTGGCATCCGCTGGAGCCCCGATGGCCAGCAGGCCGCGGTGATGCTGCGTGCCAACGACAACAAGGACCGCTGGATCATCAGTGTCAACGCCGCCGACGGCCGCGTGCAGAACCGCCATCGCCTGACCGACAATGCCTGGATCAACTGGGGCTTCAATGATTTCGGCTGGATGGCCGATGGCCGCACGCTGTGGCTGCTGTCGGAGGAATCAGGCTTCTCGCACCTGTACACCCAGGCCGGCACGGCCAAGCCGCAGGCGCTGACCAGCGGCAAGTGGGAAACCTCGGCGCCGGTGCTGTCGGCCGACGGCAAGGGTTTCTACTTCCTGTGCAACCAGCAGGCGCCGCATGACTACGAAGTCTGCGCGGTCGACACCGGCAGCCGCCAGGTGCGCGAGCTGACCAGCCTCAACGGCGTGGAAGACTTCTCGCTGTCCCCAGACGGCCAGCAGCTGCTGGTGCGCTACTCCGGCGCCTACCTGCCGGCGCAGCTGGCCGTGGTACCGAGCACCGGCGCAGGCCAGGCCCGCGTGCTGACCGACACCCGCACTGCCGAGTTCAAGGCGCGCCAGTGGATCCAGCCGAAGCTGGTGGCGGTGCCGTCCAAGCATGGCGCCGGCGTGGTCTGGGCCAAGTACTACGAGCCCGAAAACAAGGAACCGGGGAAGAAGTACCCGATCGTGATGTTCGTGCACGGCGCCGGCTACCTGCAGAACGTGCACCAGCGCTACCCGGCCTACTTCCGCGAGCAGATGTTCCACAACCTGCTGGTGCAGAAGGGCTACATCGTGCTGGACATGGATTACCGCGGCAGCGAGGGCTACGGCCGCGACTGGCGTACGGCGATCTACCGCAACATGGGCCACCCGGAACTGGAAGACTACAAGGACGGCCTGGACTGGCTGGTCGACACCCAGCAGGGTGACCGCGACCATGCCGGCATCTACGGTGGTTCCTACGGCGGCTTCATGACCTTCATGGCCCTGTTCCGCTCGCCGGGCACGTTCAAGGCCGGCGCCGCGCTGCGCCCGGTGGTGGACTGGCACCAGTACAACCACGGCTATACCAGCAACATCCTCAATACCCCGGACATCGATCCGGAGGCGTACCGCGTGTCCTCGCCGATCGAATACGCGCAGAACCTGCAGGACAACCTGCTGATCGCCCACGGCATGATGGATGACAACGTGTTCTTCCAGGACTCGGTGAACCTCACCCAGCGCCTGATCGAACTGCACAAGGACAACTGGTCGATCGCACCGTACCCGCTGGAGCGCCACGGCTATGTGCGCGCCGATTCCTGGCTGGACCAGTACAAGCGCATCCTCAAGCTGTTCGAGCAGAACCTGAAGTGAGCAACGCCGCGGCCACGATCCACATCGTGGCCGCGGTCATCCTGGATGACCGCGGCCGGGCGCTGGTGGTGCGCAAGCACGGCGCCAGCCGCTTCATCCAGCCGGGCGGCAAGCCCGAACCCGGCGAAGCGCCGCTGCAGGCGCTGGCCCGCGAACTGGACGAAGAACTCGGTGTGCAGCTGTGCGCCGAAACCGCCATCGCGCTGGGCACCTTTGAGGATTGGGCGGTGAACGAACCCGGCCATCGCGTGCAGGCACAGGCCTGGTGGGTGCGGGTGGTCGGCACGCCACAGGCATGTGCAGAGATCGCCGAACTGGCCTGGGTGCCGCTGCAGCCGCCGCATGGCCAGCCCTTGGCACCGTTGAGCGAACACCATATCCTGCCGGCCGTCGCCACCCGGGTGACGGCCCGCTGATCGCGCGGGCGCCGACCGCAAGGACACCGGATGTCAATGTCGATCCCGCCGATTCCCTCGCTGGTCCAGCCGACCTATCACGCCTGGGTGCGCCCGATCGCACACGCTTCGTTCTGGCTGTCGCTGCTGCTCACGGTGTACTTGGTGATGCAGGGGCTGCTGCTGTGGCCGCTGCACAACCTTCCGATCTGGCATCTGGTTGAGAGGGAAGTACAAGACCAGCACCTGCACAGCCTGACCTGGCTTTTGGCGCATCCGGTGGCCGCGTCGATGATTGCCGCGCTGCTGTGCCTGGCCTCGACGCTGGCCAGCTGGGGCCTGCTGCGCGAGCGCAGCTGGGGCTTGTGGAGCTTTGTGGTGATCCTGCTGCTGAGCGCATTGGCCAACTTTGCGATCGCCGGCTGGTTGGACGTGTTCATGCGTGATGTCATCCCGTTTCTCTCCGACGACGCCGTCCTGCAGCAGGAACTCCATCTGAAACGCTGGTTGATCACGCTGACCGTGGTGGCCATGTCATTTGTGCTCCTCGGCCTGCAGGGCTGGCTGGCCTGGCGCCTGTTGCGGCCGGACATCCGCTCGCGCTTCCACTGAGCACCCCCCCTTTCCCGCACGACAAGGACCGTCGCTTGCGCTTGCCGACCCTTCTCCCCGCATTGCTGCTGTTGACTGCGCTGCCTGCCAGCGCCGACGCGCTGCAATGTGGCGAATACCGCAGCGCCGATGGCGGCATGGCGCTGGTGTTCACCACTCCCGGCAGCGGCCACCACCACGATGATGGCAGCGAGCCGCAGCCGCTGTGGGTTGATCGCGGTGCGGCACAGACGCGGTTGGTCATGCTCGACGATGGCGTGGCGCAGCGGATCCGGATCAGCGCCGATGGGCAGCGTATCGAGCGCGACGGGGTGGTGTTCTACACCCTGCGCCAGCCCCGCGCCTGCGCCAGCGAGCCCAGCGCGATGGACGGCAGCTGCCGCGCCGCCGGCAGCCACTGCGTTGCACGGCTGCCCACGGCCTCACCCGGCCAGGCCCAGCGTGCGTGCAGCGAAGGCGTTGGCGCGGGCTGCTCGGCGCTGCTGCGCCAGCTTCGCGATGGAACAACTGTAGTCGGCAGCGATGACACCAGCCCCGCGCGCTTCGAACGCCCGCCCATCTGCCGCGAACACACGCCCGGCCATGACCCGCAGGCCTGCGAAACGCTGACCGGCGATGCGCTGGCCGCCGCCATGCAGAAGGTCGGTGAACGCCTGCAACAGGAAGACGAAGACATCCCGGATTCACCGCTTCCGGCCGCTGCACGCGATCGCCTGCAGCAGTTGTGCCTGCAGCAACGTGGCGGCCGCTTCTGCGTCGAAGTAGCCGCACAGCAACTGATCGCGCTGGAGCCCGCATTGGCGGTGCAGGCGCTGCAGGTGGTCTGCGATGCCGGCCGCGCCAGCGCCTGCGAACGCATCGCACCGCTGCGCGGTCCCGGCACCTGCTGCGCCTCGTCCCGGCCCAGCAGGTGCCCTGCGGCCGCTACCAGGCCGATGGAGGCGTGATCGACAGGCTCGACTTCGGCGATGGCACCCGGGCCCGCCTGCAGAACGGCGCCATCCACCTGCAGCAGAACGGCGAAACCCTTGTGCTGCGCCAGCTCGGCAACGGCGATCTGCTCGGCATGGATGCGCAGACCGCCTACCAGCGTTACCAGCCTGTGCCCGGCACGGCAGAATGTACGCCCCCGCGCGAGGGCCGTGGTTCGCCGTAGCGCCTGGAGTTTCCCGTTCGATCGTCAAGGAGACGACATGCATTCACCCGCACCGCGCCAGCGCTGGCTGGCCTGGGCGTTGCTGCTGGCCGCACCGATGGCCGCCGCACAGTCACCGCAATGCGGCCTGTTCAAGGCCGACGAAGGCAGCAGCACGCTGCGCATCAGCTCACCCAACCGTGGCGAGCAGAAGCACTTCGGCAGTGCACCGTCTCCGGTCGCGTTCCAGCAGATAGACGGGAAGCTGCAACTCGTGAACCTGGAGTACGGCCTGCCCAGCCCGCTGCAGGTACGTGATCGTGGCCGCACGGTCGAGGTGGATGGCACGACCTACATCCTGCTGACCCCCGAACAGTGCGCCGCCGCAGCCAGGCCGGCGGTAGGCAGCTGCCTGGCCAATGCCGTGGCCTGCCTGGACAACCGTCACGAAGCCACTCCGGCCGCGCTCGAAGCAGGGTGCCGGGAAGGCGTGCCCGGCATGTGCCTGCAACTGGCTGATCGCTGGCGTGATGAAGCCAAGCCTAAGGTGAAGGCCGATCCTGTCCAGCAGAAGGCGGCCCTCGACGCCGCCCTGTCCGGCATCAAGCTCCCCGCTGCTTGTGACAACGGGGGCTTCGAACAGGAAACCCCGGCATGTGCCGCCGCGCTCGAGGCCGACCCCGCAGTGCAGGCGCAGCTGGTCAAGGCCGCGATGACGGCAGCCATGACCGAAGCCATGGTGACGATGACGGCGCCGACCGTGCCGGTGATCATTCCGGCTGAGCGGCGGCAACAGTTGTTGCGGCTGTGCCGCGAGGTAGCGCATGGCGGCTTCTGCGAGCGGGTGGCCGAGCTGTCCTGGGACGCGGGAGATCCCCTGCTGGCGGTGCAGGCGCTGGCTGCGGCCTGCACACCGGGCAACGACACCGCCACCTGCGAGCGTCTGCCGTCGTTGCAGGCACTGGGCGCATCATTGCGACCGCAACCGGCAACGGCCCTGCCCTGCGGCAACTACCGGACCGATGGCGGTCTGATGGACACGCTGGACTTCGGTGACAACGGCCTGGTCGGCGTTGGCTGGAACAGTCATCTCCGCGCCCGCGTCGAAGAGGGCGACATCCGCATCCGCCACGACAGGGGCGGCGACTTCGTGCTGCGTCCGCTGCCTGGCGGCCAACTGCTGGGCCTGGATACCTGGACCCGCTTCCAGGTGTTCACCCCCACTGGCGATGGCCCGGGCCGCTGCAGTGCACCGAAGCAGTACACCGTGCTGCCGCTACCCCAGGATTGCCCGCAGGCGCTCGCTGCCGGCGGGGCGGAAGCCTGCTGCGCGCAAGGCAAGCTGCAGGGCTGCAACGTACTCGGCAACCGCCTTGCGCTGTCCGGGCACTGGTTGCAGGCCGCCGAGCACTACACCACGGTCTGCCGCGCCGGCGTCCGCGAGGGCTGCGAGAACCTGGTCACGGCCCAGGGCAACGGTGCCGAGGTGGATGCACATGCACTGCTGGACCGGCTGTGCAAGGCCGACCGCAGTGGCCTGCACGTGGCCTGCGACGTGCTCGGCACCCAGAACTGGGAACTGATCGATCTGGGCCGCGCGCTGCAGAAGGCGGCCGATGACGCGGCATCAGACGACACTCCGCCGCCGCGCCATTCCAACCGCAAGCGCTGAGCCGGCCAGGGCCTGTCCGCAGCTTCGGGCGGGCCCTGCGGTAAAGTACGCGCCATGAACGAATTCGAGCGCGTGCGCGCCTACCTCACCGACCTGCAGGACCGCATCTGTGCGGCGATCGAGGCCGTCGATGGCCGGGCCCGCTTCCAGGAAGACCTGTGGCAGCGTGCCGAGGGCGGCGGTGGGCGCACCCGCGTGCTGCGCGACGGCGCGGTGTTCGAGCAAGCCGGTATCGGCTTTTCCGATGTGTCCGGCAGCCGCCTGCCGCCGTCGGCCTCGGCCAACCGCCCGGAACTGGCCGGCGCCTCCTGGCGCGCCACCGGCGTGTCGCTGGTGTTCCACCCGCTCAACCCCTACGTGCCGACCACCCATGCCAACGTGCGCTTCTTCCAGGCACAGCGCGACGGTGAAGTGGTGGCCAGCTGGTTCGGCGGCGGCTTCGACCTGACCCCGTTCTATCCGTTCGACGAGGACGTGCAGCACTGGCACAAGGTGGCACGCAATCTGTGTGCGCCGTTCGGCGACGAACGCTATGCCGCGCACAAGCGCTGGTGTGATGAGTACTTCTTCCTGCGCCACCGCAATGAGACGCGCGGCGTCGGCGGGCTGTTCTTCGACGACCTGCACGGCGACTTCGAGCGCGACTTCGCTTATCTGCGTGCGGTCGGCGATGGTTTCCTCGACGCCTACCTGCCGATCGTGCAGCAGCGCAAGGACACCGCGCATGGCGAGCGCGAGCGCGAGTTCCAGCTGTACCGCCGCGGCCGCTACGTGGAGTTCAATCTGGTCTACGACCGCGGCACGCTGTTCGGCCTGCAGAGCGGCGGCCGCAGCGAGAGCATCCTGATGAGCCTGCCGCCGCGGGTGCGCTGGGAGTACGGCTTCGCCCCGGAAGCGGGCAGCGCCGAGGCGCGCCTGGCCGACTATCTGGTGCCGCGCGACTGGCTCTGATCTTCCGGCGCCACGCCTGACCCGTGGCGCCCTCTCCTGCCTGTGGTGCGCCCTGCACCGGACAGGCCCTGCTCACTTCCTTCAAGGATGACCCCATGCCCGCTGCTGTTTCCCCCCGCCCCCGCGCTGCGGGCTGGCGCTCCCTGCTGTTGCTTGCATTGGCCTCGGCCAGCCTGCCGGCCGCCGCGCAGTCGATGGCCTGCGGCACCTACAAGGACAGCAGCGGCAACACCACGCTGACCCTGGAGAGCGAAGGCCACGGCTTCCTGTCCGGCCCCTACCAGGCCACCGAGGAGCTGCGCATCGCCCGCCAGGAAGACGTGCTCGGTACCGGCAACCTCTCCACGGGCCAGCTGGAAAACTGGTACTTCTCGGACAACGACCGCACGATCAGCACGCCCTATCGCGAGTTCACCCGTGAGCACGCCGCCGCCTGCAAGACGATGCCGCAGCCCGTCGAGGACGGTTGCGTGATGAACACCTCCGAGTGCCTGGAGGCGCTGCCAGAGGCCGCACCCGTGAAACTGCACGCCTGGTGCGCCGAGGGCGTGGGCGCAGCCTGCATGCGCCTACTGGAGACCTACCAGCAGCAGGCCAAGGACGCAGCGCCCAGAAAGGAAGAGCCGCCGATTCCCGAGATCTGCAGGGAGGAGCTGCCCTCGTTCGACGCCGAGGGTTGCATGACGGCAGCCAAGGAGATTGCCTCGGAAATGATGGGCAAGGCCCTGCTCGGCCTGCAGCATTCCGTGGATGCGCCTCTGCCACCTGCACAGCTTGATGAACTGATCGACCTTTGCCGCGTGCAACAGGGCGAAACGTTCTGCGCCGACACCGCCGAAACCTTGTGGAGCAGTGGCCGCCTGCAGCAGGCCCGCGATGCGCTGCAGCGATCCTGTGCACAGCGCGCGGACGCCCCAGCCTGCGGTCCGGCCAAGGACCTTGCCGTTCTCGCCAGCGCCCCCGCGGCAGCGCTCACACCGGTGCCGGCCGCCGCACTGCCCTGTGGCAGCTTTGAAGCCGAGCGCAGCGTGCTGTCGCAGCTGCGTTTCCTCGAGGGTGGTGTAGTTGAGGCCGGTGGCCGCGAACAGCCACTGCGGGCAAGCCTGCGCGATGGCCGCATCCTCATCCACCGCGATATCGGCAGCGACTTCGTGCTGCAGCTGCTGCAGAACGGCAACCTGGTCGGTATCGACAGCGGCAATCAATTCGCCTATTACGAGCGCAAACCGGCGGCCGGCAATACCCGCTGCACACCGTGAATGATGCCCTGTAGCGCCGAGCCCATGCTCGGTGCTGCACGCTCAGGTGCCCTTCCGCGGAAGGATGGTGATGTGCCCGGTCGTCTCCAGCAGGGCGATCTGCACATCCTCGATCCGCAGGCCACCCTGCTGGCGCAACGCAGCATCGAAATCGGCCCGGCTGATCAGTTCGCGGCGGAGAACACCCTCCAAAAGCCGGCCATCGCGCGCGATTACGGTAGGTTCTCCTTCGATCATCCGCTCCATGCGTCGATTCCGGGTGGTCAGCCAGCCCACCCCATAGTTGAGCAGGATGAGGGTCGCGGCCAGCAGCAGGCCGCCGCCCAGCGAGGTATCGGTGCCAAGCAGCGCGTTCTGCACCGCATTGCCCAGCAGCACGATCAACAGCACGTCGAAGGGCGTGATCTGCCCTAGAGCCCGCTTGCCGCCAAGCCGGACCATGCCCAGCACAACGACATAGACCACCACCGCGCGCAGGATGAACTCCCACCAGGGCATTGCCAGTGCAAACAGATCGGGCATGGTCTTCCCCTGTGGAACGGTAGCCCAGCCTAGCACCAAGGATCTGACCCCATCCCTGGTGCTGCGGCGGCACAAATAAAAAGCCCCGCTGACCAGGGGGAGGTCAACGGGGCCGGGGAACGGGCACTTGGGGAGGAGTCCCCGTTCCGAGATCTGCTCCAGGGGATGGGAGAGATCCACAACAGGCGTTGCGCCTGTCGAGAGTTATAGAAGCACTCCGAACACTAACGGTTCGTGAAGGGGCCCAATTTAATGAACCTCGATCAGGACAACATTCATGATCGAGTCAGAAACCTCTGACGAATGAACGAATTCACGTCGTTTTCGGCCTGAAATGCCCTCAGTGCGCTTCGTCCCAGTTGTTGCCGACGCCGGTATCGACCACCAGCGGCACCCGCAGTTTGGCCGCTTGCGACATGCGCTCCACCACCTGCAAACGCAAGTCTTCAACGAAACTGCTTTCGGTTTCGAACACCAGTTCATCGTGCACCTGCAGGATCATCCGTGCCGGTGCGCCGCTGTCACGCAGCCACTGGTCCACGTCCACCATCGCGCGTTTGATGATGTCGGCAGCGGTGCCCTGCATCGGCGCGTTGATCGCCGCGCGTTCGGCACCGGCGCGCAGGCCCTGGTTACGTGCATGAATGTCGTTCAGGTACAGGCGACGACCAAACAGGGTTTCCACATAGCCCTGGTCGCGGGCCTGCTGGCGCATCCGCTCCATGAAGTCGCGCACGCCGGGGTAGCGGCTGAAGTACAGGGCCACGTAGTCCTGCGCCTGGCCACGGTCGATGCCCAGGTTGCGGGCCAGGCCGAAGGCGCTCATGCCGTACATCAGCCCGAAGTTGATCGCCTTGGCGGCGCGGCGCTCGTTCGGGGTCACGTCCTCCAGCGTGCGCCCGAACACCTCGGCGGCGGTGGCACGGTGCACGTCGGCGCCCTGCTCGAAGGCACGCACCAGGCCCGGGTCCTCGGACAGGTGGGCCATGATCCGCAGTTCGATCTGCGAATAGTCGGCCGCCAGCAGCTGGAAGCCCTCCGGCGCCACGAACGCGCGGCGGATGCGACGGCCGTCCTCGGTGCGGATCGGGATGTTCTGCAGGTTCGGATCCGACGAGGACAGGCGGCCGGTGGCGGCACCGGACTGGTGGTAGCTGGTATGCACGCGGCCGGTGTCCGGGTTGACCATCTCCGGCAGCTTGTCGGTGTAGGTGCTGCGAAGCTTGGCCAGCCCGCGGTACTCCAGGATCACGCGCGGCAGCTCGTGCTGGTCGGCAATCGCCTCCAGCGCCTCTTCATTGGTGCTGGGCTGGCCCTTGGGGGTCTTCACCACCGCCGGCAGCTTCAACTCGTCGAACAGCACCGCCTGCAGCTGCTTGGGCGAATCCAGGTTGAAGCTGCGCCCGGCCAGCTCGGTGGCTTTCTGCTGCGCGGCCAGCATGCGCGAAGACAGGTCCTGGCTCTGCCGGCGCAGTTCGTCGGTGTCGACCCGCACGCCGTTGGCTTCGATGCTGGCCAGCACCGGCACCAGCGGCATCTCGATGCCGCGGTAAACGCTGTCCAGCGCCGGCTCGGCCAGCAGCTGCGGCTGCAGCGCGTGGTGCAGGCGCAGGGTGATGTCGGCGTCCTCGGCGGCGTAGCGGCTGGCCTCGTCGATGCCCACCTGCGAGAACGGAATCTGCTTGGCGCCCTTGCCGGCCACGTCCTCGAACTTGATGGTGCTGTAGCCCAGGTAGCGCAGCGCCAGCGAATCCATGTCGTGGCGGGTGGCGGTGGAATTGAGCACGAAGCTCTCGAGCATGGTGTCGTCGTGGTAGCCCTGCACCTGCACGCCATGGCGGCGCAGCACGTGCAGGTCGTACTTGCCGTGCTGGCCCAGCTTCTTCTTCGCCGGGTCCTGCATCACCGGGCGCAGTGCGTCCAGCACCTGCTGCATCGGCAGCTGGGCCGGCGCACCCGGGTAATCGTGGCCGACCGGAATGTACGCCGCCCTGCCCGGCTCGACGGCCAGGCTGATGCCCACCAGCCGCGCACGCATCGCGTCCAGCGCATCGGTTTCGGTATCGAAGCTGATCAGGTCGGCCTGCTGCAGGCGTTCGACCCAGGCCTGCAGCTGCTCGGCGCTCAGCACGGTCTCGTATTCACCCGGCGCGGACAGTGCCGGATCCAGCGTGCCGGCGGCGGGCGCCTCGACGCTGCCACGCGCGAAGCCCGCCGCAGTGCCGCGCAGGCTCGGGGTCGCCTCGCTGGCGGCCACCGGTGCCGGCACCGGCGCACCCAGCTCCTTCAGCGCCTGGGTGAAGCCGTAGCGCGCATACAGCTCGGTCAGCTCCGGCACATCCTGCTCGCGCAGGGCCAGCGTGGTCGGGCTGGCGTCCAGCTGCACGTCGGTACGGATGGTCACCAGCTCGCGGTTCAGCGGCAGGCGCTCCAGCGCGGCGCGCAGGTTTTCGCCGATCTTGCCCTTCATGGCCGGCGCGGCTGCCATCACGCCGTCCAGGTGCTGGTACTCGGCCAGCCACTTGGCGGCGGTCTTTGGCCCGCACTTCTCGACGCCCGGCACGTTGTCGACCGCGTCGCCCATCAGCGCCAGCAGGTCGATGATCTGGTCGGCGCGCACGCCGAATTTCTCCATCACCGCCGCATCCGAATCCATGCGGCTGCCGGTCATGGTGTTGACCAGCTCGATGCCCGGGCGCACCAGCTGGGCGAAGTCCTTGTCGCCGGTGGAAATGGTCACCTTCAGGTCCTGCGCCAGGCCCTGGAGGGCCAGCGTGCCGATCACATCGTCGGCTTCCACGCCGGGGACGCGCAGGATGCTGATGCCCAGCGCCTCGACGATGCGGCACATCGGCTCGACCTGGCTGCGCAGTTCATCGGGCATCGGCGGGCGGTTGGCCTTGTACTGGTCGTACAGGTCGTCACGGAAGGTCTTGCCGGGCGCATCGACCACGAACGCGACGTAGGCCGGGCGTTCCTTCAGCGTCGAACGCAGCATGTTGACCACGCCGAACAGTGCGCCAGTGGGTTCACCCTGTGCATTGGACAGGGGCGGCAGCGCGTGGAACGCGCGGTACAGGTAACTGGACCCGTCGATCAGGACTAATCTGCTCATGGGCCGATTCTACGCGCCCGTGCCTGCACCGCGACGACACGGCACGCACCTGGCGATGGGGCATAATCAGGGCTCTCTCCAGGCAAAGGCCCCCGCCGATGAAGACCCTGATGCTGGCTTCCCTGCTCCTGCTCGCTGGCTGCGCCAGCATGGGTGGCGCAGGTGCTCCCCCGGTGGACGTCAAGGGCGCCGATGTCTCCAAGCGCACCATGGACAACGGCGATGTCATCGAGGAATACCGTGTGTCCGGCCAGCTGCGCATGGTCAAGGTGACGCCATCGCGCGGTGCTCCGTTCTACATGTACGACAAGAACGGCGACGGCCGTTTCGACAACGACAAGGATGGCGTGTCGCCGGTGTACTGGAAGCTGTACAGCTGGTGAGGTGACCGGGGTTGTGACCGGGGCCGGATCCCTTTCCACAGGAAAGGGCTCTGACTCCCTCGGGGCCATGGGCACGGCCCCCGATCCCCCACAAAAAAACAACGCCGGCGCGCATCCTGCGGCCGGCGTCGGGTCCCCTCCCCGGGAACGCTTGAATCAGCGGGTATGGATCAGCGGATGACCAGCACCGGCAGCGTGCTGCGCGCCAGCACTTCTGCGGTCTGGCTGCCCAGCAGTACACGGGTCACGCCACGGCGGCCGTGCGAGGTCATCACGATCAGGTCGCTGTTGCGCTCGCCGGCGGTCTCGATGATGCCGTCGGCCGCGTAGCGGTCCAGCACGTGTACCGGGTTGGCGGTGATGCCCTGCTCGGCGGCCTTGGCCAGCGCCGGCTGCAGCACCTTCTGCGCCCCTTCCTCGCGGTCGGCCTTGTACTCGGGGCTGTTCATGTAACCCACGCTCCAGCCCATGGCGTCGTACATGCCGACCGCCCACGGCTCGGAAACAGTGACGATATCGACCTCGGCGTTGAGGTCCTTGGCCAGCTCCAAGCCCTTCGCCAGGCCCTTGTCGGCCAGCTCGGACCCGTCGGTGGCAATCAGGATGCGCTTGTACATGGTGGGGCTCCGTGGCGGTCTGCCAGATGGGAACGACACCATTGCACACCGGATGTGGAGGCGGCGCCTTGAGCAGGATCAATCCGGCGTCGCGCAGCGGCCTGTGCGCATCGTCACGTGGTCCTGGGGACAGGCCCGGCCCGCCCTTCTCTGTAGAGCCGAGCCCGTGCTCGGCTGCTTCTGGCGGGAAAGGCAGCCGAGCATGGGCTCGGCTCTACAACAACGTCGCTCAGGCGATCTGCACGATGCGCGCGTTCTGACACAGCGGGTAGCTGGCCACGAATCCGGCGATCGCATCGCGCATCGCCTCGAACGATTGGCCGTACATGTACAGCGCGGTCTCGGTCGGGCCCTGCCACCAGCTGCAGATCTCGCCCAGGCCGTCGATGCTCTCCGACAGCTGCTCGAACACGTGGTTGGAATCGCACTGCTCGTAGACGTCGTCCGGCAGGTTCAGGCCATCCAGGTAGATGCCCAGGCCCTCGGTCACGCCGAAGCTGCGGTCGGCCTCGCCTGCGCCGTGGATCTTCGAGCCCTTCGGTGCACCCAACTGCTCCAGCAGGTCGATCAGCTTCGGTACGCCACCCGCATCGACCAGCGCCACTTCGATGTCGCCGTATTCGACCTCACCCAGATCGGACATCGCAGTGCCGCCGCCCGTCAGCTCGCCCACCTGGGCCGCCTGCAACAACGCGTCAAGCGGATCCTCGAACAGTTCATGGCGATGTTCGGGTTGCAGCTTGGCATTCAACGTCACGGTGACGTGCAGCGTGGGTTCGGTCATGGGGGCGTTCCTGGAAGAAGTGCCGCCTATTGTAGATACCGTGTCGCCCTTGCCTAGGCGAGGGCGACACGGTATCTACAACAGCCCGTCAACGCAGGAACGGGGTCACCTTGCACTTGAGCAGCTCCACCAGCACCGGGTCCATGTGGTCGTAGTCGTCCGGGATATCCAGGCAGATCACCCGCTTGCCGTTCAACCAGGCCTTGTAGCGGCTGGACAGCCGATTGCGGTGGGCGCGCACCATCACGAACACCAGGTCCGCCCACTGCAGCAGCTCAGGGCTGAGCACTTCCTCGGCGTCGGCCAGCAGCCCGGCCGAGGCGGTCTCGATGCCCGGCCAATCGGCAGATACCTGCTCGGCCGTAGGGCTGCGCAGGCGGTTCTGGCTGCAGAGGAAGAGCACGTTGCGGGTCATGAGCGCAGCCTAATCGGGGTCGAATCCCTTTTCCAACGGAAAAGGGCTCTGACACCAACAGCGTGCTTTCAGACAAATTGCATGGTCGGATGACCGTTCAAGGGGCCACCATGTGCTTTTGCCACCGTCCAGATGTCCATGATCACCAAGGATGACCTGTTAACGTCGTTCGGAGAGGTGGCCGAAGTCCACGGCTGCTACTTCAGCAAGTACGTAGTCGCGACGTACGTACTCTATTGCTGCGTGAGGAATGCCAAGAGACATGACCTCGCGATCGCGTCCAAGAATGTCGATGATCCGGAATTCGCCACCAGCGTTGTGCTGAACGCACCGCACCATCTTTCACATGATGGGCCAACGATCTTCGAGATTCCTTCCAACGCTATGGGTTCACTCATGCGATGGCGGTTCCCAGCACCTATCACGGGCTTCTGAATCGGATCGAGAAGCGCACGGGGCTGTTCCTATGCCTGCCGATCTTCCGGTGTGAGTTCAACGGCAACGAATCAGCAGAGGATTTCAGGTGGTCCACACATCACATCGTTGACGTCAACAACTGGCATAGGACCAGGCAGCCGAAGATATGCGTGTACTTCGACAATCCCCGCACTGGCGGCGGAACGGACAAGGACGGCGCCATCGTGAGCCTGGAGACGTTAATGGCCGAGATCGACAACCTCAACGGAGTGAGCAGCGGCTTCATCGAGATCACCAACTATCGCAATGAGGTGATCGAGGTGTTGTCGCCGGCGGAAGGCCACTATGTGTTGATCCGCAACCGCCAGGATGAAGAGGCGATGGACCGCGCGTGGCTGGTGGCAGCCGTCGAGGCGTTCACTACCGGCTGACTGCCGATCGCGGCTGTTGCGCCGAGCCCATGCTCGGCTGGGCTTTCCCGCGATGGGGTCAGAGCCCTCCCTGCGGGAGGGATCCGACTCCTGAACGGTGATCAGATCACCGTCAGGTTGGCATACGCCATCACCAGCCACTTGCTGCCGGCGTCGGCGAACTCGACCTGCACGCGGGCGTGGGCGCCGCTACCTTCGTAGTCGGTCACCATGCCTTCGCCGAACTTGGGATGGGTGACCAGCGCACCGAGCTTGATCGGCGGTGCCTCGATCGAGGCATGGCCCATCACCCGGCTGGCGCCCATAGAGGCCGGTCGCGAGACCTGCACCTTGGGGCGCACTTCGTGCAGCAGCTCGCGCGGAATCTCGCGCAGGAAGCGCGACGGCAGGCTGTAGTTGTCCTGGCCATGGATGCGGCGCGATTCGGCATAGCTCAGCACCAGCTTCTGGCGCGCGCGGGTGATGCCGACGTAGGCCAGGCGGCGCTCTTCTTCCAGCCGCCCGCTTTCCTCCAGCGAACGCGCGCTGGGGAACAGGCCTTCTTCCAGGCCGGCCAGGAACACCAGCGGGAATTCCAGGCCCTTGGCCGAGTGCAGGGTCATCAGCTGCACGCCGTCCTCGCCGGCCTGCGCCTGGCCTTCACCGGCCTCCAGCGCGGCGTAGGCCAGGAACGCGACCAGCTCGTCCATGTCCTCGCCCACTTCCTCGATGTCGTCGGCGCGGCGCACGAAGCGCGAAGCGACCGAGACCAGTTCGTCGAGGTTGTCGGTGCGCGATTCCGAATCCAGCGAATTGCGGCTTTCTTTGCTCCAGTGCTCGCGCAGCTGCGAGCGGGCCAACACGTGGTCCACGCGCTCGGCCAGGGTCATGTGCACGGTCTGCGCCTGCAGCTCGTTGACCAGCCCCAGGAAGCCGGCCAGTGCATTGCGCGCGCGTGCGGCCAGCGCGTTGCCCTGGGTGACCAGCATCGTTGCTTCCCACAGCGAGATGCCCTGCGCGCGCGCCTCGCGGCGCACTTCGTCCAGCGTGCGGTCGCCGATGCCCCGGGTAGGCGTGTTGACCGCGCGCTCGAAGGCGGCGTCATCGTTGCGGTTGGACAGCAGGCGCAGGTAAGCCAGCGCGTCCTTGATTTCGGCACGTTCGAAGAAGCGCATGCCGCCGTACACGCGATAGGGCACCTGTTCGCTCAGCAGCGCCTCTTCAAGCGCGCGCGACTGTGCGTTGCTGCGGTAGAGCACGGCCACTTCGGTATAGCTGCCACCATCGCGTACCCACTGGCGGGCACGCTCGACGATGTAGCGCGCCTCGTCCATCTCGTTGTACGCCGCGTACAGGTCGATCGGTTCTCCGTCGCCACTGTCGGTCCACAGCTGCTTGCCGATGCGATCCGGGTTGTGCGCGATCACCGCATTGGCAGCGCCGAGGATGTTGGCAGTGGAGCGATAGTTCTGTTCCAGGCGGATGGTCTGCGCACCTGGGAAATCACGCAGGAAGCCCTGCACGTTCTCGACCTTGGCGCCGCGCCAGCCGTAGATGGCCTGGTCATCGTCACCAACAACGAACACGTGGCCGGAATCACCGGCCAGCACGCGCACGAAGGCGTACTGGATGGCGTTGGTGTCCTGGAACTCGTCCACCAGGATCTCGCGGAAGCGGGCACGGTAGTGCGACAGCAGCGCAGGGTTGTCGCGCAGCAGTTCATGGGCGCGCAGCAGCAGCTCGGCGAAGTCGACCAGGCCGGCGCGGTCGCAGCGTGCCTGGTATTCGATATAGGCCTGGCGCATGGTTTCCAGCCACGCATCATGCGGCTCGGGCTGGATGTGCTGCGGGCGGCGACCCTCATCCTTCTGTTCGTTGATCCACCAGGCGATCTGCTTGGCCGGGTACTTGCCGTCGTCCAGTTCCAGCGCCTGCACCACGCGCTTGACCAGCCGCAGCTGATCATCTGAATCCATCACCTGGAAGCCTTCGGGCAGCTTCGCGTCCTGCCAGTGCAGGCGCAGCAGGCGGTTGGCCAGGCCGTGGAAGGTACCGATCCACATGCCACGGCTGCCATTGGGCAGCTGTGCGTCGATGCGGTGGCGCATTTCGCCGGCCGCCTTGTTGGTGAAGGTCACCGCGAAAATGCCGTGGGTCGGCACGCCATCGACTTCATGCAGCCAGGCGATGCGGTGAGTGAGTACGCGGGTCTTGCCGGAACCGGCACCGGCCAGCACCAGGTGGTGGCCGGGGGGAGCGGAGACGGCTTCGCGCTGGGCCGGGTTCAGGCCATCAAGCAGGTGGGAGACATCCATGCGCCCATTTTACGGCATCGCCGTCGCGGCTCCTGCGACCACTTGGGTGGCCAGTGCCTGCGCCTGCTGACGCAGTTCAGGCACCGCCAGGCTTTCCCACAGGCTGCCGATGCGCAGGCTGCCGAGCACGCCCAGCTGCGCCTGCGGCTGGCCACCGGCGGCACACAGGCGATCGCCCGGCACCATGCTGTCCAGGCCCAGCCCATGCGGGCCGGGGCGGGCCAGGCCATCGGCCTGCAGCTGCTGCAGCAGCGGGTTGCGCAGCGCACTGGCGCGGGTTTCCACGCCGGTAGCGTTGATCACCCCGCTGATCGTCCACTGCTGTTCATTGCCGGTGGCATCACGACCCGACAGCCGCAGGGCATCGCCTTCGCGGCCGACGCGTTGCAGGCGGGACCGGTGGATACGCAGTTGGCCGCTTTCGATCAGCGCCTGCAGCTGTGCGTCGACCTCTTCGGCGATGCGGTGGCGATGCACGTCCCAGTAGCGCACCACATGGCGCAGGAAGCGGCGCTGGTCGGCCGCGTCGAGGCTGCACCACAGCGCCTGCCCGTGCGGACGGATACGGTCCATCACGCCCTGCCACGGCAGGCCGTCGGCCTGTGCCTGGCGTGCGAACCCACGCAACGCGCGCAGGCGCTGGCGCAGGTTCATCGGCAACAGCGTGGCCGGGTCGAACGTGGGCAGGCCGCCGTGCGCATGCGGCAACGGCAGCAGGCCGTGGCGCGAGATCACGTGCAGCGGGCCGGTGTGGCCGGCAGCGACCAATGCCAGCACGGTGTCGGCCATGCTCAGGCCGGAGCCGACGATGGCCACGGCCTGCTCGCCGGCCAGGGTGCGCACGCCGTCGTAGTCCCAGGCCTCGATCACGTCATCGGCGGGCAGCGCCTCGGCACCGGCTACCGGCAGCGGTCGCATGCTGTTGCCGGTGGCCAGCACCGCCTGCGCGGCGTGCAGCGTGCTGCCATCGCCGAGTGTCAGCTGGTAGCCATGGTCATCCGGCTGCAGGCCCAGCACCGGCTGCGCGAGCACCTGCAGCTGTGCCGGGCTGGTCGCAGCGGCCTCCTGCAGGCGCTGCTGCAGGTAGGCAGCAAAGTAGTGGCGGCACACATAGCGCTCGCCCAGCACCTCGCGCGCCTCGCCCGGGTAGGCATTGGCGGCCATCAGGTAGTCGAGGAAATCGCCGGGCTGGTCGGCAAACGCACTCATCTTCGCCGCCGGCACGTTCAGCAGGTGCTCCGGCCACGGCGTGGCATAGGCGATACCCTGGGCCAGCTGCGAGGCGGGTTCGAAGATGGCCAGCGCCAACGGCGCCTTGGCCTGGCGCAATACCTGGATCGCCACCAGCACCCCGGCCGCACCACCACCGATGATCGCCAGGTCCAGTTCGCCATTACGCGGTGAATCAGTCATGTGCCGATTGTAGGCCATCGGCGATGACAGGCCGGATTGCCGGAATGGGCGGCCGGCATTGCTTCACATCAACGCATCGGCCAGCCGTGCAATACCTTCGCGGCTGCGCCGCCACGTAGGGCGGCTGCGCCACTGCTGCAGGTCCAGCTGCCGAGACGCGCGCAGGTAGCCATCCTCGATCGCGCACAGCTGCTGGACCAGCGCGCGGTCGTAGCAGATCAGGCCGATCTCGGCATTCAGCGCGAACGAGCGGATATCCATGTTGATGGAGCCGAGCACGGCGATGTCCTCATCCACGCTCATGTGCTTGGCGTGCAGGAACTGCGGCTCGTACAGCGCGATGCGCACGCCACAGCGCAGCAGTTCATCGTAGTAGGCCTCCTGCGCCCACGACGTCAGCCGCTGGTTGTTGCTGGCAGACAGGATCAGCTGCACCTGCACGCCGGACAATGCGGCGATACGCAGCGCACTCAGTGTGGCTTCGTCAGGCACGAAGTACGGGGTGACCATCACCAGCCGGCGTCGCGCCAGGTGGATCAGCGCGGCTACCGCGTCGCGCGCGTTGCTGTACGGGTAGGCCGGGCCGCTGGGCAGCAGCTGGGTGGCGATGTCGTCGCCGCATTCGGGCACATCGGTGATCACATCCAGGCGCTGGCCGGTCTCCATGTACCAGTCGCTGGCGAATACGGCTTCCAGATGCGCCACCGCCGGGCCGCGGACGCGCGCCACCAGTTCGCGGTTCGGGTGGCCCGGCACGAACTGCGGGCCCGCCAGGTTCTGCGAACCGACATAGGCCACTTCGTTGTCGATCACCGCGATCTTGCGGTGGTTGCGCAGGTCCATGCGTCCGCTGCGACGCCAGCGCAGGCCACCGGGCAGCATCGCGCGCACTTCGATGTCGCGCGCCTGCAGGCGCTTGCGATAGGCGCGCAGGCCACGCTTGGCGCCCACCGCATCGAGCAGCACGCGGCACTGCACGCCACGCGCGGCGGCACGCTGCAAGGCCTCGACAATGGCCTCGCCGACCGCGTCGTCGAACATCAGGTAGTACAGCAGGTGCACGCGGTCTTCGGCCTGGTCGATGTCGGCGATCAGCGTGTGCAGCGACTCGTCGTAGTCGGTCAGCAGATCGACGGCGTTGCCGTGTACCGGCATGAAATCGCCTTGGCGCTGCACCAACGGCACGATCTCGGCGCTGGCGGTGTCGGGCTGTGGGGTCCAGCGCAGGCGATGCTGCAGCGCCTGCTCCTCACGGATCACCTGCGAGGCCTCGGCCTGGCGGCGGATGCGCTCGCGCGACAGCCACGGATGGCCGAACAGCAGGTACAGCGGCAGGCCCAGCAGCGGTACGAAGCCGACCAGCAGCAGCCAGCTGCGCGCCGCGCCGGGCGTGGTGCGGGTGGGAATCCAGCACAGCGCGACCAGCCGGATCAGCCAGTCGATCAGCAGCAGGTAGGAACCCAGCAACCACTCGAACAGCATCGTGTCGCCCGTCGGGAGGTGATGTGCCATTCTGCCCACCGGCCCTTGTAGAGTCGAGCCGCGCTCGACTGCGTTGAAGCAGCGTGCCAACCAAGGTTGGCACCTACCGGGCGGACAGCGTGCCGACCAACGGTCGGCACCCACCACGGCAATGGCGGAGCAGCCGGCAGCCGCCCTGGAATGCCGGGCATGAAAAAACCCGCCACAAGGGCGGGTTTCTTCGCGGGGACCAGCAATCCTTGCGGATTACTTGATCTTGCCTTCCTTGTACAGGACGTGCTTGCGCACGACCGGATCGTACTTCAGGAATTCCATCTTCCCCGGGGTGTTCTTCTTGTTCTTGTCGGTCGTGTAGAAGTGGCCGGTACCGGCCGAGGAAATCATACGGACCTTATCGCGCTTGCCTGCCATGATGCTTTACTCCTCAGACCTTTTCGCCGCGCGCACGCAGCTCAGCCAGAACGGAATCAATGCCGTTCTTGTCGATGGTGCGCAGTGCATGCGCGGAAACACGAAGCTTGACCCAGCGGTTCTCGCTGGCCACCCAGAAACGGCGCTCGTGCAGATTCGGCAGGAAACGACGACGGGTCTTGTTGTTGGCGTGCGAGACGTTGTTACCCGTCTGCACTCGCTTGCCGGAAACCTGGCATACGCGGGACATTGCGCACCTCGATAGTAGTAGTTGTCAGCCCGTAGCCCGGGAGACGGCGGCCTCGATGGTTGCCCACCACACGTCAAGAGAATCAAAGGGTTACGCTGGCGTTGGGCGGCCGGGGACGTGCTCCCGGGGGGCGCCGCCCGGTAGAAAACCGGACACAGCGAGCCGCGCATTATGCACGGGTTCAAGCACTTGCGCAAGTTACCCACAGGCTGCGGCTGAACCGGCAGGGCCGGGAGCCCGCCAACCGGCATACTGCTCCGGTTCACTGCGGAGCTTTCCATGCGGCTGCTGGGCCTGACCTACGGAACCGAAGGCGATACGCGTCCCCTGGCCATGCTCTGCCATGGGCTGATCGGCGCAGGCCACGAGGTGACACTGCTTGCCGATGGCGGCACCCTGGGCAGCGCGCAGGCACTGGATGTGCCCCATGCGGCTCTTGAAGGTGACATCCATGACGAAGTGGTCGCGCTGGTCTCGCGTGGCAACGGTGTTGCCGCCGCCAGTAGCGGGCTGGCACGGATGGCGCTGCAGCATGTCAGCGGCTGGATGCGCCAGGCCGATGCCGCTGCCGAAGGCTGCGATGCGATTCTGACCGGTGGCCTGGCGGCCTTTGTCGGCATGAGCGTGGGCGAACGCCGCGGACTGCCGGTCATCGGCACCGGCATGATCCCGCTGACCCCGACGCGGGCCTTCCGCTCTCCGTTCCTGCCACCGGGACGCTCGCCGGGCTGGTTGAACCGCGCCAGCTATGGGCTGGTCAACGGCCTGATCTGGCGCCAGTTCCGTCGGCCGATCAACGCAGCCCGCAAGCAGCTGGGGCAATCGCCGCGCCGCTCGCTGTGGCCCGGCCTGCCGATGCTCTATGGCATCTCGCCGCAGCTGCTGCCGCCACCGGCGGATTGGCCGGCCGACCACATCGTCTGTGGCCAATGGCGCCTTCCTGATGCGCCCTGGATACCCCCGGCCGATCTGCAGGCCTTCCTCGATGCCGGCCCGGCGCCGGTGTATCTGGGCTTCGGCAGCATGACCGGCTTTGATCGCGAGCGCGTGTTGCCGGCCCTGCTGCAGGCGCTGGCGCCACGCCGGGTGCTGCTGTTTCCTGGCTGGGTGGGACTGCCTGCGATGCGCTTGCCCGATTCGGTCTTCGTACTGGGGCCGACTCCACACGAAGCGCTGTTCCCACGTTGCGCATTCGCCATCCATCACGGTGGCAGCGGCACCACGCATTCGGCCTGCCGCGCCGGTGTTCCTTCGCTGGTGATGCCGTTCGCCGCCGATCAGTTCTTCTGGGCTGATCGTCTGTATCGGTTGGGCGTGGCACCGGCACCGTTGTCACCGAAGCGGCTGGACGCAGCAACGCTGGCGGCAGCCATCACCTTCGTTGAAACCGACGCAACACGCGCACGCGCGGCGGCCCTGGGCGTGGCGATGCGCCATGAGGACGGGGTGGCCTGTGGCGTTGCAATGATCGAGCGATGGTTGCGGCCGGTGTGACAGCGGCCAGGCCTCAGCGCAGGTGCGGAATCACCTGCGCCAGCAGGTGCGCATCCTTCAACGCGCCATGCAGGCCGCGCTGGCTGGGAATGCGCAGGCGCTGCAGCACATCATCCAGCTTGTTGCCCTGACCCGGCCAGCGTCCCCGCGCAAGCTTCAGGCTGCAGGTGATGCGGCAGTGCTGGGCCAGCGTGCCGGGGATGCCGGACAGGCGCAGCTCGTTGTCCAGGAACCCCACATCGAAGGTGGCGTTGTGCGCGACCATCTCGCTGCCGCGCAGGAAGTCGAGCAGTTCGGCGGCTTTGCTGGAAAACAGTGGCTTGCCCACCAGCATCGCGTCGCTGATGCCATGCACGCGCTGTGCGCCCCAATCGACTCTGCGCTGCGGCTGCAGGTAGGTGTGAAACTGGCGGCCGGTGAGCTGGCCATCGATCAGTTCGACGGCACCGATTTCGATCACCCGGTGCCCCAGGCGGTGGGAGATGCCGGTGGTTTCGGTATCCAGTGCGACGATGCGGCTCATCAGGGTGTGCGTTCTCCAGTACGTGCACGCCGATTCTCGCACGCGGCCGATGCACTCACCCCAACGCTTCCACCACCCAATCGATGAACACCCGCAGCCGCTGGCTCATGTGCCGGTTCGGCGGGAACATCACATGCATCGGCATCGGCGGCAGCTGCCAGTCCTGCAACACCGGCAGCAGCTCGCCGCGCGCCACGTGCGGTTCGGCCATGTAGCTGGGCAGCGCCACCACGCCCAACCCCGCCAACGCAGCGGCCAGATAGGCATTTCCATCATCGAAGCCGACCGTATAGCGGCCCTGCACCTCAACGCGCTCATCGCCGCGCTGTGCGCTGAACACCCGCGCCCGGCCACTGCGCGGGCTGAGGAAGCCGATCATGTGGTGGTCGGGTCCTTCCAGCGCGCGCGGGTCGGTCGGCAGGCCGAAGCGCTGCACATAGCCCGGACTGGCGTGGAAACCGATCGGCAGCGCGCCGAGCGGTCGCGCCACCAGTGCCGGGTCGGCCGGGGTGCCACCCCGGATCACGCAATCGACGTTGTCTGCGATGACGTCGACCTCGCGGTCGCTGACGCCGATGTCCAGCTGGATCTCCGGGTAGCGCGCCTGGAAATCCGGCAACGCCGGCACCAGCCGCAACCGCGCGTAGGGCCCGGGCACATCCACGCGCAGCCGCCCGCGTGGCTGGGTGGCCGCGTCGCCCAGCCCGCCCTCCACCTCTTCCAGCTCGGCCAGCAGGCGGGCGATGCGCGGGTAGTAGGCCGCGCCATCGGCGGTGACGCTGACCCGGCGCGTGGTGCGGTTGAGCAGGCGCAGCCGCAGGTGCGCCTCCAGCTGCTGCACCAGCTGGGTGGCCGTGGTGCGGCTGATCTGCAGGGTCTGCGCGGCGCGGGTGAAGCTGCCGGTCTCCACCACGCGGGCAAAGGCCCGCATCGCCTCGAAACGGTCCATGGCTGACTGCAATTGTTTGGGATTTGCAATCAATCTAGGCCGATCATCGCGGTTTATCCAGACAGCGCTGGCGCGGAGGATAGGCGTCCTCACCCACGGGTTCTTCCCCATGTCACAGCGTGATGTCGTTTTCCCCGCCGGCCGCCAGGCCCTGTACGAGCGCAACCGCTACTCGCCGGCGATCCGATCCAACGGTTTCCTGTTCGTCTCCGGCCAGGTCGGCAGCCGCGAGGACGGCTCACCCGAACCGGACTTCGAAACGCAGGTCCGCCGCGCCTTCGAGAATCTCAATGCGGTGTTGGCTGCTGCAGGCTGCACGTTCAATGACGTGATCGACGTGACCGTGTTCCTGGTCGATCCGGAGAAGAACTTTGAGAAGGCCTGGGCGATCGTGCCCGAGTACTGGGGCGAGGCGCCGCACCCGACCCTGACCGGCATCGGCGTGACCTGGCTGTATGGGTTCCAGTTCGAGATCAAGGTGATCGCGAAGCTGCCGTGATACGGGTAGTGCCGGCCGCTGGCCGGCAACGCGGTGGGGTCGAAAAGCGTGTCGACCAAGGTCGACACCCACCAAGGCAGGAAGTCCGCACCCACCAGGGCAGGATGCCCCCAGGCCGTCCACCTGAACGGGAGATTCCGACGTATTCCCGAAGCGGCCATTGATATTGTATCCGGCGAAAACCGCTTGCTAGCCTCCCTTCCATGCGCCGGATCGCCCGCCACCTTCGCTCGTACCTGCTGATGCTGCTGATGGCGGCATTCGTGGTCGTGCCGGTGGCCGACGCACTGGCCTGCACGGTGGAACCGCACGCCAGCACGGTGCATGTTGAGACCGCACCGGATGCCGATGGCGATACCGACGGCAAGCATGTCGGTGCCTGTGGCCACAACCACTGCCATCACTCCAATCTGAGCCTGCCGGCCAGCACCCTCGCCGCCTTCGGTGCGCCACTGCCGGCGCGCTGGATGAATGCCGGCGACGTGGCGACCTATGCGGTCGCCCAGGATGAATTGACGCGTCCCCCCCGGGCGTGAGTTGAGCGCGTCCCGCAATCGCGGGCTCCCGTTTCACTCACAACCGGAATCCCCCTATGTCGATCCTGACACCTCGGTCGCCGCGCGCGGCCGGGCTGGTCGTCGCCGTGCTGCTGGGCCTGGCCCCGGCAATGCAGGCGTCGGCACAAGCCGCCCCTTCCTACGACAGCCTGCTTGAACGCCTGGACCAGCTGCCCGGCACCCGCGTGGGTACGGCGCTGGCCGAGGCCGCCGACGCGCGCGCCGACCAGGCCCGTGCGTTGCCCAACCCTTCCCTTTCCTACTCCGCCGAAAACGCCTGGGGCACCGGCTCCTATGGCGGCATGGGCAAGGCCGATACCGTGCTCACCCTGTCCCAGCCACTGGAGGTCTGGGGCCAGCGTGGCGCGCGCGTCCGTGCGGCCCGCGCCGAAGCACAGGCCGCCAACCTGCGTGGCGCGCAGAGTCGCAGCGATGTGGCCAGCCAGCTCGCGGTGGTCTACGCACAGGCGGAAAGTGCACTGCGCCGCTACACCCTGGCCGAAGAAGCACTGACCCTCACCCGCGATGACGCCAACGCCGTCAACGCGATGGTCAAGCAGGGCCGCGAGCCGCAACTGCGTGCGGTGCAGGCGCAGAGCGAAGTGGCCAATGCCAGTGCTTCGCTGGATGAGGCGCAGGCCTTCCGTGATGCCGCGCTGGCCCGCCTGGCCGGTGCCGCGTTGCTGGATGCGCCGGTGCAGTCGATCGACGACAGCCTGCTCGACCGCGCGCCGCCGTTGCCGCGCGGCGCCACCGACGTGGCGCTGGCGGTGCGCATTGCCGAAGCCGAAGCCGATGCGGCGGGCAAGCTGGTTGAGGTGGAACGCAAGCGCGCCCTGCCCGACCTCAGTGTCACCGCCGCGCAGACCCGCTTCCGCGAAGGCGGCGAGCGCGCCTACAACCTCGGGGTCAGCCTCAGCATCCCGCTGTTCGACCGCAACCGCGGTGGCATCCGCGCCGCCAATGCCGACCAGCGCGCGGCCGAAGCACGCCTGGACCAGCAGCGCCGCGACAGCGAGGCCGAGCGCCTCTCTGCGGTGGCCGGGTTGAAGGCCGCCAGTAGCCGTACCCGCGCCGCCGATGAAAGCGTGGTCGCCGCCGAAGAGGCGTATCGCTTGGCCCGCATTGGCTTCGACGCCGGACGCATCTCGCAGCTGGAACTGCGCAGCACGCGCAGCGCCCTCATCGCCGCCCGCGGCACCGCCGTGGATGCGCGCCTGTCGCGCGTCGCCGCGGAAATCGATCTTGCCCGCCTGGAAGGGCGCGCACCCTTTGTGGAGGCTCCATGACTCTCTCCCGTACTTTCCCGCTGATCGGCGGCGTGCTGCTGACCGTCCTGCTGGCTGGCTGCGCCGGCAACGCGCAGACGCCTGCCAATGAAAACCCCGCTGCGGCCAAGGCCGGCACCGACGATGGCCACGGCCATGCCGCCGGCAGCAAGGAAGCCAAGGCAGAAACCGCGAAGGCGCCTGCTGACGCCGACGAAGGCGTGGTGCAGCTGACCCCGGAGCAGATCAAGGCCTCCGGTATTGAAGTGGTCGCGATCGGTCGCGGTGGCGGTGGTTCCACGCGCCTGTCCGGCCGGGTCGAACCGTCGGTCGGCGCACGCGCGTCGGTGGCCTCCACGGTGACCGGCCGCGTCGAGCGCGTGCTGGTCGCGCCGGGCACCGCGGTGAAGCAGAACCAGGCGCTGGCGATCGTGGTCAGCGGCGAAGCGGCGGTGTTCCGCGCCAATGCGCTGGCCGCAGCGGCCGAAGCCGAGGCCGCGCGTCTGGCCTATGGCCGCGACAAGGCGCTGGTCGACCAGGGCGTGGTCGCCCGCCAGGAGATGGAAGCCTCTCGCGCACGTTCGCTGGCAGCACAGGCCCAAGCTGCTGCCGCGCAGGCCCAGGCCGCCGCCAACGGTGCGCCCGATGCCAGCGGTCGCGTGCGCATCACCAGCCCGGTGGCCGGCATCGTCGGCAACGTGCAGGTCACGCCGGGCGGCGTGGTCGCCGCCGGCAGTGCAGTCGCCGATGTCGCCGACCCGACGATGAACGAGCTGGTGTTCACCGCACCGCCCGCGCTGGCCGCGCAGGTCACGCCCGGCATGAAGCTGGAAGTCAGCGTGCCGGGTGGCAGCTTCACCGCCACCGTCACCGGTTCGGCCGCCGATGTGCGCCAGCAGGGCGGCGTCGCGGTCATCCGTGCCACGCCGGTGGATGCGTCGCTGCCGCCGGCCGGTTCGCCGGTATCGGCCGTAGTGGTCACCGAAGGCCAGGACGGCTCGCTCAGCGTCCCGGCCGATGCGGTGCAGAACGTCGATGGCAGCAGCGCGGTGTTCGTTGCCGTCGAAGGTGGCTTCAAGGCGCAGCCGGTCCTGGCTGGCCGTCGTGCCGGTGACCGCATCGAGATCCTCGGTGGCCTGACCGGCAGCGAGCGCATCGTTGGCAGCAACGCCTTCCTGCTCAAGGCCGAACTGGCCAAGGGCGAAGCCGAGCACGGCCACTGAGGAGGCGACCATGTTCAAGCTGATCATTGAAACAGCGGTGCGCCACCGCTGGCTGGTGGTGTTCATGGCGGCGCTGATTGCTGCGGTGGGCCTGTTCCAGCTGGGCAAGCTGCCGATCGACGCGGTGCCGGACATCACCAACCGACAGGTGCAGATCAACACGGTGGCACCGGCGCTGACCCCGGAGCAGATCGAGCGGCAGGTGACCTATCCGCTGGAAACCGCGCTGGCCGGCATTCCCGGCCTGACCACCACGCGTTCACTGTCGCGCAATGGCTTCTCGCAGGTCACCGCGATCTTCACCGATGCGACCGACATCTACTTCGCGCGCCAGCAGGTGGCCGAACGCATGCGCGAGGCATCGGAAGACTTGCCCGATGGCGCGTCGCCGATGCTGTCGCCGGTTACCACCGGCCTCGGCGAAGTGCTGATGTGGACCGTGGACTTCACCACGTTCGATCCGGCCAGGCTGGCCAAGCCGGGTGAAGCCGGCTGGCAGGCTGGCGAGGTCTACCGCACGCCGGAAGGCAATCTGCTGCGCACGCCGGAAGAACGTGCCACCTACCTGCGTACCGTGCAGGACTGGATCATCGCGCCGCAGATGCGTTCCAGCCCGGGGCTGGCCGGCGTCGATACGGTCGGTGGCTACGTCAAGGAATATGGCGTGCATCCGGACAGCGCCCGGCTGGCCGCGCACGGCCTCGGCCTGGCCGACCTGGTCACCGCCCTGCAGCGTTCCAACGTGCAGGCCGGTGCCGGTTTCGTGCAGCGCGCCGGCGAAGGACTGGTGGTGCGTGCCGATGGCCTGGCGCTGACCACCGAGGATCTGGCACAGGCCCCGGTGGCGACCCGCAATGGCGTGGTGGTGCGCGTGGCCGATGTGGCCGAGGTCGAGCTGAGCCGCGCGCCGCGCCTGGGTGCGGCCAGCCGCAACGGCCATGAAGCCGTGCTGGGTACCGCGCTGATGATTGCCGGCGGCAACAGCCGCACCGTGGCGCAGGCAGCTGCGGCGCGCCTGGAACAGGTGAACAAATCGCTGCCGGCCGACATCGTGGCCGCGCCGGTGCTGGACCGCAGCGTGCTGGTCAATTCCACCATCAAGACCGTGGCCAGGAACCTCACCGAGGGCGCGCTGCTGGTGGTGGTGGTGCTGTTCCTGCTGCTGGGCAACCTGCGTGCAGCAACGATCACCGCGCTGGTGATTCCACTGTCGTTCCTGTTCGCAGTGATCGGCATGAACCGCTTCGGCATCAGCGGCAACCTGATGAGCCTGGGTGCGCTGGACTTCGGCATCCTGGTGGACGGTGCGGTGATCGTGGTCGAGTCGACGCTGCTGATGCTGGGCCAGCGCCGCGCCGAACTGGGCCGTGCGTTGACCGCGATGGAGCGGCTGCGCGTGGCCGCCGATTCGGCGATGAAGATGGCGCGCCCTGCGGCCTTCGGCCAGCTGATCATCCTGCTGGTGTTCGCGCCGATCCTCACGCTGGAAGGTGTGGAGGGCAAGACCTTCCACCCGATGGCGGCGACCTTCATGCTGGCCCTGGTCGGTGCCTTCCTGTTCTCCTTCACCTTCGTTCCGGCGATGGCCGCGCTGCTGGTGCGCGAGCCGAAGCTGAAGGACGGCGATACGCATGCCGAAGATGGCGAGCACGAGACGAAGCTGATCCGCGTGCTGCGTGCACGCATCGAACCGGTGGTGCGCAAGGCCGTGGCGCATCCGCGCACGGTGCTGGCAGCTGCGGTGATGATGGTGGTGGTGGGCATCGGCGCGTTCTCGCTGCTGGGCCGCGAGTTCATGCCGACGCTGGACGAAGGCAACGTGGCGATGCAGGCCCTGCGCGTGCCGTCGACCTCGCTGGAGCAGTCGCTGGCGATGCAGCTGGCACTGGAAAAGGCGATCGCCACGCAGCCGGAAGTGGAGACCGTGTTCTCGCGTACCGGTACCGCCGAGGCGGCCATCGACCCGATGCCGACCAACATCTCCGACAGCGTGATCGTGCTGAAGCCGCGCAAGGACTGGCCCGATCCGAAGCTGGACAAGGAAGCACTGGTGGCACGCTTCGAGAAACTGGCCGGGCAGCAGCTGGGCAACAGCTTCGAGTTCAGCCAGCCGATCGAACTGCGCTTCAACGAGCTGATCTCCGGCGTGCGTACCGACCTGGCGGTGATGATCTTCGGCGATGACTTCAGCCAGCTGCAGAAGGTGGCCGACCAGGTGGCGCTGAAGCTGCGTGCGGTGAACGGCGCGGCCGACGTGCGGGTGGAACAGATCTCCGGCCTGCCTACACTCAACGTGGCGATCGACCACGTGGCGGCGGCGCAGTACGGCCTGACCGCCGCAGACGTCAGTGATGCACTGTCCACCGGCATTGGTGGCACCGCGGCGGGCAAGATCTTCGAAGGTGATCGCCGCTTCAACGTGGTGGTGCGGCTGGACGATGCCTCGCGCAACGATCCGGACCAGCTGGCCTCGCTGCCGATCGCCACGCCATCGGGGTTGGTGATTCCGTTGTCGTCGGTGGCCCGCATCACGGTGAGCGAAGGGCCGAACCAGATCAGCCGCAACAACGGCAGCCGCCGCGTAGTGGTGCAGGCCAACGTGCGCGGTCGCGACCTGGGCGGCTTCGTCGGCGAGGCGCAGTCCGCGGTGGCCGACGTGGCACTGCCGCCGGGTGCCTACCTGACCTGGGGTGGCCAGTTCGAGAACCTGCAGCGCGCGGAGAAGCGGCTGGCGACGGTGGTACCGGTAGTGTTCCTGCTGATCGGCAGCCTGCTGTTCATGGCCCTGCGCAGCGGCAAGGAAGCCATTCTGGTGTTCAGCTGCGTACCGTTGGCGCTGGTCGGCGGCATCCTCGCACTGCTGCTGCGTGGCATGCCGTTCTCGGTGTCGGCGGCGGTCGGCTTCATCGCCGTCTCCGGCGTGGCGACCTTGAACGGCCTGGTGCTGATGCAGGCGATCCGCGAACGCCTGGATGCCGGTGACCTGCCGCTGCAGGCAGCGATCAACGGTGCCTCCAGCCGCATCCGCGCGGTGCTGACCACGGCGCTGGTGGCGATCGTCGGCTTCATTCCGATGGCGATTGCCAGCGGTTCCGGTGCGGAAGTGCAGAAGCCGTTGGCGACGGTGGTGATCGGTGGCTTGATCACCGCCACCGTGCTGACCCTGCTGGTGCTGCCGACCTTCGCGGCGCGGGTAGCCAAGCCGCGGGCGGTGGGGTGAAAGACCACGGGGTCGGATCCTGTGATCCGACCCCGTTTCCCGGTCCGAGGTAGTGCCGGCCGCTGGCCGGCAATGTCGAACGATCGCGGTGCGTGCAGGTTTCCGGCCAGCGGCCGGCACTACCCGGTAACGGTCAGGCCTTCTTGCGTTCGGCGATGTAGGCCTGGATCTGCTGTTCCAGCACCGGCAGCGGCACCGAGCCCTGCTTGAGCAGGGTGTCGTGGAAGCCCTTGATGTCGAACTTGTCGCCCAGTTCCTTCTCGGCCTGCGCGCGCAGGCGCACGATGGCGATCTCGCCCAGCTTGTAGCTCAGCGCCTGGCCCGGCCAGGAAATGTAGCGGTCCACTTCGGTGGTCACTTCATGCTCGCTCAGCGCGGTGTGGTCACGCAGGTAGGCCAGCGCCTGCTCGCGGGTCCAGCCCTTGCTGTGCACGCCGGTGTCGATCACCAGGCGCGTGGCGCGCCACATCTCGTAGGTCAGGCGGCCGAAATCCTCGTAGGGGGTTTCGTAGATGCCCATCTCCACGCCCAGCTTCTCGCAGTACAGCGCCCAGCCTTCGCCATAGGCGGAGATGTAGGCGTTGCGGCGG
Organism: Stenotrophomonas sp. YJH_SMC_58; assembly: GCF_059369635.1. NCBI lineage: Bacteria > Pseudomonadati > Pseudomonadota > Gammaproteobacteria > Lysobacterales > Lysobacteraceae > Stenotrophomonas > Stenotrophomonas sp. YJH_SMC_58. The sequence goes on from NZ_JCAFSW010000008.1 coordinate 160,473, forward strand.
AACTCGGGCAGGTTCTTCTGTTCGGCGGCGATCGCGCCCTGCAGCGCGTGGCCCGGATCGGACTCATGCAGCGTCAGTGCCGGCAGGTTGTACAGCGGGCGCGACGGCAGGTTGTAGGTATTGAGCCAGTAGGTGCCCATGCCACCACGGCCGGCGGTCCAGAACGGCGCGATATCCGGCGGCACCGGCACGATGGTGAAGCGCGCGCGCGGCAGCGTCATGTACTTGCCGAGCTGGCCGTCCGCCCGCTTGGAGATCCACGCGGCACGCGACAGCAGCTCTTCCGGCGTCTTGGCATAGAACTGCGGATCGGTACGCAGGAAGGTCAGGAACTCGGCGAAGCTGCCCTTGAACTTCACCTGCTTGATGATGTCGTTCATTTCCTTCTGGATGCGTGCGACTTCATCCAGGCCGATGCGATGGATCTCGTCCGGCGACAGGTCCAGCGTGGTGTATTCGTGGATCTGCTGCTTGTAGTACGCCTTGCCATCAGGCATCGCTTCGGCGGCCAGGGTGGTGCGCGCCTGCGGCACGTACTCCTTGACGAAGAAGGTGCGCAGCTGCTGGAACGCCGGCACCACCTTGCCGCTGATCGCTTCACGCGCCTGCGCCTGCAGCCTGGCCTGCTCGGCGGCCGGGATGGTGGTGGGCAGCTTCTTGAACGGCGCGTACAACGGCGATCCGGTCGGGTCCTTCAGCTCGGCGACGGTGGCGATGGACACTTCGCGGCCATCGAGCACGGCACGCGGCACGCTGAAGCCACGCTTCAGGCCGGCACGCATGTTCTCGGTCTGCTGGCCGAAGTAACGCGGCACATCGTTCAGCCGTGCGATGTAGTTCTGGTAGTCCTGCACGGTCTTCATCTCGCGCCGGGCCATGAAGGACAGGTTGGACCAGAACGAGGAGTCGGCGTTGAACGGCATCTCGTAGCCGCGCAGGCGCGTCTCTTCGGCCAGGTTGAACACCTGGTCGTGGTAGATCGCGTAGTTGACCTGGTTGTCGGGCGACAGGGTCTTCGGGTCGATCTTCTTCAGCGCGGCGAGGGTCTCGTCCCACACCTTCAGGCGCGCCTGCTGCGCGGCCGGGCCGACATCGGGCATGCGGGTGGCATTGGCCGGCGCGTCTTCGTCTTCGCTGGCCTCGCCGCCGCCTTGCTGGCGCCACTTCCATTCCTTCTCGTACAGCGCGCGGAAGGCAGCATCGGCGGGCGATTCGGTAGCGACGCTGGCCGGCGCGGCGGCGGCGGGCGGCGCGGCCAGGGCCACGGCGGGGGCGGACAGGGCAATCAGCAGGGCAACGGCAAGACGGGTTTTCACGAGCACAGGTTCCCGGGAAGGCAGACCCCGATGATGGCACCGCCCACGGCCCATGGCATGGGACGAAGGTCCTGCCTGCAGTGCAGGCAGGACCGGGAACCGGCCGCAGGCCGGGGCCCCAGCGCCGAAGGCGCGTGGTAGAGCCGACTGTCAGTCGGCTGCTCTTCCGCCACATGCAGCAAACCCCGCGCTCCGCGCGAAAGTCGACTGACAGTCGACTCTACCCACAGCAGGCAGGACCGGGAACCGGCCGCAGGCCGGGGCCCAGCGCCGAAGGCGCGTGGTAGAGCCGACTGTCAGTCGGCTGCTCTTCCGCCATATGCAGCAAACCCCGCGCTCCGCGCGAAAGTCGACTGACAGTCGACTCTACCCACGGCAGGCAGGGCCGGGAACCGGCCGCCGAACATGCAGTAGATCCACGCCATGCGTGGATGCGTCGGGGATCCGACCCCGGGGCCTCAGTGACTGGCCTTGTCCCGCTTCCAGCCCCGGTGCTTGATGTCCAGCTGCAGGCTGTACAGCGCGGTGAATGCCGGGAACAGGTTCTGCAGCACGCCCACCGAGTCCTGCTTGGCCGAGAACAGGAAGTAGCTCAGCGTCATCAGGCTGCCGACCACGCTCATGTACCAGAACAGGCGCGGGATCACCGGCTTGCCCGCACGCTTGGACGCGATGAACTGGACCAGCCAGCGGCCGCCAAACATCAGCGCGCCGGTATAGCCGATCAGCTTCCAGCCGGTCACATGCAGGCCGGTCCAGTACAACCAGGTCAGCGGCTGGTCGAGCCAGTGCAGCTCCAGATCCATCAACGCTCCTCCACTGCGGTGCGCTTGCTGCGGGTGATCAGCCACGCCACGCCGCGCAGGTCACGGATGCCGACCAGTGCACGGCCCAGGTTGTTGTACTTGGACACGCCGGCGGTACGGTGGCGGTGGTTGACCGGCACGCTGGTGGTCTTCCAGCCGGCACGCTGCATCAGCGCGGGCAGGTAGCGGTGCATGTGGTCGAAGTACGGCAGGTCGAGGAACGCGCTGCGCTCGAACAGCTTGATGCCGCAGCCGGTATCGGGCGTATCGTCGCGCAGCATGCGTGCGCGGATGGCGTTGGCCCACTTGCTGGCCCAGCGCTTGCTGCCGCTGTCCTGGCGGTTGACCCGCCAGCCGGCGAACAGCTTCACCTGCGCCTCGGCGGCATCGCGCGCGGCCAGCAGCTTGGGAATGTCGGCCGGATCGTTCTGGCCATCGCCATCCAGGGTCGCGATCCACGGCGCACGTGCGTGCTTGACGCCGGTGCGCACGGCGGTGCTCTGCCCGCTCTGGTTCACATGGTGCAGCACCCGCAGTTCCGGCGTGGTCGCCTTCAGCCCCTGCAGCACCGCCAGGGTGTCATCGCGCGAGTGATCGTCGATGTAGATGATCTCGAACGGCAGCCGGCCACGCAGTGCAGCGGTGATTTCGGCAACCAGCGGGGCGACGTTGTCGCGTTCGTTGAACACCGGGACGACAACGGAAAGCTCGGGTTGGCTCATAAGGCACTCGGCCAAAGGGGGACAAAGACCGCGCATTCTCCGAAGCCGAGGTTATCCGAAGATGAATCCGGCTGTGTGAGGATCCGACCTCAGGCGCGGTCGCCAAAATACTCGCGGCACCACTGCACGACGGGGGGCAACCCTTCTTCGATCGGGGTCACCGCGTCGAAGCCGAATGCGTCATGGGCGCGCCGGGTATCGGCCATCGTGCGCACCATGTCGCCCGGCTGCATCGGCTTGTAGACCTTCTGCGCGGGGCGACCGGCGGCCTGCTCGATCACGCTGATGAAGCGCTCCAGCTCGACCGGCGTATGGTTGCCGAGGTTGAACACCCGGTGCGGTACCGGACCATCGGCCGGATGCGCGAGCGCGCCGAGGATACCCGACACGATGTCGGAGACATGTGTGAAATCACGCTGCATGCGGCCCTCGTTGAACACGTCGATCGGCCGCCCGGCCAGCACCGCACGCGAGAACAGCAGCGGTGCCATGTCCGGCCGGCCCCACGGGCCATACACGGTGAAGAAGCGCAGGCCGGTGGCATGCAGGCCGTACAGCTGCGCGTAGGTGTAGGCCATCAGCTCGTTGGCCGCCTTGGTCGCCGCGTACAGCGAGCGCGGCTGGTCCACGCGCTGGTCCTCGGAGAACGGCGGCGTGGCCGAATCACCGTAGACCGAGCTGCTGGAGGCATACACCAGGTGCTGCACGCCACGGTGACGGCACAGTTCGAGCATGTTGACGAAGCCGACCAGGTTGCTGTCGACGTAGGCGTGCGGGTTTTCCAGCGAATAGCGCACGCCGGCCTGCGCGGCCAGGTGGATCACCGCAGTCGGCTTCACCTCGTCGAACAGTGCCGCCAGGCCCTGCTGGTCGGTCAGGTCCAGGGTGCGCAGGTCCAGCGCCGGGCACAGCGCAGCCACGCGGTCGCGCTTGATCTGCGGGTCATAGTAGTCGTTGAAGTTGTCCAGGCCGACCACGGGCTGGCCGGCCTCCAGCAGCGCGCGGGCGGTGTAGGCACCGATGAAGCCGGCAGCGCCGGTGAGCAGGATGGTCATGACAGGGGCCTGGAAACGAAGTTCAGGCCCCTGATGTTACCGGTCTCAGAACAAACCGAAACGCTTCTTCGCCACGTTGGTGCGGGCGGGTTCGATCACGTCCTGGATGTTCTTCGCATCGAAGCGGTCGAGCAGCACCTCGGCGCCCTTCCTCAGCTTCAGGTCCATCTCTTCCGGGTACAGCGGAACCAGGCTCATGAAGCTGATGGTCCTGCCGTCCTCCAGCGCCAGCGTGGCGAAGTCCTCCGGGGCGGTCACCGGCGACAGCACGATGGCACCGTCGAAACCCACACCCGGCGCGTAGGGCTCGCTGGGATGGCCGTTGGGAATGGTGTGGCCGAAGCCCAGCCAGGTGTCGTACTCGTGCGGCAACCGTGCCATGCCCTTCAGCAGGCGCACCGGCCAGTAATTGCGCTCGTCCTCGAAGGCGTCCTGGGAGATCGGCCAGTCGGCCGGCAGGGTCACCATCAGTTCCATGTAGCGCGGCACGTCCGCGTCCACCTCGGCGGGCACGGTCATCGGCAGGTCGCTCATGCCGGAGGTGACCAGGCGCAGGTACGGGCAGTGGTCATTGGCCGGCACCACGTGCACGTCGATGTGCACCAGGTCGGAGATGATCTCGTGGAAGACACCGGACACCGGGCCCAGATGGCGTTCGAGGTGGGCGCTGATCGCCTCGATGTGCTGTTCTTCGCCGATGGCGGGCACGAAGTCCTTTTCGCGGCGATGTACCAGTATCTGGGTGCCGTCCGGGCTGACGTCCTCGTATTCGTTGCTCATGTCCTGTTCCCTGGATGAGGCCACGGACCGGAGAGCAGTGCATCCCCGGCACGCGCGGCGGTGCGTTCCCTGTCATCTGCAGGACGCGGCGGGAACAGGCCGCACCCCCTGGCGCTGCGCCGGGCTCAGCCCTGGCGCGTACGCAGCTTTTCCAGCACGCCGTCCAGGGTATCCAGATCGGTGTAGTGGATGATCAGCTTGCCCTTGCCGCCCCGGCCGTGGTTGATCGCCACCTTGGCACCCAGTGCTTCGGACAGTTCGGTTTCCAGCGAGGCGATGTCGGCCTGCTGCACCTTCGGCGTCGCCACCGGGCGGTTGCTCGGCACCTTGCCGGCGGCGAAGGCCTGCGCACGGCGCTCGACCTCGCGCACCGACCAGCCTTCATCGGCCGCTTCCTGCGCCAGCTTGCCAGCCAGCTCGGGAGCCAGGGTCAGCAGCGCACGGGCGTGGCCCATTTCCAGGCGGCGGGTTTCCAGCAGCAGCCGGATCGCCACCGGCAGCTCCAGCAGGCGCAGCAGGTTGGACACCGCCGCGCGCGAGCGGCCGACGGCCTCGGCGGCCTCGGCATGGGTCAGGGTGAACTCGCTGATCAGGCGCTGCAGCGCCTCGGCTTCTTCCAGCGGATTGAGGTCTTCGCGCTGGATGTTCTCGATCAGCGCCATCGCGATGACGGTGCGGTCTTCCAGCTCGCGCACCACCACCGGCACTTCGTCCAGGCCGGCCAGCTGCGATGCGCGCCAGCGGCGCTCACCGGCGACGATTTCGTAGTTGCCTGCCGGCAGCTGGCGCACCAGGATCGGCTGGATCACGCCCTGCGACTTGATCGAGTCGGCCAGCTCGGAAAGCTTGCCCTCGTCCATCTCGCGGCGCGGCTGGTACTTGCCCGGCTGCAGCTGGCCGACCGGCAACTTGCGCAGCACTTCACCCGGCAGCGGTTCGATCACCGCAGCGGTGGCCTGCACCTGGCTGACCGCGCCTTTCGGGCCCAGCAGCGCGTCCAGGCCACGGCCGAGGCCTCGCTTCTTGGCTGCCGGCTTGCTGCTGGTCATCAGACGGTCTCCACGGCCTTGGCGGCCTTGTTGCGTTCGTTGTTGCGGCGGATGATCTCGCCGGCCAGGCCCAGGTAGGCCACGCCACCGCGCGAGGCGCGGTCGTAGCCGACGATGCTCTGGCCATGGCTGGGCGCCTCGGCCAGGCGCACGTTGCGCGGCACGATGGTGCGGAACACGCGGTCGCCGAAGTGCTCGGTGAGCTCGGCCGACACTGCGTTGGCCAGGTTGTTGCGCACGTCGAACATGGTGCGCAGCACGCCTTCGATCTCCAGCGCCGGGTTCAGGCTGGTGCGCAGCGCTTCGATGGTTTCCACCAGCGCACTCAGGCCTTCCAGTGCGTAGTACTCGCACTGCATCGGCACGATCACCGAATCGGCGGCGGCCAGCGCGTTGAGCGTCAGCAGCGACAACGCCGGCGGGCAATCGATCAGGATGTAGTCGTACTCGTCGCGGATCGGCGCCAATGCGCGCTTCAGGCGCTGCTCGCGCTCGCTCTGGCCCATCAGCTGGATCTCGGCGGCGGTCAGGTCGATGTTGCCCGGCAGCAGGTCGTAGCCTTCGGCGGTCTGCACGCGCACATCGGCGGCGCTGTTCTCGCCCAGCAGCAGATCGCAGGTGGAGGCCGCCAGCTCACGCTTGTCCACGCCGCTGCCCATGGTCGCGTTGCCCTGCGAGTCCAGGTCGACCAACAGCACGCGCTTGGGTGCGTTGGCCAGGGAAGCGGCCAGGTTGACGGCGGTCGTGGTCTTGCCGACGCCACCCTTCTGGTTGGCGATGGCGATGATGCGGGCCATGCGGGTGTGCCTCGTCGACGGATGGTTGGGACCGGTCATTATGCGTACAACCGGCCCCTTGCGGAAATCGTGGATCGCCAACCCGTTGTTCCACAAAGGGCTGGCGGCGGGAATCAGGAACCTGTAACGGTGACCAGGTGGCGTTCGCCGGCCAGGCCGGGCACGCTCAGCGGGGTCACCTCACGCACCTGCCAGCCAGCCGGCAGTTCCGCGATCTCCTCATGCGGGTAGACACCCTTCATGGCCAGCAGCACGCCACCGGGGCGCAGCAGATGGCCACCGACACGGACGATGCCGGCCAGGGTATCCATTGCGCGCGCGGTCAGCTGGTCGTAACGACCGGCCTCGTCCAGCGCTTCGGCCCGCGATTCGGCCACGCGGGCGTTGCCCAGGCCGAGCTGGCGCACGGCCTCGCGCATGAAGCGCGCCTTCTTGCCGTTGCTCTCCACCAGGGTGACCTGCAGGCCCGGGCAGGCGATCGCCAGCGGGATGCCGGGCAACCCGGGGCCGGTACCGAGGTCGGCCAGGCTGCCATCAGCCACGAACGGCTGCATCGCCAGCGAATCGAGCAGGTGGCGGGTAACCATCTCCTGCGGGTCGCGGATGGCGGTGAGGTTGTAGGTGCCGTTCCAGCGGTGCAGCAGGGCCAGGTAGCGCAGCAGCGGCGGCGCCAGCGCGGCGTCCAGGCCCATGCTGGCCAGGCCCTGTTCCAGCGTGGCAGCCACGCTGGCGGGAAGTGGGTGTTCGCTCATGCCGCCATTATCGCCGGTTTTGCGCACTGATTCCCCGCTTCAGTGCGGATACCAGGCCAACGCCGCACGGAACTGGCCGGTGGCCTGCCATTCGTGCAGGTGCCAGCGCGCGGCCTCGCCCAGCTCCGGGTCGCACCAGCGCAGGTGCAGGGCGCCATCGGCCCCCGGCGCCAGCTGCAGGCGGTGCAGCCCGAACGAGATGCCCTGCCCGTGCGCCTTCAGGATCGCCTCCTTGACGCACCATACGCGGAAGAACCAGTGCTCGCGGTCGGCCTCGTCCAGGCGTTCCAGCCAGGCCACCTCCTGCGGGTGGAAGAAGCGCCGCACGATTTCCAGAAGACGCGGCCGCGGCCGCAGCAGTTCCAGGTCCACGCCCAGCCGCACGCCTTCGCCCAGCGCCACCAGCAGCACCTCACCGCTGTGGCTCCAGCCGGTCCCGTAGTGGGCCAACGGGCCGCTCAGCTCCGGCCGGCCCTTGTCGTCACGGACCAGTGGCAGCGTCTGCGGATCGGTGCCCAGCGCCTGCGCCAGTACCTGCCGGGCCTGCGGTTCACCGCGCTGGCCCGGCACGTGCGGACGCCGCCAGACCGTTACCGGACCGAAGCGCCACGGGCCGTCGAGGGTGGCTGGCAGGCTCATCCGCACGCGCCCGTCACGCAATTGCACGACGGGTTCACAGCCCTGCGCGTCAACTGGTCACAGTTCCCCACCGGAGGTTCGATCATGGGCATCATCATCTGGCTGATCGTCGGCGGCATCGTAGGCTGGCTGGCCAGCATCATCATGAAGCGCGATGCCCAGCAGGGCATCATCCTCAACATCGTGGTCGGCATCGTCGGCGCGCTGATTTCCGGCTGGCTGTTCGGCGGCGGCATCAACGAAGCGATCACCATCCGCACCTTCCTGTTCTCGCTGATCGGCGCGGTGATCCTGCTGGCGATCGTCAACCTGTTCACCCGCAAGAGCATACGGTGATCTGAGGGTAGTGCCGGCCACTGGCCGGCAGATGTTCCAGAACGGGCCCGGCAATCGTCGGGCCCTGTTCGTTCAACCGATCTGCACCCAGGCCGGCGCATGGTCGCTCGGGCGTTCCCAGGTGCGCGGCTCGCGGTCGATGCCCGAGGCCACCGCGCTGCCCTTCAACGCATCGGAGACCAGGGTCAGGTCGATGCGCAGGCCCAGGTTGCGGCGGAAGCCGGCGGCACGGTAATCCCACCAGCTGAAGGTGCCCGCCTCGTCGTTGTGCAGGCGGAAGCCATCGTGCAGACCCAGCTGCAGCAGCTTGTTGAGCGCGCCGCGCTCGGCGGTGGAGGTCAGGATGTGGTTGTCGTTCCACACCTCCGGGTCGTGCACATCGCGCGCGTCCGGGGCGATGTTGAAGTCACCCATCACGATCAGCTTCGGATGCCGCTGCAGTTCTTCGGCGATCCAGGCATGCACCGCTTCCAGCCAGCGCAGCTTGTAGTCGTACTTGTCGGTGCCGATGTCCTGGCCATTGACCACGTACAGGTTGATCACCCGCAGGTCGCCGAAGGTACCGGCAATGACGCGCTTCTGTTCGTCCTCGAAGCCGGGAATGCCGATCTGCACGTCCTGCGCCGGCTCACGCGACAGCAGCGCCACGCCGTTGTAGGTCTTCTGGCCGGCGAACACGCTGCGGTAGCCGGCGGCGATCAGCGCAGAATCGGGGAACTTGTGGTCCTCCAGCTTGGTTTCCTGGATACCGACGATGTCCGGGCCGAACTCCCTGAGCCACTGCTCCAGGTGCGGCAGGCGGACATTGAGCGAATTGACGTTCCACGAGGCGATCTTCATGCGGGCATTCTACCCGGGTGCGCTTGGCACGCGTGCCACCCCAGGTGGGCACCCGCCGGTAGTGCCGGCCGCTGGCCGGCAACCCCATGAACCGCCGGCAAGACCCCGCAGTTGCCGGCCAGCGGCCGGCACTACCGAAGCAGCAGCTTCAACAACCCCGCAATCTTCGAATACGGCGGCCGCAGCCGGTCGCTGGCGGCCCAGCGCGACTGCCACAGCACCGGCAGCCGCTTGCTCATCGCATCGAACCCGGCCCGGCCGTGGTACGCGCCCATGCCGCTGGCCCCTACCCCGCCAAACGGCAATCCATCGGCGGCGAAGTGCAGCAGCGTGTCGTTCACCGTCACCCCGCCGGCCACCACCTGACCGAGGATGCGTTCCACCGTCGCCGTGTCATGACTGAAGGGATACAGTGCCAGCGGCCGGTCACGGGACAACACGTCGGCCAGCGCCGCCTCCAGATCTGGATAGGCCCGCACCGGCAGGATCGGCCCGAAGATCTCCTCGCGCATCAGGTCCAGGTCGTCCGGCGGGTCCAGCACCACGGTCGGCACCAGCAGGCGCTCGCGGTCGGCGCACGCCTCATCCACCTGCGCCAGCGGAATCACCGGCACGCCGCGTTGCCGCGCCTGTGCCAGATAGCCCTGCAGGCGCCGGTACTGGCCTTCATTGATGATGCGGGTGTAGTCGTCGGCATCGCTGAAGTCGCCATAGCGCTCGCGCACCTGCTGCTGCAGCGCCTGTACGAACTCGCGCTGGCGCACGGTGTCGATCAGCACGTAATCCGGCGCGATGCAGGTCTGCCCGGCGTTGAACCATTTCCCGGTGGCGAGCCGCGCGGCGGCTTTGTCCAGCGGGAAATCGCGGCAGACAATCGCCGGCGACTTGCCGCCCAGCTCCAGCGTGACCGGCACCAGATGTTCGGCTGCGGCCGCCATCACCTTGCGGCCAACAGCCGTCGAGCCGGTGAACAGCAGATGGTCCAGCGGCAGCGAGGACACCGCCGCCGCCACATCCGCCCCACCCTGCACCACCGCCACGCGATCGGGCGGGAACACACTGGCCAGCAGATCGGCCAGGAATGCACTGGTGCGTGGTGTGTGTTCCGAGGGCTTCAGCAACACATGGTTGCCGGCGGCAATCGCGGTGGCCAGCGGCACCAGCGCCAGCGTAACCGGGTAATTCCAGGGCGAGATCACCCCGACCACGCCCAGCGGCGTCGGCCGCAGCTGCGCACGCGCCGGCCACAGCTTCCAGCCTGCACCTACCCGCTGCGGCTTCGACCAGCGCCGCAGGTGGCGGCGCAGGTGATCGATGGCCGACAGCACGCTCATGCCATCGGCCAGCTTCGATTCCACGTGGGCGCGATGGCCGAAATCCTCGGCGATGGCCTGCGCCATTTCGTCCAAGCGTGGCTTCAGCGCCTCGCGCAGGCGGCGCAGGTCAGCTTCGCGCTGGTCCAGCGACGGGCGCTGCGACTGCCAGGCGCTGCGCAGGGTGTGCAGGAGGGCGGGGAGGTCTTCCGGCGTAGTGGCGGTCATGGGCCGACTATACGGGGTGCTGCGCGACGCAAAGGTAGTGTCGGCCGCTGGCCGGCAAGGGCTTCATGTCCGCGGAGATTCATGAGGTTGCCGGCCAGCGGCCGGCATTACCGGATTGCGAGCCGAGTGGGCACGCCCCACAAACAGAAAGACCGCGGTCTGCACCGCGGCCCTTGAAACCCGGTGGGGGCCGACCGTTGGTCGGCACACCGGTTACTTGGTGATATCCACGTCCTTGGTCTCACGCAGGAACAGGCCGCCGATCACCACCGACATCAGCGCGATGATGATGGGGTACCACAGGCCGTAGTAGAGGTTGCCGGTACCGGCCACCAGCGCGAACGAGATCGCCGGCAGGAAGCCACCGAACCAGCCGTTGCCGATGTGGTACGGCAGCGACATCGAGGTGTAGCGGATGCGGGTCGGGAACAGTTCGACCAGGTAGGCGGCGATCGGGCCGTAGACCATGGTCACGTACAGCACCAGCAGCCACAGCATGAAGATGGTGCCGGCGATGTTGATGCGGGCGCCATCGGCCTTGGCCGGGTAGCCGGCAGTGGTCAGGGCGGTCTTCAGTTCCGCACCGAACGCGTCAGCCTTGGCCTTGCCTTCTTCCTTGGTCAGGCCGGCGGCCTCATACGAGGTGACGCTGGCGCTGCCCACGTTCACCATCGCCAGCGAACCGGCGGCGGCGGGCTGCACGTCGTACGGCACACCGGCCTTGGTCAGTGCGGCGGTGGCCACGTCGCAGGAGCTGGTGAACTTGCGTAGGCCAACCGGATCGAACTGGAACGAGCAGGTAGCCGGATCGGCCACGACCAGGGCCGGCGAGCTGCTGCGGGCTTCTTCGATGGCCGGGTTGGCGAAGTGGGTCAGGCCCTTGAAGATCGGGATGTAGGTGATGGCCGCCAGCAGGCAGCCGGCCAGGATGATCTTCTTGCGGCCGATGCGGTCGGACAGCCAGCCGAAGAAGATGAAGAACGGCGTGCCCAGTGCCAGCGCTGCGGCGATCAGCAGGTAGGAGGTGGTGGCATCGACCTTCAGCATGCTGCTGAGGAAGAACAGCGCGTAGAACTGTCCGCCGTACCAGACCACGGCCTGGCCAGCCGCTGCACCGAGCAGGACCAGCAGCATCAGCTTCAGGTTGCCGCCCTTCAGGCTGTCGCGGAACGGGGTCTTGGAGCCCTTGCCTTCAGCCTTCATCTGCTGGAACAGCGGCGATTCGCTCAGCTGCAGGCGGATCCATACCGAAATGCCCAGCAGCAGGATCGAGACCAGGAACGGAATGCGCCAGCCCCAGGCTTCGAAGGCCTCGTTGCCCAGCGTCATGCGGCAGGCCAGGATGATCAGAAGCGACAGGAACAGGCCGAGCGTGGCGGTGCACTGGATGAAGCTGGTGTACAGGCCACGCTTGTCGTCCGGCGCGTGCTCGGCCACGTAGGTGGCGGCACCGCCGTACTCGCCGCCCATCGCCAGGCCCTGGGCCAGGCGCAGGATGATCAGGATCACCGGTGCGGCGAAACCGATCGAGGCGTAGTTGGGCAGCACGCCGACCAGGAAGGTCGAGATGCCCATGATCAGGATGGTGACCAGGAAGGTGTACTTGCGGCCGATGCGGTCGCCGAGGCTGCCGAAGAAGGCCGCGCCGAACGGACGCACGAAGAAGCCGGCGGCAAACGCCAGCAGGGCGAAGATCATGCCCGTGGTTTCATTGACGCCACTGAAGAACTGCTTGGCGATGATGGCCGCGAGCGAGCCGTACAGGAAGAAGTCATACCACTCGAACACCGTGCCGAGGCTCGATGCGAAGATGACCTTCTTGTGGCCCTTGGTCAGGGTGCCCGCCGCATTGTGCGGGCTGGATGCAGTGCTGGACATGGGACGTTTTCCCTCTGTAGATGCCGACCTTGGTCGGCATTCAATCTCGGTAGGTGCCGGCCGCTGGCCGGCACGCTCTTAGAAGCTGTACTTCGTAGTGAACTGCAATCGGGTGATGTCACCCTTGTTGCCGTTCTCCACTTCGCGACGGCCGTACATCAGCTCGGCGCCGATATCGACCTTGGGCAGCGGCGAGTAGAAGATGTTGCCGCGGATGCTCTGCACGCTCTTGGTCACCAGCGGGCCCAGGATGCTGTCGTTGTCGTAGTCGCTGCGCGCATAGATCAGGTTGGTGCGCAGCTTCGGCGAGAACGCATGCCGCCAGCCCACGTAGCCGGCCAGCACGCCGGTCGGGTTGAGCTCGTCGCGGGCCACGTCATAGGCGCTGTCGGCGGTGATGCCCAGACCGATGTAGCGGGCGATGCCTTCGCCGCCGGTCAGCTGGTAGTGCAGCGAATCGCTGTCGCCCATCACCCATTTGCCGCCCAGGGTCAGGCCGCCAGCCACCTTGTCGGCCTTGGCGCCGGTGGCCTGGTTGTCGACCTTCAGCTGACGGACGATGCCGCCGACACCGAAGGTGCCCCAGTCACCCTTCCAGCCATAGCGCAGGGTCAGGTCAGGCAGGCTGCCACGGTCGGAGTTGGCGCTGGTGTTGATCCAGGCGCCGGTGACCGGGTTGCGGGTACCGGTAAGGGTGGTGGTTTCCGGGTTTTCCAGCGCGACGCTGAAGCCACCCTGGGTGTAGCGCACCTGGGCCTGGCGCACGAAGATCACGCCGTCGGTGGGCCCGACGAAGTCGACCGCTTCGGGCAGCGCGGCCGCGTCCATGAAGTTGGACCAGGTCTGGCCTGCCATCCAGTTGTTCCAGTACATGTAGGCGTGGCGCAGGGTCACACCGTAGGTATTGGTGGCGGTCTGGTTGCCCAGCGAGTTGCCGAAGAAGTCCATCTCGAAGAACGCACCGGCCTTGTTGCCCGATTCGCTCACGTTGTCGATGCCCAGGTTGAATCGCGAGAACTTGGCATGGGCGTTGAAGTCGGTGCCCGAACGCTTGCCGCTGCCGCCGGCGCCTTCCACCGGGGTCTGGCCCGGCAGGTACAGCGAGCGGCCGGTGGCGTCGTCGGCCAGCTGGCCATCGCTGGTCTGGGTGGCCAGGAAGTCGGCCTTGATGAAGCCGCCGATCTTGACCGTGGTACCCGGCGCGGCGCCCGGGGTGATGGTGGTGACCTGGATCGGCTGCTTGCCGGCCGGCACCGAAGCAACCGGCTTCTGCCCGGCCTGCACCGTGCGCACTTCGGTCACCGCCTGCTGGGTCTGGCTGATCTGGGTCTGTTGTTGTTGCTGCGAAGACAGCAGCAGCTGGACCTGGCGTTCCAGTTCGGCAACGCGTGCTTCCAGTGCCTTCTCTTTGGCGGTCTCAGCGAACGCCATGCCCGGTGCGACCAGGGCGACCAACAGGCAGGCCGCCAAAGGTGTGCGCACGGCTTTCAACGTAAGGTGGCTCATGTTGCCCTCTCTCCCAAGTGGCAAGGTGATGCCGCGCGTGGGGCACGGTCGAGCCGAGACTGCGGGGCGATTATGTATAGCGGCTATTCGCCATTGGTCGAACCCGGCCCTGCTGGGCGCTCACTTTCGACCATGGTCTAACCAGAGTGGTGACGCGGCCGGGGGTGGATGGGGCAAACTGAGGGGGATCGGTCGCTGCGATGCTGCGACCGCACATACAAAGTCAACGTGCAAGTGAGGGTGCCATGGCTGATATCTACCCCGTCGATCCGCAGTTCGCCGCCAAGGCACGCATCGACAAGACGTCGTACGAACAGCAGTACCAGGCGTCGGTGACCGACCCGGATGGTTTCTGGGGCAAGGCCGCCGAGCGCCTGCAATGGATGCGCAAGCCGACCAGGATCAAGAACGTCAGCTACGACCTGTCCGACTTCCACATCAAGTGGTTCGAAGATGGCGAGCTCAATGCCAGCGTGAACTGCCTGGATCGCCAGCTGGAAACGCGCGGCGACAAGACCGCCCTGCTGTTCGAGCCGGACGGCCCGGATGCACCGGCCCAGCACGTGACCTACCGCGAGCTGTACGAGCGCACCTGCCGCCTCGGCAATGCACTGCGCAATCTCGGCGTCAAGAAGGGCGACCGCGTCACCATCTACCTGCCGATGATCGTCGACGCCGCGGTGGCCATGCTTGCCTGCGCGCGCATCGGTGCGATCCACTCGGTGGTGTTCGGTGGCTTCGCGCCGAACTCGATCGCCGACCGCGTCAGCGACTGCCAGAGCAAGCTGATCATCACCGCCGACGAGGGCCTGCGCGGTGGCCGCAGGATTCCGCTGAAGGCCAACGTTGATGCCGCGCTGAAGCTGCCGGGCACCAATACCGTGGAAACCGTGCTGGTGGTGCGCCACACCGGCGGTGCGGTGGACATGCAGGCCCCGCGCGACCGCTGGTTCCACGATGTGGTGGACAGCCAGCCGGCCACCTGCGAACCGGAACGCATGAACGCGGAAGACCCGCTGTTCATCCTCTACACCTCCGGTTCCACTGGCAAGCCGAAGGGCGTGCTGCACACCACCGGCGGTTACCTGCTGTACGCGGCCTACACCCATGAAGCGGTGTTCGACCTGCGCGAGGACGACATCTACTGGTGCACCGCCGACGTCGGCTGGGTCACCGGCCACAGCTACATCGTGTACGGGCCGCTGGCCAACGGCGCGACCTCGCTGATGTTCGAAGGCGTGCCGAACTACCCGGACACCTCGCGTTTCTGGAACGTCATCGACAAGCACAAGGTGACCATCTTCTACACCGCCCCGACCGCCATCCGCGCGCTGATGCGCGAAGGCGAGGAGCCGGTGAAGAAGACCTCGCGCGCCTCGCTGCGCCTGCTCGGCAGCGTCGGCGAGCCGATCAATCCGGAAGCCTGGCGCTGGTACTACGAGGTGGTTGGCGACAGCCGCTGCCCGATCGTCGATACCTGGTGGCAGACCGAAACCGGCGGCATCCTGATCTCGCCGCTGGCCGGCGCGATGGATCTCAAGCCGGGGTCGGCCACCCTGCCCTTCTTCGGCGTGCAGCCGGCGCTGGTCAATGCCGATGGCGAGATCCAGGACGGCCCGACCGAGGGCAACCTGATCATCCGCGATTCCTGGCCGGGCCAGATGCGCACGGTGTACGGCGACCACCAGCGTTTCATCGATACGTATTTCCGTACCTACCCGGGCAGCTACTTCACCGGCGACGGTTGCCGACGCGACGAGGACGGCTACTACTGGATCACCGGCCGCGTCGACGATGTGATCAACGTGTCCGGCCACCGCATCGGCACCGCCGAAGTGGAAAGCGCGCTGGTTTCGCACCCGAAGGTGGCCGAGGCGGCCGTGGTCGGCTTCCCGCACGACGTCAAGGGCCAGGGCATCTACGCCTACGTCACCCTGGTGGCCGAAGAGGCACCGAGCGATGAGCTGCACAAGGAGCTGATTGCCTGGGTGCGCAAGGAGATCGGCCCGATCGCCACGCCCGACCACCTGCAGTGGGCACCGGGCCTGCCGAAGACCCGCTCGGGCAAGATCATGCGCCGCATCCTGCGCAAGATCGCCGAGAACGCGCCCGACCAGCTTGGCGACACCTCGACCCTGGCCGATCCGTCGGTGGTGGCGTCGCTGGTGGACGAACGCAAGGTGCGCTGACGTACGACCAGGGTCGGATCCCTTTCCGCAAGGAAAGGGCTCTGACCCCATCTGCTTTCCCTCACGGTTCCCCCCGACCATGACCACCCTCCTGATTGCCGATGACCACCCGCTGTTCCGCGAAGCCCTGCGCGGCGCCGTGCAGCGGGTCATCCCCGGCGTGCAGCTGTTCGAGGCAGACAGCGTGGAAGCGCTGTACGCGCTGGCCGACCAGCACAACGACGCCGACCTGGTCCTGATGGATCTCAACATGCCCGGTGCGCAGGGTTTCAATGCACTGGTGCACATGCGCTCGCTGCATCCGCACCTGCCGGTGGTAGTGGTGTCCGCGCGCGAAGAGGCGACGGTGATGCGCCGCGCGCTCGACCACGGCGCGCTGGGCTTCATTCCGAAGTCTGCGGATTCGGACACCATCGGCCACGCACTGGGCACCATCCTCGATGGCGAGACCTGGGCGCCGCCGGAAGCGCACAACGTGCCGCCCACCGAGCGCGAGGAACGCGAAGTCGGCCAGCGACTGCGCGAGCTGACCCCGCAACAGTTCCGTGTGTTGCAGATGCTGGGCGCAGGCCGCTTGAACAAGCAGATCGCTTACGACCTCAACGTCTCCGAAGCGACGATCAAGGCCCACGTCACCGCCATCCTGCGCAAGCTGGGCGTGACCAACCGCACCCAGGCCGTGCTGATGGCCGGCAAGCTGGCGATCGACGACGACGCCATCGTGCTGCCGCCGGAAGAAGACTGACGGTAGTGCCGGCCGCTGGCCGGCAATCGCCTTCAGCCCCTGAAATCACCCGAAACCGCTTCGGTAGGTGCCAAGCTTGCTTGGCACGCTCTCGCCGTTGCGCATGCCGGCCAGCGGCCGGCACTACCAGGCACCGCTGCGCCCGCGATATAGCCTTCGCTATACAAACCAGCCGTGCCTGCGCGTTTCGCTGGAAATGCGCCACGCGCGAATCGCGATGCTAAGCTTCGCGTCCCCTTGGGGAGTAGCCGGATTCCTTTGCAGGAATCGTCCACGTCAACATACTCGGCCGGTGCGCCGTGGCGTGGACAACCATGATGGTTGGCGAGACCAGCGGCCCGCGCGCGCAACGTCAGGTTGGGCGCGAGCGCAGGCCGTGCGTCCGTCCTGGCCCAACCTCAGCAGCTGCCCATGTCCCCCATTTCGATCCTCCTGATCGGCTTTGCCATGTCCACCGATGCCTTCGCTGCGGCGATCGGCAAGGGTGCGGCCATGCGCAAGCCGGTGTTCCGCGATGCACTGCGGGCCGGCATCATCTTCGGCGTCATCGAGGCGATCACGCCCATCATCGGCTGGCTGCTCGGCCGCGCCGCGCTGCAGTACGTCGAAGCCTTCGACCACTGGATCGCCTTCGGCCTGCTCGGCGCACTGGGCATCCACATGATCTACAACGGCCTGCGCCCGGAAAGTGCCGACGAGGACGAAGACCCCTCCCAGCACCATGGCTTCTGGAAGCTGGCGTTGACCGGTTTCGCCACCAGCATCGACGCGATGGCGGTGGGCATCGGCCTGGCCTTCATGGACGTGCATATCGGCGTGATGGCCGCGGTCATCGGCCTGTGCACGCTGACCATGGTCACCGTCGGCATCATGCTCGGCCGCGTGCTGGGCAGCATGGTCGGCAAGCGTGCCGAGATCATCGGTGGCGTGATCCTGGTGATCATCGGCGCGACGATCCTGTACGAGCACCTGCACGGCGTGGGGTAACGCTTCCGCGATTACGTGGTTGCCGGCCAGCGGCCGGCACTACCTGACGTCACATCCACGCATGGCGTGGATCTACTGCCAGGCCGATGAAGCTTTGGTAGATGCCAGGCTTGCCTGGCATGGTTTCACGTCGTGGTTGCCGGCCAGCGGCCGGCACTACTGCGCGTCGCGCAGCGCGCCGAGGAAGGCGCGCAGCGAGGCCGGCTTGATCGGCTTGGTCAGCACGCGGTAGCCGCGCTCGCGTGCCATCCGCTTCAACTCGTCGCGGCCATCGGCGGTCAGCAGCGCACCCGGCAGCGGGTAACCGGCGGCTTCGCGCAGGGCCACCAGCGCGTCCAGGCCATCCATGCGGTCGTGCAGGTGGTAGTCGACCAGCATCACCTGTGGCCGTTCGGCCACCTTCTCCAACGCCTGATCCACCGTCGATGCCGTGATCACCTGCACCTGCCAACGGCCGAGCAGTGCGCGCATGCCGTCGAGGATCTCCTCGTCGTTGTCCACGCACAGCACGCGCAGGCCGGCCAGCGAATCGCTGCGCACCGGCGCGGCGACGGCCTGTACCGGCGCGGCCAGTTCGGTGTAGCCCGGCAGCGGTGCGACCCGCGGCAGGATGATCGAGAACATCGACCCTTTGCCGACCCGGCTGCGCGCATTGAGGCGATGATCGAGCAGGCGCGAGATGCGCTGGCAGATCGACAGGCCCAGGCCCAAGCCCTGCTCACCCCAGTCGAAGGGCTGCTGGTAGCGGTGGAACTCGTCGAAGATCTGCCGCATGTGGTGCTCGGGAATACCGGGACCGGTATCCCAGACCTGCAGCTCCACTTCGTCGCCGCGCTGGCGTACCGCCAGCACGATGCGCCCCTGGCGCGTGTAGCGCAGCGCGTTGGCCAGGAAGTTCTGCAGCACGCGGCGCAGCAGGCGGCGGTCACTGCGCACCCATGCCGGGCGTGCGAACAGGTCCAGGCGCAGGCCACGGCCGGCGGCGACCGGGGTGTACTGCGCGGCCAGTTCGCGCATCAACGCACTCACGTCGAACTCGCCGATCACCGGGTGCAGGCCACCGGCATCCAGCCGCGATACGTCCAGCAGGCCATCGAGCAGCTCTTCGGCCGCACGCAACGACGCATCCACACGTTCGGCCAGGTGCTTCTGCTCATCGCTCACGTGATCGCTGTCGCGCAGCGCGGAAGCGAACAGGCGTGCGGCGTTCAGTGGCTGCAGCACGTCATGGCTGATCGCCGCCAGGAAGCGGGTCTTCGACTGCTGCGCGACCTCGGCCTCATGCGAACGCTCGGCCACGCGCTGTTCCAGCGTTTCGTTGGCTTCCAGCAGGGCCTTTTCCGCGTGCTTGTAGTCGGTGATGTCGTTGTAGCTGGTCACGTAACCGCCGCCGGGCAACGCCTGCCCGCGCATCTCGATCACCTTGCCGTCGCTGCGGGTGCGCTCGAACACGTGCGGCGAACCAGCGCGCATGTAGCCGATGCGTCGATTGATCTGGACTTCGATATCACCCTCGCCCAGCTCGCCGCGCTCGGCGTTGTAGCGGATCAGGTCGGCCACCGGGCGACCTACGTAGAGCATGCCGTCGGGGTAGCCGAACATGTCCTGGTAACGACGATTCCATGCGGTCAGGCGCATGTCCGGATCGACCACGCTGACCCCGGCGCTGATGTTCTCCAGCGTGGTCGACAGGATCTCGCGGTTGAAGCGCAGTTCCTGCCCGGCTTCGTCCAGCACCGCCACCACTTCGCCCAGGTCCATGCCCGAGCCGCGCAGCAGGCTGGTCAGCAGCAGGCGCGCCGAGGCCGCACCAATCGACGCGGCCAGCAGGCGTTCGGTGAACTGCACCCACGGCCGGTCGGCCGGCGCCGAGGATTGCAGCTCGCGGCCCAGCGACTGTGCCTGCTCGAAGAACGAGCGCCGCGCATGGCGCTCGCCGACCACGCGCGAAGCCAGTGCCAGCAGGTCGCCCACATGCACATGACCGGGCCAGCCACCGGCCACCGACGGGCGCTCGGCATACGGGTCGAGGAACGGCGCGGCGCGCAGCCGCTCGTCCACACCGGGCCGCCAGCGTGCGGACACCAGCATCATCGTCGCCGCATTGACCAGCAGCGACCAGAACGTGCCATGGGTGAGCGGGTCCCAGCCGGTCATGCCGAACAGCTGCTGCGGGCGCAGCCACTCGATGCCGAACGGGCCGTGCTGCACCCAGCCAGCATCGACCCAGCCGGCCATGGTCATCGCCGGCAGCAGCAGGGTGTACAGCCAGGTGGCGAAGCCCAGCAGCATGCCCACCTCGACACCACGCCGGCTCGCGCCGCGCCAGTACAGGCCGCCGATCAGCCCGGGCGCGAACTGCGCCACTGCCGCGAACGCCATCAGGCCGTACGAGGCCAGCGTGCTGTCGTTGCTGCTGGTGCGGTAGTAGCTGTACGCCATCAGCGCCAGCAGCAGGATCGCCAGGCGGCGGATCCACAGCACGCGCGAGGCAACGTCGGCGGCTTCCTGATGGTCGCCACTGCGGCGCAGCAGCACCGGCATCACCAGGTCGTTGCTGACCATGGTGGCCAGCGCAATGGACGACACGATGACCATGCCGGTGGCGGCGGAGAAGCCGCCCACATAGGCAATCAGCGCCAGCGCGTTGCGGCCTTCGGCCAGCGGCAGGGCCAGCACCATCGAGTCGTCAGCGACGCTGCCGCCGGTGCCGAACAGGGTCACGCCGGCGGTGGCGATCGGCAGCACCATGCCCGAGATCAGTACCAGGTAGCCACCGAACATCCAGCGCGCGCGGCGTACGTCGCGCACGTCACCGCACTCGACCACGGCCACGTGGAACTGGCGTGGCAGGCAGATGATGGCCAGGAAGCTGAGCAGGGTCTGCGAGATGAAGCCCACCGGCGGCAGGCCGGTGAACAGCGTATGCACCGACTCGACCACCGCATCGGTGCGGTTGCTCAGCCACAGGTAGGCGAACACGCCCACGGCCAGCATCGCCAGCAGCTTGATCACCGATTCGAAGGCGATCGCCAGCATCATGCCGTGGTGGTGCTCGGTGGCGTCGACCTGGCGGGTGCCGAACAGGGTGGCGAACAGCGCCATCAGCAGCGCCACGTACAGCGCCGGATCGGTGAAGAAGCCGGTCGGGCCGCTGTTGCCGGTCAGCACCTGCAGGCTCATCGCCACCGCTTTGTACTGCAGGGCCAGGTACGGAATGATGCCGATCAGGGCGATGATCGCCACCAGTGCGGCCAACCGCCGCGAGCGGCCGAAGCGCGAGGAGATGAAATCGGCGATGGAGACCACGTTCTGGCTGCGGGCGATCAGCGCCAGGCGTTCGATGATGCGCCAGCCGAACAACAGCAGCAGCAACGGACCGATATAGATCGGCAGGTAGCCGATGCCGTTGCGCACGGCCGTACCCACCGCGCCGTAGAAGGTCCACGACGAGCAGTACACGGCCAGCGCCAGGCTGTACACCACCGGCCGCAGCCACGGCCGGTCGGGATACATCGGCCGGCGGTCACCCCACCACGCCACGCCGAACAGCAGCGCTGCATAGGCAACCGAGACGAGCAGCAAGATCCAGCTGGAGACCACGCGTGCGTTTCCGTCGGAAGAACCCGCAGTGTAGGCCAGGCATGGCCGGGGGTGCGGGCTCGTTGGGAGCAACCACCCCCACCAAGGTGGGGGCCTACGCGGTGCGGGCCACGACCGTTGGTCGTGGCCGGCTTCTTATTGGGCCGGCACGCCCATTTCCTTCAGCAGCTCGGGCGCCGGGTAGACCTTGGCCAGCAGCCAGCGCAGGTAGCGCATGTCCACGTGCACAGCGCGCTTGTAGCGCGGATCGAACCACCAGCTGGCGCTGACCGATTCCCAGTTGCTGTCGAAGTTCAGGCCGATCAGTTCACCCTTGGCGTTGAGCACTGGCGAGCCGGAGTTGCCGCCGGTGGTATCCAGGTTGGTCAGGAAGTTGACCGTCTGGGTCTTCAGCGCCGGGTCGGCGGTGCTGCCGAAGTCACCCTTGGCAATCGCCGCCAGCAGCGGCTTGGGCGCATCGAACGGATAGGCGTTGGTGTTCTTCTCGACGATGCCGGCCACGGTGGTCACCGGCGAGTAGGTCACGCCATCGCGCGGGTGCAGCGCCTCGACCTTGCCGTAGCTGATGCGCAGGGTGCGGTTGGCATCCGGGTACACGGCGCGGCCCTGCTTGGCACGCCAGGCGAACAGCGCCTGCATGTAGGCCGGGCGCAGGCGCAGCTGCTCGCCTTCGCGGGTCTTGCTCTCGTTCTCGATGCGCAGCTGCGCGGCCACCAGCGGGCCGGCCACGGCGATCAGCGGATCGGCGGCCAGCGCCTTGCCTTCGCGTGCGGCAGCGAAACGCGACAGGCGCTGCGCCTCGTCACCCAGCTGGGTGCCCGCATACAGGGTGTCCAGCGCCTTGGCCAGCTGCTGCGGGGTACGGCCGAAGGCCGCGTCGAACTCGGCCACGCGCTGCGCGTCCGGCAGCTGCTGGTAGCGGGTCAGCAGGGTGGTCAGCAGCGCCTTCTCGACCTCCGGTGCGTAACGGCGCTGGACCTGCTTGAGCACGCCTTCGATCATCGCCTGGTCGCGCTGCTGGTAGCCGCTTTCGCGCTGCGCGTCCGGCTTGGCCGATTCGATGCGCAGGCGCTCCAGCAGCAACGCCGAACGCAGCAGCTGGCTCTGCGCGGCCATCTGCTCCAGCAGCAGGTCGCGCTCGCCCACCGCCGCGCCCTGCGACAGGTTGGCCAGCAACGCCTTGATGTCGCCCTGGTACTTGCGGTCGGTGGCAGCGAGCATCGCCGTCTCGTCGGCGGCACGCTGGGCCTTGGCGTCGCTGCGCAGCAGGCCTTCCAGCTCACCGGCAGCGCGCTTGCGGTTGTTCTTCAACGACTGCAGCTGCGAGGCGTAGCGGGTGCGCGCCTGTGCATCCTTGGCGCTGGCGGCCTCGATGGTGTCGATCATCTGCTGGAACACCGATACGCGGCGCGGCAGCACGGTATCGATCTGGCCAGCGAATTCGGCCGCGGTACGATGGCGGTAGGTGATGCCCGGGTAACCGGCCAGCATCGCGTAGTCGCCTTCCTTCGGGCCTTCCACCGACATCTGCAGGTGTGCCGGGGCCTGGTAGGGCACGTTGTCCTTGCTGTAGGCGGCCGGCTTGCCGTCCTTGCCCACGTAGGCGCGCAGCAGAGTGAAGTCGCCGGTGTGGCGCGGCCACATGAAGTTGTCGATCTCGTCGCCGTAGTTGCCGATCGCACGCGGCGGCGCGTACACCAGGCGCACGTCGCTCAGTTCCAGCTGGGCGATCCGGTAGAAGTCGGTGCCGTAGTACATGTTGGCCACCGAGCAGCGCACGCTGCCGTCCTTCTCGCACTCGGCCACGATCTGCTTGCTGACCGCATCGACAGCATCGAAGTAGGCACGGCCGGTCTTGCCACGCGCCTGCGCCAGCACCTGGTCGGTCACCTTGTCGAAGCCGACGGTAACCAGCACGCGGAAGTCCGGGTTGGCCGGGCGCTCGTCGGCACGGCCGTTGGCGATGAAGCCACCAGTGATCAGGTCGTGCTCGGGCGAGCTGTTGTACTGGATCACACCCATCGCCACGTGGTGGTTGGTCAGCAGCAGGCCGTCGGCGGACACGAACGAACCGGTACCACCACCGGCGCGCACCACGGCGCTCAGCGGCGGCGCGGTGACATTGGCCAGGTCGGCCGGATTGCCCTTGAAACCTGCGGCCTGCAGCGGCTTGGCCAGCTCCGGCAGCTGCGTCGGCATCCACATGCCTTCATCGGCGTGGGCACCGGCGGCGAGGGTCAGGCCCAGGGCCAGGGCGGTGGGAAGGGCTTTGCGTGATGACATGAGGCAATCCGGTACGACAGAACAGCCCGGGACCATAGCCGCTGGGGCCGGATGGGGCAACGGCCGATGGTTGGGGGTACTGCCTTTTCGCGTCGCACGCCGCCGGATACGCTATTGAATCCGGAATCACGCAGGGCGTGCTCTTTGAATTCCCGACCCCAAACAATCCAGATCTTTCTCCCACATGGCGATCCAACTGGCATCCGGATTGCCGAGATCACCACGCGAACAGTGCGAGCCGTGGAGATTCCTAGAAAGTTGCTGTCCCGATTTCTGGAAATGCCGGAGTCAACGCAAGTGGGACTTTACTTCCTGTTTGGAAGTGAGGATGACGAAAGTTCGCCTTCAATGTACATCGGCCAAACTGGGGCACTCAAAGATCGCCTGTACACGCATCAAGGTACTCGTGATTCCTGGAATCGGGCTGTTGCCGTACTTTCCCTAACCAATGCTTTCACCAGTACCCATGTCGGCTATCTGGAATGGCATTCCATTCAGGAGGCACGGAAAGCCGCACGTTTCCGGCTAGAGAACGTCAATGGAGGATCTCGGCCCCATACGCCGCCTCCGCTGGAAGCCGATTGCCAAGAGATACACGAGACAGCTTCCGTCTTGCTGGCTACATTGGGCTACACACCATTCAAACCACTCGCAGATAGAAGCCAAGCAACAGAACTTCTCTGCAAAGGCCCTGATACGGAAGCGAAGGGACTTTACGGCAGCGAAGGAATGGTTGTCCTCAAAGGATCTGTGGGGCGTCGGGAGGTCGTCGCGTCCTTCGGCGCCGCTTCCAGAGCGGTTCGAGAGCAGCTGCTCGCCGAGAAAGTAATCATCGAAGACGGCCGAAACATCCGATTCACTCAGGATCATCAGTTCCGATCTCCCAGCGCCGCCTCTGGTTGTCTGCTTGGACGACCATCCAACGGATGGGACGACTGGAAATCGGCTGACGGGCGATCATTGGACGAACTTGAGCGCCGCGCTTCTTTACAGCTGGCCAAAGACAACTGACCAACACGAATCTCTCACATGAATCGGGCGCGGCAGGGTCCGGCGCTACCGGAGAAAAGGCGGCGGGTTACTTCTCCCGCCGCCAGTTGATCGACCCCCGGTTTTCCACCGTGCTCGACTCCACTTCCACGTCGAAGCCGCGGCGCAGCAGGTACTTCAGCGTGATCACCGAACCGGCACCAACCAGCGACACGCCGTAGCCGACGTACAGCTTGGGCGAGATGTACTTGCCAACACCGATCACCGAGCCGCCCAGCGCGCGCGACTGGCTCACGCCGGCATCGTCCAGGCCCAGCTTGGCGCCCAGCTGCGACGCCAGCAGGCCGCTGCCAGCCGAGAGCGCCGCCGAGGCCGCGTTGACCTGCTGGGCCTGGTCGCTGCTGGCACCGGTCAGGCTGCGCCCCAGCACCAGGTAGGCCAGTGCCTCGGACTGCGACATCGCCGGCTCGGACCACACGTCCGCGCGCGGCTGCTGTGCACGCCCGGTCACGTCGATGCCGGCGGTGACATCACCGATCCGGCGCTCGGCACGGATGTTGATGCGCGGGTCGGACACCGCGTTGTAGTTCCAGGTGAGGTTGCCACGGGTGATGGTCAGGTCCTGCCCGTATGCCTTGTAGCGACCACTCACTTCCAGGCCACCATTGGCGGTCATTTCGCGGCCAGGCTTGGCCCAGACCTGCATCTTGCCGGTCAGCGCGCCCTTCAGGCCGAAGCCGGTCATCTTGACCTTGTCGCCAAGGCTGACGGTCAGCTCCATGTCCAGCGGCGAGGTGCGCGACTCTTCCGGGTCGGCCGGGTCCAGCACCACCACGTCCTCGGACACCGAGGTGCCACGATCCAGGCGTTCGAGATCGATGTCGGCCTCGGGCACGTGCACGGTGCCGCGCAGCTCCATCGCCGCCTTGGCCAGGGTGAAGTCGAGGTTGGGGTTGGCGACGATGCGCAGCTCGCTGGTGTTGGACAGCAGCACGTTCTCGCCGTGGATCTTCAGCTGCAGCGGCTGTGCATCACCAAACCACGACAGGCCACCATCCACGTACAGCGTGCCCTGGCCCGAGTTGGCCTGCGCGGTGATCTTTGCCGAACCGTCGGGCTGGGCCACGAAGCTGCCCTTGCCCTGGTCGAAGGTCAGGCCCAGCGCGGGGAATTCGCCCTTGAAGTTGCTCAGCTGCGCGTCGCCGCCCAGCGACGGCTGCCCGCGCGTACCGCGCAGGCTGACGTGGCCCTCGATCAGGCCGGTCGGGCGCACGATGTCCGGCGAGAACAGCTCCAGCCAGTACAGCCGCGACATGTTGAGGTAGAGCTCGCCGTTCAGCGGCGCACTGGCCTCCCAGCCGGTCTGCATCCTGGCATCGACGAAGCCGTTGCCCTGGAAGCCCATGCCCAGGTAGCCCTTGATGCTGGCCGGGGTCATGTCGAGCTTGAGCGAGAACTGGTCATAACGCACCAGCTCGCCGCGGGTGGTATCCCCCACAGTGTTGCGGTTCTCGCCCAGGCGCACGCCGCCTTCCTTCGAGCGCACCTCTACATGGCCTTCCCAGGCATTGCCACGCGGGCGGATCTGCGCGTCCAGGCTGACATCGCCGCGCAGATAGACGCGGCGGCCGGACTGCGGCGGCAGCCACGGCTGCACCAGCGCCAGCGGCAGCGCGTCACTGCGCACCACCAGGCCTTCGCGCGGCCAGTTGGCCTGTGCGCACAGCGCGCCGCTGCTGGCGGCGGCCAGGCAGGCTTCGGACAGGGTGTAGGTGCTGCCGTTGATCGCGAACGCCGCAGGTGCACGCAGCGACCACGCATCACCCTTCACCGGTGCGATGCGCAGCGAGGCCAGCTCGCCACGCCACTGCGCCCCCTGCTGGCGCACGCTGCCCTGCAGCTCGATCGCGCCCATCTCGTTGCGGGTCTGAGCCGCCAGGCGCAGGTTGGAGACACTGCCCTGCGCATCCACGTTCAAGCGTTCCAGCAGCATGCCGGCGTTGACCTGCTGGCCCTGCACCGCCAGCGTGCCGCTGTCGCCGCGCCATGGCAGGTGGCCCTTGATGCTCACGCTCTCGGCGCCGTAGCCGTCCCAGTTGAGGTTGTTGCCGACCAGGTCGGCGGTGATGTCCGGCGCATCGCGCGGGCCCTTCACCTGTACCTGTCCACGCAGGCCGCCATCGGCGCCGGGCAGCAGATCGCTCAGCTGCAGCGGTTCGAAACGCGCGTCGATGTCGAGGCGGTCGCCGACCTTGCCCGACGCGGTCACCCGGCTGCTGCCCAGCGACAGCTTCAGATCGCCCTGGCCCTGCGCGCCCTGCAGCGCGAACTTGCCCTGTGCGTCGAGATTGCGCTGGCGCAGGATGCCCTTCAGCGAGGGCAGGTCGACGGTGGCTTCCAGCGTGCCGGCGGTGCCCGGCGGCGCGTTTGCCGGCGGCGGCAGCTGGCGGCCCTTGGAGGCCAGGTTGCCGGACAGGCGGCCGTTCCAGCCCGGCACGAAATAGCCGGGGTCGAAGTCCTTCAGCGTGGCCTTGGCATCCCAGTCCAGCTGCGGTGCCCACGCCACCTGGCCTTCCACCTGCAGCTGCCCACCCGGCGTCTGCGCCTGCAGCTGGTGGATCGACGCGGCCTGGTCATTGCCGCGTACGTCGAACTGCAGCTGTGCCTTCTGCTTTTCGCGTTCGACATCGGCACGGCCGATCGCGGCCCACGCCTTCAAGGTACCGGCCAGGCCGAAGCGCGCTTCCTTCAGGGTGACCGGCACCGGTGCGCTGCCGGCCGTGTTCGGATCGGGCGCCGGCACGTAGGTCAGGTCATGGGCGACCACCGAGAAATTGAGTTTCTGCTGGTCTTCCTGGCTGAAGTCGGCGGTGCCTTCCAGCCGTGCCTCACCGCCAAGCCCTTTCACCAGCAGGGGCGACACCTTCAGCACCTGGTCCTGCAGCGACACCACCGACGGTGCCAGCTCCAGCTCCTGATCACCCTGCTTCACCTTGCCACGCAGGTTGGCGTTGCCGCCCTTGCCAGCCGCGGTGAAGTCCAGTGCGAGTGGTGCGATCGCCGAGCTGGCCAGTGCCGGCGACAGCAGCGCCAGATCGAGTTCGTCGCTGCGGATGCTGGCGCTCCAGCTCGGATCGGTGCGGCCATCGAACACCAGCATCGCGTGCAGCGGCTTCGGCGCGCGCCCGGCTACGGCCACTTCCATGTGCGCCAGGTCACCGCGTGCCACCAGCCCCACCGTCGCTGCGGTACGCCCACGCGGGGCCGGCAACACTGCGGTGACGGTCACGTCGGTGTCGTAGTCCTTGGCCGGGATGTAGCGGCCCTGGGCGGTGAAATTGCCCATGTCGCTGTCCACGACCAGTTTGTGCGCCTGGAACTCGCCGTTGGCGATCTCGATGCCACCCCGCACACGGCTGATGTCGATCACCGGCTCGTTGGCCTGGCTGATGCGGAAGCCGTCGATGGCAATGGCATCGGCCTGGATCGCCAGCGGCATTTCGATCTGCGGCAGCGAATCGGGCCACGACGGCAGCTTGAACGGCTCGTCACTCTTGGCCAGGTTCAGCGTCGCGTTGGTCAGCTCCAGCTTGTCCAGCAGCAGCTTGCGGCCCAGCAGCGGGCGCAGGTCCGGCTCCAGGTGCGCGCGCTCGGCGTGGAAATGGATGTCGTCGTAGCGGAAGTCGACGTTGTACAGGGTCAGCGGACCGGCCACCGGGCCGTCCACCTTGTCCCAGGTGAAGCTGGCGCCCACCGGCAGCCGCGCCACCACCTGTGCCAGCAGCACATCGCGGCCGGCCACGGTCTGCAGCAGCCAGTACACCGCCAGCAACGCCAGCAGCACCAGGCCGATCACGCCCACGCCGGACCACGCCCAGAAGCGGCGGCGGCGGTAGAAACGCACGCGCGGCGGCGGCGTGTTCGGGGTGGGTGCGGGCGGGCTCACAGGTCCGCTCCGATGTTGAGGTAAAGCTGGAACTGCGAATCCGGGTTGTTCAGGCCATGCGCGATATCCACGCGCACCGGGCCCACCGGCGATTTCCAGCGCACGCCGAAGCCGACGCCGGTGTGCAGATCAATGGTGTTGTCGAATGCGCTGCCGGTATCGACGAACACCGCCGCGCCCCACGGGCCGCCATTGAAGTAGTGCTCGTACTCGGCCGAGCCGATCACCAGGTTCTTGGCGCCCAGCGCGTATTTGTCGGGTTTGGGTGTGCGCGGGCCGACTTCGCGGTAGGCGTAACCGCGGATGCTGCGGTCACCACCCGCGAAGTAGCGCAGGCTCGGCGGCATCGCCACCAGATCGCTGGTCCAGGTGGTACCCCCCTCGCCGCGCAGGATCAGGCGGTTGCTTTCACCCACCGGGATGTACCAGCGCAGCACGGCGTTGGCCTGCACGAAGCTGGTGTCCGAACCCGCGCCCTCCACACCGGCGCGCATCGTCGCAGTACCGCTGATGCCCTTGCGCGGGAACATCTCGTCGTCGACGTTGACGTAGTCGGCAACCATCTGCGGGTACACCAGCGTCGAGGTGTTGTAGACGGCATCGGTGAATTCAGTGCCGGAGGCATAGCGCCAACGCTCGCGCAGTGCGTTGATCGAGGCGATCGCGGTCCAGTGCTCGTTGATCTCGCCGCTGCGGCTGGCGATCAGCTTGAAGTTGCGCAGGTCGATGTAATCGGTCTGCTCGTCATACGCACTGGCGGCGAAGGTGTACCAGCCGTCAAGCCAGTTGAAGGCGGGGATGCGGTAGCTGGTCACCAGGCTCTTGCGCTTCTGCGCATAGTCCAGCTGGGTGTTCATCTTGTGGCCGCGGTTGTTCAGGAACCGCCGCTCGATGCCGCCGCGCACACCCGGGCCACTCTCGCTGCCGTAGCTCAGACCCGCGGTATAGATGGTGCGCTTGGCGCGGGTCAGCTTCACATCCACCGGCACTTCGCCGTTGGCATCGGCCTGGTCGGGCCGTGGCTGGATGTCGATCACGCTGAAGTAGTCCAGCTTGGTCAGCGACTCGCGCAGCCGGTCCAGCTTGCCCTCGTGGAAGTAGCTGCCCTGTTCCCAGTACACCAGCGGGTCGAACAGCTTGTCGACGAAGTAATCCTGCTCGAAACGCACCGGCCCCATGTTGTAGCGGCGGCCGCTGTCCCAGGTCAGGTCGATGTCGGCTGCGTTGTCGGCGCGGGTGATCTGCACCTGGCGCTGGGTGTAGTCGGCATCGAAGTAGCCACGCTCGGCCAGGCGACGGGTGATGGTGATCTTGCTGGCTTCGTACTGCGTGTGCTCGAAGCGCTGGCCCTTGCGGGGCTTGAACGCGGCCAGGTCGTCCTGCAGGTACTGGTCATACATCGCCGGCCCGGTGATGTCGATGTGCTCACGGCGAACGGTCACCGGGGTGCCCTTGTCGACATGGATCAGCACCCGCACATGCTCGTCCTCGCGCGGCGCCTCGACCTTGATCACCGGGTTGTAGTACCCGAAGGGTTCCAGTGCCTGGCGGGTCTGCCGCTCGGCCTGTGACAGCAGGTACTCCAGGCGCGATTCGCCCTGTTCCTTGCCGATCGTGTCGTACAGCGACAGCGATTCCTGGATGTTCTCGATGATTGCGGCGTCGTCGCCCTTGTCCAATCCCTTGATGTCCACCTTGTCGATGGTGCCGCGCGCGTGGGCCACGGAGGTGGCGGCCAGCGACAGGACCATCAGCGGCAGGGCGTATTTCTTTGGCTGCATGCGGCACAGCATACCGACCGAAGGTGACGATGCGAAATGCATCACGTCATTCGGGATCGGTTGTTAAGTGGCGGTCAAAATACGCGCCTTTGTGGCGATCCTCGTGATCGCAGCCGAGGATGCCGGCATCGTGCGCGATGCCGGCGATGACCCCGATGGACATCCGCCGACGGTGTTCCGGTAGTGCCGACCGCTGGCCGGCAATCCACAGGTCGATGCGATGCGCGGTGGCAATGCCGGCCAGCGGCCGGCACTACCGATACGGGCATCAGCTCGACAGATGCTCGATCGCTGCCACCTTGCCCAGGCGCTCGCCCAGCATCGTCAGCAGCGCCAGGCGGTTGCCACGCAGCGCCGGATCTTCCGCATTGACCATCACCCCGTCGAAGAACGCATCGACCTGCGGACGCAGGCGCGCCAGGCGTGCCAGCACGGCCACATAGTCCTTCTGGTGCAGGCTGGTGCCGGTGTCGTCGATGGCCGCGGTGACCGCTTCAGCCAGCGCGCGCTCGGCGTCTTCCTGCAGCAGCGCCGGGTCGATCTGGGCCGGAATGTCGCCTTCAGCCTTGCGGAGGATGTTGCGGATGCGCTTGTTGGCCGCAGCCAGCGCCTCGGCTTCCGGCAGCGCGGCGAAGGTGCCGATCGCGTCCAGGCGGCGGTCGAAGTCATACAGCGAGACAGGCTTCAGTTCGGCCACCGCATTGAAGTGCGTGGCTGGCACGTTCTTGTCGCCGTAGTAACCCTTCAGGCGGTCGAGGATGAAGTCGTACAGCTCGCCAACGTCGGCCTGCACGTTGCGTGCGGCCAGGCCGGCGTTGGCGCTGGCCAGCAGCGCGCGCAGGTCCAGCTCGAAGCCGCTTTCGATGATCGTGCGGGCCAGGCCCAGCGCGTTGCGGCGCAGGGCGAACGGGTCCTTGTTGCCGGTCGGCTTCAGGCCTGCGGCGAAGCCACCGGCCAGCGTGTCGACGCGCTCGGCAATCGCCAGCACCTTGCCCAGCGGCGACAGCGCGATGTCATCACCACCGAAGCGCGGCTGGTAGGCCTCGTCGATGGCCAGCGCCACCTCGGCCAATTCGCCACCGGCCACGGCGTAGTGGCGGCCGGCGATGCCCTGCAGCTCCGGGAACTCGTTGACCATCCGCGACTGCAGGTCGTTCTTGGCCAGTTCGGCAGCCCGCCTGGCCTGCGCGGCATCGGCGCCAACCTGGGGTGCGATCACTTCGGCCAATGCAGCCACGCGCGCCACCTTGTCGGCCACGCTGCCCAGCTTGGCCTGGTAGGTCACCGTCTTCAGCCCCTCACCCATCGACACCAGGCCCTGCTTCAGGTCCTCGTCGAAGAAGAACTTGGCATCGGCGAAACGCGGACGGATCACCCGCTCGTAGCCCTTGGCCACTTCGGCCACGTTCTTCGATTCGATGTTGGCGATGCCGATGAACTTCTCGGTCAGCGTGCCTGCGGCATCCAGCACCGGGAAGAACTTCTGGTTGATCTCCATCGTCTCGATCAGCGCTTCCTGCGGCACCGCCAGGAACGCGGGCTCGAAGCTGCACAGCACCGCCGACGGCCATTCGACCAGGTTCACCACCTGCTCCAGGTTGTCGTCGGTGATGCGGGCGCTGCCACCGGCCTTGGCCGCAGCGGCCTCGACCTCGGCGACGATGCGCGCGCGGCGCTCGCTCGGGTCGACCAGCACGAACGCGGCGCGCAGCGCTTCAACGTAGTCCTGCGGCTGCGCCAGCGACACCGCCTGGTCATGGTGGAAGCGATGGCCACGGCTGACGCGGCCGGCCTGCAGGCCGAACAGTTCGGCCTCGACCACGTTGGCGCCGTGCAGCAGCACCAGCCAGTGCACCGGGCGGGCGAAGCCCCAGGCGTGGTCGCCCCAGCGCATCGGCTTGGGAATCGGCATCGCCGCGATCGCCTCGCGCAGGATCTCCGGCAGCAGGCTGGCGGTGCTCGCGCCCGGGGTCACCGCGCGGTGCACGAAGCGCTCACCCTTGTTGTCGGTGGTCTTCTCCAGCGCGGTCCAGTCGATCCCGGCCTTGGCGGCGAAGCCCTGCAACGCCTTGGTCGGCTGGCCTTCGGCGTCCAGCGCGATGTTCAGGTACGGGCCCAGCACTTCGCTGTGCTGCTCCGGCTGTTCCAGGCCGACGCCCGGCAGCAGCACGGCCAGTCGGCGCGGGGTCGACAGCGGGCGCGCATCGTCCAGTTCCAGCGCGACGCCGCGCTTGCGCAGGCCTTCGACGACACCGTCGAAGAACGCCTGGGCCAGGCCCGGCAGCGCCTTGACCGGCAGTTCCTCGGTGCCCAGTTCGATCAGCAGGGGGGACAGTTGGCTCATCGGTTCGATCCTGTGGTGGGGGCGCAGCGCGCAACGCGTCCGGCGCCCCGGGTAGTTGATGAAAAGCGGGTCGGTGCGGGAGGACCGTCAGGCCTTCTTCGCGCCCGGGAAGCCCAGCTTCTCGCGCTGCTCGTAGTACGCCCTGGCCACCGCCTGGGCCAGCGCGCGCACGCGCAGGATGTAGCGCTGGCGCTCGGTCACGCTGATCGCACGGCGCGCATCCAGCAGGTTGAAGGTGTGGCTGGCCTTCATCACCTGCTCGTAGGCCGGCAGCGGCAGGTTCACTTCCACCAGCTTCTGCGCCTCACGCTCGCAGGCGTCGAAACGGTGGAACATTTCTTCCACGTCGGCGTATTCGAAGTTGTAGGTGCTCTGCTCCACCTCGTTCTGGTGGTAGACGTCACCGTAGGTCACCGGCTGGCCGTCCGGGCCGTAGGTCCAGACCAGGTCGTAGACGTTGTCGCAGTTCTGCAGGTACATGCACAGGCGTTCGAGACCGTAGGTGATCTCGCCCAGCACCGGGCGGCATTCCAGGCCACCGGCCTGCTGGAAGTAGGTGAACTGGGTCACTTCCATGCCGTTGAGCCAGACTTCCCAGCCCAGGCCCCACGCGCCCAGCGTCGGCGATTCCCAGTTGTCCTCGACGAAGCGCAGGTCGTGCACCAG
This sequence comes from Stenotrophomonas sp. YJH_SMC_58, assembly GCF_059369635.1. Lineage (NCBI taxonomy): Bacteria > Pseudomonadati > Pseudomonadota > Gammaproteobacteria > Lysobacterales > Lysobacteraceae > Stenotrophomonas > Stenotrophomonas sp. YJH_SMC_58. Next base: position 194,024 of record NZ_JCAFSW010000008.1, read on the forward strand.
CGGATCGATGCCCAGTGCCTTCAGCGAATCCAGGTACAGCTGCTGGATGTTGTCCGGCGCCGGCTTCATCGCCACCTGGTACTGGTAGTAGCGCTGCAGGCGGTTCGGGTTCTCACCGTAACGGCCATCGGTCGGGCGCCGCGACGGCTGCACGTAGGCCGCATTCCAGCCTTCCGGACCGATCGCACGCAGGAAGGTGGCCGGGTGGAAGGTACCGGCGCCCACCTCCAGGTCGAGCGGCTGGATGAGCACGCAGCCCTGCTGGGCCCAGAACTGGTTCAGGGTCTGGATCAGGCCCTGGAAGGTGATCGGAACGGTCGGGGTCGCGGACATGCGTACGAGTCTTGGCCGGCAAGGGGGTGCGCTAGTATAACGGCCGACCTGCGGGGCATTCCGTACCCGGGAGGAGCAGGCAGATGGAACATCGGCTGCCGGCAGGCACGCCCGGCGAGGCGGACGGCGTCCCGCTGCCCTGGGGACGGCTGCATTTCGAGCAGATTGCCGCGGCCCTGACCGCCGATGGCCTGGTGGCCGAGCAGGACCGCGAGCGCATGCGGTTTTCCGCACAGGGCGCGCGCAACGCCAGTGAAGTGCATCCGCTGGTACTGCTGTCCAACCTCAAGCTGGCCGCCACCGGCGGCGGCGAACTGACCCTGGAACGCCTGACCGAGTGGCTGGCGCAGCGCACCGGCAGCCGTTACCTGCGCATCGACCCGACCCGGGTGGACGTCGCTGCGGTGACCGCGCTGGTGTCGCATGCCTACGCCCGCCGCCATCGCTTCCTGCCACTGGCGGTGGATGCCGAGCGCGTGCTGGTAGCCACCAGCGAGCCGCTGGTGCAGGAATGGCGTCGTGACCTGCAGCACCTGACCCGCCGCCGCATCGAGCTGGCGGTGGTCAACCCGCTGGACCTGCACCGCTACACCATGGAGTTCTACGGGGTGACCCGCTCGGTGCGCGGCGCCCGTGGCGATGTGCGCGGCGAGGCCAGCACCACCCTGCCCAGCTTCGAGCAGCTGGTGGAGCTGGGCCGCACCGGCGACGTCAATGCCGACGACCAGCACATCGTGCACATCGTCGACTGGCTGCTGCAGTACGCCTATGAGCAGCGCGCCTCGGACATCCACCTGGAGCCGCGCCGCGAGATGGGACGCATGCGCTTCCGCATCGACGGCGTGCTGCACAAGGTGTTCGAAGTACCGCCGGCGGTGATGACCGCCGTGGTCAGCCGCATCAAGGTGCTGGGCCGCATGGACCTGGCCGAGCGCCGGCGCCCGCAGGATGGCCGCATCAAGACCCGCTCGCCGGGTGGCCGCGAGGTCGAGATGCGCCTGTCGACCATGCCCACCGCCTTCGGCGAGAAGTGCGTAATGCGCATCTTCGACCCGGATGCCGCGTTCAAGAGCATCGACCAGCTCGGTTTCAGCCCGCAGGAGGCCGCCGGCTGGAATGCGCTGGTCGAGCGCCCGCACGGCATCGTGCTGGTCACCGGCCCGACCGGCTCGGGCAAGACCACCACCCTGTATTCCACGCTGAAGCGGCTGGCCACGCCGGACGTGAACGTGTGCACGGTGGAGGACCCGATCGAGATGATCGCGCCCGAGTTCAACCAGATGCAGGTGCAGGCCAACATCGACCTGGACTTCGCCAGCGGCGTGCGCACCCTGCTGCGGCAGGACCCGGACATCATCATGATCGGCGAAATCCGCGACCTGGAGACCGCACAGATGGCGGTGCAGGCCTCGCTGACCGGCCACCTGGTGCTGTCTACCCTGCATACCAACGACGCGCCCTCGGCGGTCACCCGCCTGCTCGACCTGGGCGTGCCGCATTACCTGCTGGCCAGCACCCTCAACGGCATCCTCGCCCAGCGCCTGGTGCGCACGCTGTGCCCGCACTGCAAGCAGCCGCACAGCCTCGGCGCGGCCGATTGGGCGGTGCTGGCTGATAGCCATGCTGCATATCCAGATGCCGCCACGCCCTGTCGGCCGGTCGGTTGCCTGGAATGCCGGCGCACCGGATTCCTCGGCCGCATCGGGCTGTATGAGTTGCTGCCATTGGGTTCGCGGCTGCGCGGGCAGATCCGCGCCGACATGGACCTGGCCGGTTTCACCCGTGCCGCGCGGGCTGAAGGGCTGCGAACCCTGCGCCAGGCCGGGCTTGAAAAGGTGGCGCAGGGGCTGACTACAATCGAGGAAGTCCTGTCAGTGCTGCCGCCCCCGGATGAACCCAGCCCCGTTCCTGATCCTTGAAACCGGCCGACCGGTGCCGTCATTGCGCCGCTACGGGCGCTTTCCGCACTGGATCCGCGTCGCCGCCGGGCTGGAAGAACACGAGACGGTGGTGGTCGATGTCGAGCACGGTGGCGCTCTGCCCGACCCTCATGCCTTCGCCGGCGTGCTGGTGACCGGCTCGGCCGCCTTCGTCACCGACCATGCCGACTGGAGCGAGCGCAGCGCCGCGTGGCTGCGCCAGACCGCCCACGACGACCTGCCGGTGTTCGGCATCTGCTACGGCCATCAGCTGCTGGCACATGCGCTGGGTGGCGAAGTGGCCTACAACCCGGCCGGCCGCGAGTCCGGCACGATCGAACTGGAACTGCAGCCGCAGGCGGCGCAGGACCCGCTGTTCCAGGGCCTGCCGCAGCACTTTGCCGCCCATGCCACCCATCTGCAGACCGTGCTGCGCGCGCCCGATGGTGCCGAGGTGCTGGCCCGTTCACCGCTGGATGGCTGCCATGCCTTCCGCTGGGGCCGCCAGGCCTGGGGCGTGCAGTTCCATCCGGAGTTCGCCACCCACCACATGCGTGGCTACGTGCGTGCCCGCGCCGACTGCATCGGCCGCCATGGCGGCTGCGCCCGCAGCATCGAGCGCGCGGTCAGTGCCGCGCCGCTGGCCCGCCAGCTGTTGCGCCGCTTCGTCCGCCAGGCGCGGCTGTCTTCAGCCCAGCCGGCGGCAAAACAGGGATAATCGGCGGCACGGGCAGCCGCCCGGCCCCCTCCTGTCCTTCCCGGATGTCCATGAAAGAGATTCGCAAGCTGCCGGCTTCGGCGGGCGCCCAGTGGTTGCTGGATACGTTCTCGCTGTACCGGCGTGCGCCGCTGCAGCTGGCCCGGATCGGCCTGACCTGGCTGCTGGTGAGCTGGGTGGTCACGCTGTTGTCGACGCTGATTCCCGGCGCTGCCGGCATGGCCGTGCAGCTTATGACGCTGGCCATTTCGCCGATCATGTTCGGCGGCATGCTGTATGCCGTGGGCGAGATCGATGAAGGCCGCCCGGGCCTGGCCTCGCACCTGCTGCAGCCGATCCGCGACCACCGCGTCAGCCACCTGCTGGTGCCGCTGGCGATCCAGGTGCTGGCGGTGCTGCTGCTGGGCGCGCTGCTGTTCCTGATGATCGGCCGCGAGGGCTTCACCGCCTTCAGCGAGGTCATGACCAAGATGGAAGAGATCAGCCGCAGTGGCCAGCAGATCAAGCCGGACGATGCCGCCGCGCTGGTTGCCAACCTGCCGGCCAAGCGCATCGCGCTGTGGATGCTGCTGGTGTTCCTGAGTGCGGTCGCGCTGTCGCTGGCGATGTTCACCCAGCCGGCGCTGGTGGTGTTCGACAAGCAGAGCGGCATGCACGCGTTGCGCCTGAGCCTGCAGGGCTGCATCGAGAACATCGGTGCGATGATCGTGTTCGCCGCGCTCGGCCTGATCGCCGCGTTCTGCATGTACATCCTGTTCGTGATCGTGATCCAGATCGCGATGCTGATCGGCGGCCCGCTGGCCGCCGCCTTCATCGCCCAGCTGGTACTGACCACGGTGCTGATGCCGCTGTATGTCGGCGCGGTCTACGCCGCGTGGAAGCAGATGTTCGTGCACCGCGGCAGCCGCGCGGCGCCGCCGATCCCGACCACGCCGACCTCCAGCGACGTGTTCCACGCCTGACCAGAACGCAGGTAGATCCACGCCATGCGTGGATAGAAAAGGGGACGGAGGGGATTAAGTCGTTTTTGCCTTTAACGACTTAATCCCCTCCGTCCCCTTTTTGTCTTTCAGGCGGCGGGCTTCTTCACTACCGACGACGGCACCAGCCAGCGCGCGGCGTGGATGCCCAGCTCGTACAGCAGGCACATCGGAATCGCCAGCATCAGCTGCGACACCACGTCCGGCGGGGTCAGCACCGCCGCCAGCACGAAGATGCCGACGATCGCGTAGCCGCGGCCTTCCTTGAACTGCTGCGGCGTCACCCAGCCCAGCAGCACCAGGATCACCATCGCCACCGGCAGTTCGAAACTGCCACCAAAGGCGAAGAAGATCGCCAGCACGAAGTCCAGATAGGCATTCGCATCCGGTGTGATTGCGATCACGTCCGGGCTGAAGGTGGTGAGGAAGTGGAACACCGCCGGCAGCACCAGGAAATACGCAAAGGCGCAACCGGTGTAGAACAGCAGCACCGATGACACCAGCAGCGGCACCGCCAGGCGCTTCTCGCGTGCATACAGACCGGGCGCGACGAACGCCCACAGCTGGTACAGCAGCCACGGTACCGCCACGAACAACGCGACGAAGAAGGTCAGCTTCAGCGGTGCGAAGAAGGCACCGGCCGGGTTGGTGGCAATCATCGTCTGCCCGTTCGGCAGCTGCGAGACCAGCGGTTCGGCCAGCGCATTGTAGAGCTTCTGGGTGAACGGCAGCAGCGCCAGCAGCACCACGCCCAGGCCCAGCAATGCGCGCACCAGCCGGCCGCGCAGTTCCACCAGGTGTTCTACCAGCGAGCTCTCGCCGAAATCCTGTTCACTCATGGGTGGCGCTCCGGGCTCTGCGCCGGCGGCGGCGTACCAGCTTCAGCGGGCGCGGCCGAAACCGGCTCGGCGGCACCACCGTCCTGCGCTGGTTCAACGGCATCGGGCGCGGCGCTCATGTGCGGCGGCAGATCCGCGGGCGCCGGTGCACGGACGTGCTGCACCAGGTCATCGCCCTGCTGCTGCGCCTGCTGGGCTTCGCGACGGATCGCTTCACCGCTGGCGCGCAGCTGGTTCTCGGTGTCCTGCATGCCCTGGCGCACGTCCTGCATCTGCCGCTTGATGTCCTCGGCCTGCAGTTCGCGCTCCAGTTCCTGTTTCACCGAATCCCATTGATTGCGGGCGCGACGCACCCACAGTCCGGCGAAGCGGGCCGCCTTGGGCAGGCGCTCGGGACCGAGCACCACCAGGGCGACCACTGCAATCACCAGCAGCTCGCTGAAGCCGATATCGAACACCGCAACCGCTCCGGATCAGCGAGCGTTACGGTCGTGCTCGTCCTGCGCGGTGCGCGACGCGTCCTGGCTGCGCGACTCATCGCCCAGCTGCGCGTTCGGCTTGTCCTCGTCGCGCATGCCCTTCTTGAATTCCTTGACCGCCGAACCGAGGTCCTTGGCGCCGCTGGTCAGGCGCTTGGTGCCGAACACCAGCAGGACGATGGCCAGCACGACCAACCAATGCCAGATGCTGAAACTGCCCATAAAGACGCTCGTTACGTTAGTGATCAGGCTGTCGAGCATAGCGCACCGGCTGTCAGCCGGCGCGCGTGACGAAAGTCAGTTTCCGCCCAGCGTTTCCGTACGGATCTCGCCGTCATTCACCGGCTGGAAGCCCTGCTGCTGCGGCGGCGGGGTCTGCGGCACGTTCTGCAGCGGCGCGGTGGTGGCCTCAGCCGGCGCAGCCGGTGCTGCCTGAACAGGCGCCGGGGCAGCGGCCGGGGCGGCAGCCGGGCGCGGCGCGCTGCCGCCGTTGCCGCTGCGGTTGTTGCGCGCCGCGTAGGTGGCCTCTTCCAGGCGATCGCGGAAGGCGACCACATCCATCGACGGCGAACCGGCGGCGCGGCCTTCGAAGATCATCCGCGGCGTAGTGTTGCTGCCGTAGGCGTCCAGATTGGCGGCATCGTCGATCTGCAGCACCGCGCCATCCAGCGCGACGCCGGCAAACAGGCCGCGGGCGCGCGACCAGGACCAGATCTCGGCCTTCAGCTGGCCGTCGGTGGCCGCGGCGGCGTTGCGGCCCACCGGACCGGCGGCGACGCCAGCGTCGGCACCCAGCGTGAACTTGCCGTTGACCAGGTTGTCCAGGCTGCGGTCGTTGCGGAACACCAGCACCACATCGGAGGACTGCACGCCGGCCTGGAAGCCGATGCTGCCGCCGGTGAGCTTCACGAACACCGGGTTGGACCAGGCGCCGTTGGGCATGCGCACCGACATCAGGCCGTGGCCACGACGGCCGCCAATGACCAGACCGGCCTTGATCGTGTCGGGAATGACGATGACCGCGCGGCCTTCGTCCAGCAATTTATCCGGAATGCCCTGTTCAGGGATTTCCTGGATTTCAGCCAGCACGCGCACGGCATTGCGCGCACGCTGGTCTTCCTGCGGCCCGGCCATGGCCTGGCTGGACAGCAGGCTGGCGGCGATCAGCAGGGCTTGGATCGGGCGACGCATGGCAGGCTCCAGAAGTCAGTCCATAGGAAGATATAGCAAGTGACTGAAATTAGTAGCGTTGTCATGAATCCCCAATGAGCGTTCCCTGCTCACATTGATGCGCGCTATGCCTGCAATCCGAACCCTGCATCCCGGCGCGACACCGGATCGGCGACAATACCGCCATGCTCGACGCACCCGATACCGCCGTGCTGGCGGTCAACCTAGGCACGCCCGAGACGCCGACGGCCCCCGCCGTACGCCGTTACCTGGCTGAATTCCTGTCCGACCGCCGCGTGGTCGCGATCCCGCCACTGCTGTGGCAGCCGCTGCTGCGCGGACTGATCCTGCCCCTGCGCAGCAGTCGTTCGGCGGCCAAGTACGCCCAGGTCTGGCTGCCCGACGGCTCACCGCTGATGGTGCATACGCGCCAGCTGGCGCAGGCGATGCAGGCCCTGTTGCCGACCCTGACAGTGCGCCATGCGATGCGTTACGGCGAACCGGCGCTGGCCAGCGAGCTCGACCGCCTGGCAGCCGATGGTGCGCGCCGCATCGTGGTGCTGCCGCTGTATCCGCAGTACTCCACCACCACCACTGCCTCGGTTGAAGACCGCGTCGATGCCTGGCAGCGCCGCAATCCTGGCGTGACCGTCAGCCTGGTGCGCGACTATTCGGTCGATCCGGGCTGGGTCGAGGCCGTGGCCGGCTCGATCCGTCGCTACTGGGAACAGCACGGTCGCGGCCAGATGCTGATGTTCTCCTTCCATGGCATCCCGCAGCGCCTGGCCGATGCCGGCGATCCGTATCCGCAGCGCTGCGAGGCCAGCGCACAGGCCATCGCCAAGGCGCTGGAACTGGGCAGGGACGAGTGGCAGATGGGTTACCAGTCGCGTTTCGGCCGCGAGCGCTGGCTGCAGCCGTATGCCGAGCCCAGCCTGTGGGCGCTGGCCGAATCCGGCGTGAAGCAGATCGACGTGGTGTGCCCCGGCTTCGCCACCGACTGCCTGGAGACGCTGGAAGAAGTCGCGCTGGGGTTCACCGAAACACTGGCCGAGCGCGGTGCGACGATGCGCTACATCCCCTGCCTCAACGCCGAACCGGAGCACGCACGCGCGCTTGCGCGGCTGGCCGTGGCCTCGCTGGCATGAGTCTGCAACCGTTTGAACTGGAGGTCGGTGGCGCGCGCGTCGCCGGCCTGCGCAACCACGGCGATGGCCCGCGCGTGCTGGCCCTGCACGGCTGGCTCGACAACGCGGCCAGCTTCGTGCCGCTGGCGCCGCACCTGTCGTCGCTGCAGCTGGTTGCCATCGACCTGCCCGGTCATGGCCACAGCGCGCATCTGCCGGCCGGTGCCAGCTACACCACGGCCGCCGCGATCTGCCACGTGCTCGACGTCGCCGATGCACTGGGCTGGGACCGCTTCAACCTGCTCGGCCATTCGATGGGCGCCGGCATCGCCAGCCTCACCGCCTCGGTCAGTGACCGCGTCGAGCGCCTGGTGGCGATCGAAGCGCTCGGCGGCCTGCGCGGCCCCGAGGAAGGAACCGCCAACCGCCTGCGCGAACACGTGAACGCGACGCGGGCGCTGGCACGCAAGCAGCTGCGCGTGTTCCCCGACCTCGCCGCGCCGATCCGCGCACGGATGATGACCAACCAGCTCAGCGAGCACTGTGCACGGCTGCTGGTCGAGCGCGGCGTGGAACCGGTCGAGGGTGGCTACCGCTGGTGCAGCGATCCGCGCCTGATGCTGCCCACTGCGATCCGTCTCAGCGAAGGCCAGATCGACAACCTGCTGCAGGCCATCGCCTGCCCGACGCAGGTGATCTATGCCACGCCAGCGCAGTCCTACTACCCCGAGCCGATGCGCAGCGATCGCCTGCAGCACCTGCGCGATGGGCGGTTGGCGGTGTTTCCCGGCAACCATCACCTGCACATGGAAGATCCAAAACAGATCGCAGGCGTGATCCTGCGCTTCTTCAGCAACGACAACGCGGGCTGAGCAAAGGTATCCGCGCGCTTCACTCTGCGCGTCTGCGGCCGATACATCAGTTGCGGGCCCCTGCGTCCGCAGCACGCAGGTCCGGTCGGGCCTGCGGCGTGTGTCTGGTTCTGCAAGGAAGTCCGCATGCCTGCTCCATTGCACCGTCACCCACAGGATGTGGCCGCGGTGTCCCGTCTCCGCGTCGCTGATCGCGTCGCATTCCCCGAATTCCCGGCTCGCGCCCTGGTCACGCACTCCTGCGTGCGCCGCGGCGTGGCCGTTGTCGTCTGCTGATCCAGGAGTCGCCGATGTCCGTTGCATCCTCCCGTCCCCCCGATACCGCCCGCCTGCCGCACCTGCAGCAGCTCGCGCACCGCGCTGACCGCCGCCTGCTGATCGGCAGCGCGGTACTGGCCTTGGCTGGCCTGGCGCTGGCCCTGCGCGGCCCGCAGGTGCAGGCTGCCGCGTTGGCGGCCGTCGCCGTGCTGCCAGCCGCGTGGTTGGGCGGGGCCCAGGCGGGCCGGGCCGTCGCCCGCAACGGTCTGGCGTTGCTGTTGTCGCTGCAGCTGGCTGTGTTGTGCGCGATCATCAGCCTGTCACCGGCATTGCCGATTGCCCTGCTGCTGGGCGTGCTGCTGGGCCATCGCGATCGCCTTCCGGTGTGGCTGGCCGGTGGCGTCGGTACCCTCGCCCTGCTGGCACCGCTACAGGGCGGTGCCGCGCTGTGGCCGACGCTGCTGCAGGCCGGCATGCTCGCGGGCCTGACCCTGTTCCTCGGCCAGGTCGCACTGCGCCTTCGGCAGCAGACCGAGGCCCTCGGCCACGGCCCGCGTCGGCTTGCCGCGCTCGCACGCGATATCGCCACCGGTGCCGATCTTGGCGCGCATGCCGATACCGGCGCCTATGCGCCGGGTTCACTGGCCCATGCCCTGGCCGACACTGCACGCCACGTGCAGGCCCAGCGTGGGCGCGAAGCCGCGTCACATGCCGAGAACGCGCAGATCCGCCAGGCCCTCGATGCCTCGCGCACCGCGATGATGATCGCCGACAACGACCATGTGATCCGCTACGTGAACCGCTCGGTGGTGGCACTGCTGCGCAACCAGCAGGCGACGTTGCGACAGGCCTTCCCCGATTTCGACGCCGAGCGCCTGGTCGGCAGCAGCATCCATCGTTTCCACGCCAACCCGGACCGCATCCGCGCGATCCTCAACGGCCTGCAGGTAGCGCACAACGGCAAGGTGCAGATCGGCCCGGTGCACTTCGCGCAGGTGGTCACACCGGTGTTCGACGCGCAGGGCGTGCGCCTGGGCTTCGCCGTGGAATGGCATGACCGCACCCATGAGCTCGCGCTGGAGAATGCCGTGGCCGGCATCGTCGCAGCGGCAGCGGCCGGTGACCTCGACCAGCGCCTGCAGGCCACTGAAGGCGCCAGCTTCCTCGATGGCCTGACCGGTGGCATCAACCAGCTGCTCGATACGCTCGGCAGCACCGTCAACGAAGTGCGGCAGATGCTCTCGGCACTGGCCAACGGCGATCTGGATCGGCGCATGCACGGCGAGTATCACGGCGCCTTCGCTGCCATCCAACGCGATGCCAATGCCACGGCCGGGCAGTTGGCACGCATGGTCGGCCGCATCCAGGAATGTGCGGCGTCGATCAGTACCGCCGCCAGCGAGATTGCGGCCGGCAACGGCGCATTGTCCGAGCGCAGCGAGCGCCAGGCCGCGCACCTGCAGGAGACCGCAGCATCGATGGAGGAACTGACCGCCACCGTGCGCCAGAACGCCGCCCATGCGCGTGAGGCCAGTGCGTTGGCGGCCTCCACGCAGAACGCTGCCAGTGACGGCAACACGGCCATGCAGCGGGTGGTGGATACCATGCAGGCCATCGAAGGTGCCTCGAAGCGGATCGGCGACATCACCGGCGTCATCGACGGCATTGCCTTCCAGACCAATATCCTGGCGTTGAACGCAGCGGTGGAGGCGGCACGCGCCGGCGAGCAGGGCCGAGGCTTTGCCGTGGTGGCCAGCGAGGTGCGCGTGCTGGCGCAGCGTTCGGCGGCGGCCGCACAGGAGATCAAGAAGCTGATCGACGAAGCGGGCCGGCAGGTGGGCGAAGGTGCCCAGCTGGTGGCCGATGCCGGCCAGCGCATGCAGGGAATCGTCGGCGGCGTGGAGGATGTCAGCCACCTGATGCGCGAGATATCCGCGGCGTCGCAGGAGCAGTCGATCGGTATCGAGCAGATCAACCAGACAGTGGTGCAGATGGATCAGGCCACGCAGCAGAATGCGGCGCTGGTGGAAGAAGCCACCGCTGCCGCACGCGAGCTGCAGAACCAGGCCGGCACATTGACCGAAGCAGTCTCGGTATTCCGCCAGCAGGAACCGCTCGAGGTCTCGCGGGTCGCCTGATCCGGACCTTCCATTCGAGTTTGATCAGGACGGCGCCCGCAGGGCGCCGTCTTTTTATGCGTGACCTGCCCCTGGTAGTGCCGGCCGCTGGCCGGCAACCGATTGCTGTGTGGGCCTGCTGTTGGTAGCGGCCAACCTTGGTTGGCACCGCTGCTCGTCGCAGGGGGTATCCACGCATGGCGTGGATCTACCGGGCGATGTAATGCCATCGGGTTGCCGGCCAGCGGCCGGCACTACCCGGTGTTTACCGCGCACAAAGTTGCCGGCTGCTGCCCGGCAATCGATTGCTGTGCGGGCCTGCTGTTGGTAGCGGCCAACCTTGGTTGGCGCCTTGGCTCCTCGCAGAGGGCATCCACGCATGGCGTGGATCTACCGGGTGATGTAATGCCATCGGGTGCCGGCCAGCGGCCGGCACTACCCGCATTTACTGCGCACAAAGAAAAACCCCGCTGCGTGAGCAGCGGGGTTTTGGGTGTAAACCCTGGCGATGACCTACTCTCGCATGGCTTGAGCCACACTACCATCGGCGCAGCTGCGTTTCACTTCCGAGTTCGGGA